>JAUIAC010000314.1 GCA_030425545.1 bacterium | reverse complement strand
GTGATGGGCCTCATCTTGCTCGAGTCGGCCATCCAGACCGGGATCGCCCTGGTGGCCGGCGTCGCGCTCTCGCTACCGACGCTCTGGTACCTCAAAGAGCACGGCATCCACATGGGCTCGGTCACGGTGATGGGGGTGTCGACCTCGCAGGTCTGGCACGCCGCGCCGAACGCGCAGACCTGGATCCTGCCCATCACCGTGCTGCTCTTTGTCGTCTTCATGGCGGTGCTCTACCCGGCCTCCAAGGCCGCGTGGATCCGCCCCGTCGAGGCCATCCGTCACCGCTAATCGCCCAGCAATCCGGGGCGGTCGCGCATCGCCCGCAAGGAGCTCTCCATGAAGTTCGGCACGATCGCCGCCATGGCCTGGCGCAACATCTGGCGCAACCGCCGCCGCACGCTGGTGACCCTGGCGTCGATGGTCTTTGGCACCTTCCTGGCCATCTTGATGACCGGGATGGGCGACGCCACCTACGGCAAGATGATCGACATGGCCGCCCGCATGGGCAACGGCCACGTGACGGTGCAGCACCCCATGCAGGTGCAGGCGCCCGCGCCCAAGCGCTACATCTCCGGCGTGGGCGCGCTCGCCAAGCAGCTGCGCGCCGACCCACAGGTGGTGGCCGCCCTGCCCCGCATCTCGGGCCAGATGATGGTGGCGGCGGCGGGGGAGAGCCGCGGCGCCATGGTCATCGGCATCGATCCAACCGCGGAGAACGAGGACACGCTCTCGGCCCTCGGCTCCATCTCGGAGGGCAAGCTCTTCGCGGCGGACGACAAGCGCGGCATCGTGCTCGGCGCCGACCTGGCGCGGCACCTCGGAGTCAAGCTCGGGCGCAAGGTGGTCTACACGCTCACCGATCGCCACGGGGAGGTCTTCTCCGGGCTCGGACGGGTGCGCGGGCTGGTCAAGACGGGGACCTCCAGTGTGGACGGAGGCCTGTGCCTGCTGCCCATCGACGTGCTGCGAAGAGCCCTGGGATATGGGCCCGACGACGCGACGCTCGTAGCCGTCCTGGCTGCAGACCAGCGCCACACCCACGGCATCGCCGCCCGCCTCCGACACCTGGAGAACCCGACCCGCTCGGTGCTCACCTGGCACCAGACCATGGCCGAGCTCGCCGGCTTCATCGACATGAAGCTCTCGGGCGCGGCGTTTATGGAGGGGCTGCTGATGCTGCTCATCGCCGCGGGCATCTTCAACGCGCTCTTTGTGAGCGTGATGGAGCGCCTGCCTGAGTTCGGCATCCTGTCGGCGATCGGCTGGGGGCGCGGCCAGCTCTTTGCGCTGGTGATGCTCGAGAGCCTGTGGATGGCGCTGGTGGGTCTCGGCCTCAGCGCTGTGGTGACCGCTTGGCCCTATTGGAAGCTCAGCACCGATGGCTTCGACCTGTCGGCGAAGATGGGCGAGGGGGCCGAGGTCGCCAATATGATGATGGACTCTCAGTTCTACGTGCGCATTCACCCGGAGCACCTGGCGTTCATCGTGGTCGCGGTGGTCATCGCCACGCTCACGAGCGGCCTGCTGCCCGCCTACAAGGCCGGCACGGTCAACCCGGTCGACGCCATCAAGCTGGTCTAACGCGACAACGGTGCCGCCAGCCAGGTGCTGGCAGCCAGGTGGCGGCACACACGGTGCGGCACCCGCACGCCAACTACGCCGGTGCGCCGGCCCAGGAGGTCCCATGAGCGGCCCAATCGTCGCCCTCAAGGGTGTCACCAAGACCTATCAGCAGGGCGCCATCGAGGTGCACGCCCTCCGCGGGCTCGACCTCGAGGTGCAGCCCGGCGAGTTCACCGCGCTGAGCGGGCCCTCGGGCTCCGGCAAGAGCACCGCGCTGAACCTCATCGGCGGGCTCGACACCCCGACAGCGGGTGGCGTGCACGTCGACGGCCACGACCTGGGCGCCCTGAGCCGCAAGGCCCTGAGCGACCTGCGCCGCGACCGTATCGGCTTTGTGTTCCAGGCCTACAACCTGGTGCCGGTGCTGACCGCGGCGGAGAACGCCGAGATGGTGCTCGCGCTGCAGGGTGTGCCCGAAAAAGAGCGTCGGCAGCGGGTGGTCGCGCTGCTCGACGAGGTGGGCCT
This sequence comes from bacterium, assembly GCA_030425545.1. Taxonomy (GTDB): domain Bacteria; phylum Myxococcota_A; class UBA9042; order UBA9042; family UBA9042; genus UBA9042. The sequence goes on along the minus strand of JAUIAC010000314.1, from coordinate 4,804 downwards.
CGGCGGCATGGCCGACCGGCGGCCGGACGAGCTGTCCGGCGGGCAGCAGCAGCGCGTCGCCATCGCGCGGGCGATCGCGTCGGAGCCAGCGGTGGTGCTGGCCGACGAGCCGACCGCCAACGTCGACTCGGCGACCGCCGAGATGCTGCTCGACCTGATGCAGAAGCTGAACGCAGAGCGGGGCGTGACCTTCCTCTTTTCCACCCACGATCCCCGCGTGATGGCCCGCGCGGGGCGGATCGTGCACCTGGTAGACGGACGCGTCGAGCGCGACGAGCGGCGGGACGGGTGAGCCGGACGCGCCCGCGAATCCAGGGTCGGGCGCCCTGGGCATGGCGCGCCGTGCTCCTGTGCGTGGCGCTCGTCTGGTGTACCTCGGCGACCGCCTGGGAGTGGGAGACCACGGGCGCGCTGCGCGGCCTGGGGGCGGCGAGCGCGGCGCCGCGGATCGACGACGTGCCAGCCGGTCTCGGCCTCGACGAAGCCAGCTGGACGGCGGCCGGCGTCGTGCGCGGCATCGTCGTGGGTCGCAGCGACACCACGCGGCTCGAGGTCAACGTCTTCGCCGACGGCTCGCGCATGGCCAGCGGCGGCGGCCTCGGCGGTGCGCTTGGCACCGTGGGTGGGCGGCGCAGCGCCTACCGGCACCCCTGGCTCGAAGGGCGGCCCTACGACGACACACCCTGGGGCGCCACGGTGGGCGTGGACCGCCTGCTCGTGCGGCGCCGGGTTGGCGACTGGACCCTTAGCGTGGGCCGGATGCCGCTGAGCCTGTCGGTGACCTCGCTCTTCACCCCCAACGACCTGTTCGCACCCTTCTCGGCCGCGTCGATCAACCGCGTATACAAGCCGGGGGTCGACGCAGCCCAGGTGGACTACGCGGTGGGCGCCATGACCACGGTGAGCGTCATCGCCGTCGCAGCGTGGGACGAAGACGGCAGACCCGAGAGCGCCGCCACCCTGCTTCGCGGAACGACCCTGCTCGGCAACTTCCAGGTCAGCGCGCTGGCTGGGCGCACGCCGGGGCGGACGCTCGTGGCGCTCTCGGCGCAGGGTGACGTCGGCGACATCAACGTGCGCGCGGAGGGCCACGTGGGGCTGCGCGACGGGGACACCTTCCGGACGCGTGACGGCCAGCCGATGTGGCCTGGCGACGCGGTCCCGCTCGGCGAGCGCGTGCAGGTGCGCGCCGCGCTCGGAGCTGACGCCCGCCTGCCCTGGCGCAACGGCATGGTCATGGCGGAGTGCATGGTCGTGTCCGACGGCGCCGCCAATCCGCGGGACTACCTCAACCGCGCGCTGGCGTTGGCCGCGGACGATCTGCCTAACCTGGGTCGCTACTACGCGGCGATCTCCGGCGGGTTTGAGCTCCTGCCCATCCTGCGTACCGGCGTCTTCGCGCTGATGAACGTGGGCGACGGCTCGGGGCTCGCGGGTCTCTCCCTGTCGTGGAACGCGTCGGACGAGGCCGACATCGCGCTGGGTGGGTTCCTGCCCTGGGGAACGCCGGCGCGCTTCGGCCCCCTGGTCAGCCAGGGGGCCGCCGGCGCAGCGGGCGGGACGGCTGGCACGGTGACCGGCCTCCTGCTCGAGAGTGAGTACGGCGCCGGCGGGCCGGTGGGTTATCTCGAGGCGCGGTGGTACTTTTAGCGTCCCCTGCTCGCGTTCACCTCAGGAGCACGCCATGCATCGCCGACTCATCGTTCGCTTGACCCTCGTCGCCGCCCTCAGCCTCGCCGCCGGCTGCGCCTCCGCCGAGATCGGCGACGAGTGCGGGACCTCTGGAGCCACCGACGAGTGCGTCGACGGCGCCATCTGCACGCAGATCTCGTCCGGCGACCCCGTGTGCCGCAAGTCGTGTACCGAGGACGCGGACTGCGGCACCGACGAGGCCTGCAACGGCGTCTCGGGCGCCAACACCAAGAGCTGTCAGCCCAAGACCTCGTCCAAGAAGTAGGGACGGGGCGGCGGCGACCACGTCAGCGTCGCTCACCGGACGGCTGCCCCCCGGTAGACGACGCTCGCCCATGACATCAACGCTGCGATAGAGTCTCCGGGTCACAAGCGGTTCACGCTGGTCGGGAGGCGCCTTGTCCACGCTGACTCTATTCTCGCGTCGCGCCCGTGCGGCCAGCGCCCTCACCGTGTGCCTGTGCGTCGCTCCGATGGCGTTGGTCGCGCTGGAGACCGCCCCGCCGCGGGCGTGGCGACACGGCGCCTTCGTGGTGCCGCTCGAGGACGTGAACCTCGCTGAGAGCGACCTGCAGAAGTCGGCGCTGAACAACAGCACGTCGAAGTACCCGGACACGACGCAGGACGGTCACAGCTGGCCGCTGTCCACCGGTGGCGTGCTCCCCCTGGGCGGCGCGACGCCGACGACGCCCATCAGTTTTTACAACAAGAGCTGGTCGGCGAAGGGCGGCGCGGCCACGGGCGCGTCGGTGCTGATCAAGACGCAGTCTGCGAAGAGCCCGGCCAAGCTCAAGTGGAGCGTCAGCCCCGGGATTCACGCGACCCGGCTCCGCGCTGTGATCATGGGCGTCAACGTCTACACCAGCCAGGTGGGCAAGAAGCTCGGGGTCGTCCGCGTGCACCGGGACGGCGCGGCCGATCTGGTTCGCACGATGCAGATCGGGACCGACATCCGCCACTTCAAGTGGTCGTCGAAGAACCCCGAGTTCATCGGCACGCCACCCACAGGCGCGAGCAACGTGTGGACCGGCACGTGCGGATCGGAGACGTGCTTCGTCGATCAGCTCGTCGTCGACGTGCCGGCCGACGAGGTCAAGCACGCCGTCACCGGCGTGACGGTCGAGGGCTACCGGGTCGCGCGGCAGGTGAGCGGCTCGAGCCTGCTGCTCTACGCGTCGATGCGGGTGCACTCGCTCACCTTCGAGACCAACTTCGAGGCCACCAAGGGCTCCACGAAGGTCGCGCCCCTGTCCCAAGGGGACTGCAGCGCCACGGGCGGGTGGGCGCCGGACCGCTACGGTGGCCGGCGCTTGACCCCGGGCGGCACGCTCTACGGCCCCAAGCGCAACATCAAGGCCATCGGCTGTGGGCTGACCAGCGCGACCATGGTGGTGAACTATCACAAGGGCAGCGCGCTCACGCCGGCGCAGCTCAACGCCGAGCTGCAGGAGCACGGCGGCTACTCGCCGACCACGGTTGGGGTGCTCGACGGCTTCACCGCGACGGTGCAGACCGCGTGCGCCACGCTCGCCGCGACCCACCCGCTCGACGACTGCGGCTGCTGCCAGGGCGCGGCCTGCGCCACGGCGTGCGAGGGCGGCGCGGCCCCGGACCACGGCGACGACGCCCACGAGGTGCGCATGTGCTGCACGGTCGCCGCGACGCCGGGCCTGCCGGGGGGCGGCGCGCCGGCGGTGGGGGCGGTGGTCGAGCTCTATCCGAGCGGCTACCGCAGGTCGGACGGCACCTGGCGCACCAGCTCCATGGCGAAGGATCTCGGCACCTTCTCCGCATGCGGACAGAGCGCGCTCCCAGCCCAGCCCGCGGCGGTCAGCGGCAGCGGCGCGCCCGTGGCCGGCTTGGAGATGGCGGCGACGGCGCACCCCTTCGACCAGACCGGCTGTGTTGGCCTCGACCACCCCGCCTTCGCCGGCGTGCAGGTGCACCCGACCACCCACCTGCCCTGCAAGCGCTACCTGAAGCTGGCGACCGTGACCGCGCTGGAGGGGACGCCGACGCTGGCCACGAACACGGCGGTGCGCTTCTTTCAGCTGATGAACTGGGCGGTGGTCGGGACCCAGCACGGCCTGACCTACACCCATCGCATGGCCCTCGACGCCGACGACGACGAGACCGAAGCGAGCGCCGTGGAGAAGCTCTACGCCGAGGGCCAGGTGCCGATCCTGCGGGTGAAGAACAACAGCCACTTCCTCGTGGGGACGGGCACCCAGCCGCGCTGGTGGACCGACGCCACGACCGAAGGTGGCATGAGCGTCGCGAGCGGCGGCGGCTTCGTCGGGACCTGGCGGGTGGCGGATCCGGGCAAGGTGGCGAGCCCGGACCTGATCGAGAGCATGCACCCCAAGAACAACGAGCACCGCAACCTGTTCTCCGGCTATCGGCTCCTGGCGCCCGGCACGCCCGGCGGGAGTCTGACCGTGACCGTGCACTCCCCGGCTGAGCTGCTCTTGGAGACGAGCTCGGGTCAGCGGGTGGGGTGGCATCCGCAGCAAGGGCGGCTCAACGAGATCGTCGGTGCGAGCTACGGGGTGGCGGCGGTCGATGTGGCGCCGGATGAGCCCGGCCACACGAGCCAGGACGGCCTGCCCAAGGTGGCCCACGTGCCGCTGAGCGCCGCGCCGCTGACGGTGCGGGTGCTCGGCACCGGCCACGGCGCGTTCTCGCTGCAGGCCCAGGCGGTCTCGGCCAAGGGCGCGGTGAGCGAGGCCTGGCGGCACAGCACGACGTCGCCTGGGGCGGTGGCGACCTGGGTGCTCAGCGTGCAGGGCGGCGCCCTCTCGCTGGCGCCAAAGGCTGGCGTGGACGCCGACAAGGACGGCTACAGTGCGCCGGCGGACTGCGACGACACCGACAAGGCGCGGCACCCCGGCCAGGCCGAGGTCTGCACCGGCGGTGTGGACGACGACTGCGACGGGCTGACCGACGCGGCGGACCCGAGCTGCGCCCCCGGCGCGCCGACGTGCAGCGACGCGGACGGCGACGGCTACGCCCGGTGCGACGGGCTCTGCGCGCCGGGCGCGCTGCCCTGCGGCGACTGCGACGACACGGACGCGCTGGCTCACCCCGGGGGCAAGGAAGGGGCAAAGGTCGG
>JAUIAC010000313.1 GCA_030425545.1 bacterium | reverse complement strand
GGAGTTCCGCGTGGCGCAGCGGCGCCGGGAGCACCTGCGATCGAGCGCGTGCGGCCTGGACCTGAGCTTCGAGACCTTGCGGGTGGGGTCGCCCTTCCGCCTCCAGGTGCGAAAGACCATGGCCTCCTTTGAGCGCGCGCTGGCCCGCTACGAGGCCGACCAGGCCACCGTCACGAGGCTACGGAGCGAGCTCGCCGCCACCGATTGACCCCGTTGCTCCAGGGCGAGCGCAGGGTGCTCAGGCCTCCGCGTCCGCCAGGGCCTGCGCCAACCACCGCGCGGTGCCGGACACAAACACACGGTCACTCTTCGGCGCGGGCCACTCCCCGGCCTCCAGCGCGCGGCGATAGTCGTCTCCCGCGGCCAACACCGCCGCGCTGGTCAAGACGACCTCATGACGCTCCAGCCACCCCAAGAAGCGCTCCGCCTTCACCACGTAGCCGCGCACCGTCGGTGCCCGCGCGATCTCCCCGGACGCCAAGGCCTCGTCGAGGCAGCGCTGCAGCGACGCGAGGGCCCGACGTGAGTCCGGTCCCAAGGCCACGGGCGCAGCGCGGCGGCGGTCCGAGCGGCTCGGCGCCGGCTGTTTCACCACCTTGCGCACCTTGGCCTCCGTCGCCCGACGTGGAGCCGGCCGCGCCGGGGCGGGAACCACAGACTTGGCGTCTTTGACCGGCGGAGCGAGGGCCTCCAGCGGCTCGCTCGAGGGAGGCTCGACGTCGCCTTGCAGCGCCTCGGCCCCGCTCTGCCCCCCGCTTGTGATCAGCGCCTCGAGCTCGGCTACGCTCAGCGCCTTGGCGCTGCCGGCGCCCGCCATCAGGGCGTCCATGAGCGCGCGCTTCTCGCCGTGCATGGCGTAGATGGCCTCCTCTACCGTGCCGCGCGCGATGAGCCGATACACGGTCACGGCCTGCCGCTGCCCAATGCGGTGGGCGCGATCGGTGGCCTGGTCTTCCACCGCCGGGTTCCACCACGGGTCCAGGTGGAAGACGAAGCTCGCAGCGGTGAGGTTCAGGCCTGTGCCTCCGGCCTTGATCGAGAGCAGGAAGACATCGGCCTCGCCGCGCTGGAACGCGTCCACCAGCTGTCGCCGCTTGCGCGCCGAGGTGCGTCCGTCGAGCTGTAGCACCCGCAGCCCAGCCTCCTCCAGCGCAGGACCGACCCGGTCGAGCAGGCTGGTGAACTGGCTGAACACCAGGGCCTGGTGGCCCTCTTCGCGAAGCGACTGCAGACGCCGCTGCAGCTCCAGGACCTTGCTCGAGTGGCCGCTGAAGGTCGGATCCACCAGCCCGGTGTGGCACGAGAGCTGACGTAGGCGCGTGAGCGCCGCGAGCACCCGAAATCTGCGCGCCTGCCCTTGGGTCTCGGGGTCTACTGGCGCGGCCAGCTCCGCGGCCACGCTCCGCTGCAGCGCCGCGTAGCGCTTGCGCTCAGCCGGCGAGAGCGTGACGTCCACCTGCACGTCGGTCCGCGGCGGCAGCTCGGTCGCGACCTCCCGCTTGAGCCGCCGCAACACAAAGGGCGCGATCAGCGCCGCGAGCGCCCCCTTGGCACGGGGATCGCCGTGCCGATCGATGGGCACCTGAAAGCGCTCGCGAAAGTGCTTCTGCCCCCCGAGCAGCCCAGGCACCGCGGCCCGCAAGACGCTCCACAGCTCGCCAGTGTGGTTCTCCAGCGGGGTCCCCGTGAGCGCCAGACGAAAGCTCGCACCCAGGGCGTGGACAGCCTTGGCGCGCCGGGTGGTCGCGTTCTTGACCGCCTGCGCCTCGTCGAGCACCAGCGTGGCCCAGTCAACGGCCACGAGCCGCTCTCGCTGCAGCACGGCCACGTCCCAGCTGGTCACCACGACCACCCCGGGCTCGAGCCCGTCGAGCGCCGCGAGGTCGAGCTTGCCGCGTAGGGCCCGCAAGCGGAGCCCGGGGGCGAATCGCGTCGCCTCTCGCTGCCAGTTGAAGCCGAGGGAGGTCGGCGCGATCACAAGGCTCGGCCCCTCGTGCTGACGATGGAGCAGCAAGGCGAGCGCCTGCACCGTCTTGCCGAGCCCCATGTCGTCCGCGAGCACCGCGCCGGGCGCCCAGGTGGCGAGCCGCGCCAACCAGCGAAAGCCCTCCACCTGGTAGCCGCGCAGCTCTGCCTGCAGATCCTCAGGGACCTCGGGGGTGCTGCCTGCCGCGGCGCGGATGCGGTCCGCCATCTCCAGCCACCGAGCTGGACCCGCGACCTCGGCGCCCTCTTCTTCGAGCGCGAGCAGACCGGGCCCAGCCAGCGGCGACAGGCGCCCCTCAGCGCTGGCGCTCGCGACCGCGCTCAGCCGTCGGCGCAGCCCCTCTTCAACCTTGACCCACCCGCCCCCGGCCACCTGCACATAACGCTGCGCGTCGCGAGCGGCCGCGAGCAGCTGCGACAGCGGGATCACCGCGCCGTCGACGTGGAGCTCGGCGCGGACGCCAAACCAGTCGCGACCCTCCGCGAGCGCCACCTTCAGGTTTCGGGCCGTCGCCTGACCGGTGACCCTGAGCTGCTCGGTGTCCCAGCGCACGTCGAGGCCCTGCCAGGGGTGCTCCGTGGCAGCAGCTCCGTCGCCCAGCTCGGCGGGCGAGTCCTCCGCGGCCAGCCTCAGCCAGCCCACCACATCCAGCGCGGCGTCCAGGTCGTGCAGGGTCGTCACCCAGCGCCGCTCGTCGTCGTCCAGGGCCGCACCCTCTGGCTCAAAGTCCACCGTGGACCCAGCCACGTCGGCCAGCGCGGCCCAGAGCGCTCCAGCCGCTCGCCGCTCGCCGGCCAGGTCGCGTGTGGCATGCACCGGATCCCCGTCAGCCAGGGCGTACCAGACCTCCGGACCGAAGCCCGGGTCGCAGAGCGGGCCGTCGCTCAGCGGCGCCGCTCGCAGCGCCACCCTCAGCGCTCCAGCAGTAAACGCGAGCTCCACCACCAGGTCTGTCCGCGCGCTGACCGCGTCGCCTCGGACCGCCTCGGACAGGGTCGCACCGCCGCTCCGCGCCAGCGGCAACAGCTCGTCTCGGAGCAGGCCAATGCCCGCCGCCGGGACCCGGTTGACCCGCCGCTGCTCCAAGATGAGGGCCGCAGCCACCTCGGGCGAGCGCTCGATCACCTCCGCGACGGCCCTGCCAGCCTCCCAGTTGAACACCGTCCCATGAACCAAGGCCTCACACTGCATGTCGGTGAGGTGCTCCGTGGCCGGCTCCCCCGCGATCGTCACGCGCACGGTGGCCACGTCTCCGTCGGTGTCGAGGTGCAGCACCGGCGTCCGCCGAACGACGTCGATGCGCTCCGGGCCGCCCTTGGCCGGGACCACACGCGGGTGACCGACGAGCAGGGTCAGGAGCCGCTTCTCAAGCACCTCCAAGTAGCTGTACATGCTCGCCCAGTGGCTTCGGGACGCGCCCTCGAGCGCCTGGGTGACCTCGTAGATCTCCGCGTCAAGCGGGCTCGCGTGGGTCGCATACCAGGTCTCTGCTTCCCCCCGAGGCCACCCACGCACGACCCAGCCCTGGCCGGTCTTCTTGGGTCGCCGCAGTCCAGGGCTGACGGACCAGTCTCCGCCCTTGTCCGACAGCCGCCAGACCGGCTCCGAGACCACGCCGTCGAGGGTCGGTTGTTGGCGCGTACGCAGCCCCAGGCGCTTGAGCAAGACCCGCGCCTGTCGCTCCCCCGCCGGCAACCTGAAGGCTTCAGCGAGCTCGTCGCGGAGCCCTGCGAGGTGAGGGTAGGTGTCGGTGTCGAGCACGTCGCGCATGCGCCACAGCGCGTCAAGCCGGTTGCGACACATGGGTCGGGGCGCTTCACAGTCGCAGGTCAGACACGCGCGCTCGCCTCGACCGACCAAGCTGATGTCCGGGTCGCCATCGCAGCCGAGCTGAGGCGGTCGCGACAGGACGATGCGGATGCCGTCGCCGCCCTCGGTCATGCCGACGTGAAAGGGCTCGTCGCCGGCGCGGACCGGGGTCGACGCGATGCTCGACATGGTCGCGATCTGAGCCTCGATGGTGTCAAAGTAGGACTGCAGGTGCGGGTCGTTGGGTCGGACGAGGGTCTCCCGCCGGTGCCGGAGCTGTGCTCCCATGACCTCGTGCTCGTCAGCGCGGCGCAGGAGCCGAAGCAGGCAGAACTGTTGGGCCTCTGCGGTCATCCGCGCGGCGGCGCCACGACGGCCGGCTGGAGCGCTGGTGACCAGCTCGAGCAGGGTGACGGCCGGATCCTCCCAATAGAGCCTGAGCTCGTCGGCCCCAGGGAGCTCGTGCATCTGGCAGTCGACGAGGTCCGCCGAGCCATGACAGGCCGCCCAAGCGCGCAGCGCCGCCTCGCTCATGCCGATACTGGGTTTCGCGGCGTCACGCGGATTGGAGGCGGGGCGGCCCTGGGCGCGAGCGATCGCTGTGAGCTGCGTCAGACGTCGCTCAATGCTCCCGCTGAGCGCGCGGACGCCGAGCACGCCGAGCTCCCTCCGCAAGGTCGCCGTCACGGGTGCGGTCGTGAGGTCCTGTAGGGTGCGCGCCAGGCCTGACGTGTGCAGCGCCCGCAGCTGCGTCTCCGCCTTCGGGGCGAACGCGACCTCCTCAATCAGATCTGGGAGCGTCACGGTGAGCGCGTCCTCGAGGCCACGCGCGCCGATGACGCGGCGCAGATCTTTGAGGTTCTTGATCTTCTTCGTGGCCATGGTCGCGTCCGTTCGCCGTGGGGAGAGGGGCAGGCGGCGGAGGCGAAGTTGCGACACCGCGCCGACAGCCACCAGCGCCCGCCGGACGGACCGCGTCGGAGCGCAGCCTGGAGCGGACAAGCCCGACGTCGCACGCTCCGTCTACCACGACCGCGCACATTGGGGGACGCCAGCGCAAGAAGCAGGGCAAAAAGCAGAAGAGACCCGCGTCGGGGCCGCTTCCGTCCAGCTCTCGGCTGGCGTCCTGTCGTCGCAGAGCCCTGTCGTCGCAGAGCTCTGTCGTCTCAAGTGTCGTGTCTGGAGCCGACCGCCGGAGTCGAACCGGCGACCTACGCATTACGAGTGCGTTGCTCTACCAACTGAGCTAGGTCGGCGTCACCTGACCCTCTCGGGTCACCCGAGCCCTGGCAGCTAGAGCCACCAAGCCCGCGGGCCGCGAAACCTACACCCGCCCAAACGCCGACGCAAGCCCCAAAAAGTCCGGCCTCGGCGGGGCGCGTGGTGGCGCGATCCTTCGGCTAGAAACGCCGCAAAAGCGAGCGGTCACGGACCAGCGGGTAGAGGCAGCGGGACGCGAAGCGGCGACCGCCCGGGCCGACCAGCGCTCGCTCGGACACCAGGCGCAGGGTCGAGCGCTGCCCCCGAGGGTCGGTGAGCTCGATCAGGTAGCTGCCCTCCGCGAGGGGAGCCGGCGTGTTGGGCTCGGTCGAGGTGTCGCCCGCGTCGGCGAGGTCGACGAGCGAGGCCTGCTTCAGGCAGGGCAGCACCGCGGCGGTGCGGGCGCGGGACATCGGGACGGCGAGCGGCGCGGCCTCGCCGGGTGGCAGACGGGTCACTCGGACCCCTGCGGCGGTCGCCGGCACGCTGAGATCGCCACAGCCGGCGGCGAGCACCACCGCCACCGCGGTGAGCCCCACTCGTCGCCACAGCTGTCGCATCGTCGGTGTCATCCCGCGCTCCTGCCGACCTCGATCGATCCTCGGAATGCGCGCCGCGGCAAAAAAAAACGTCTGTGCAGCGCGCGAGCGGCACAGACGCACGACGCCGGGCTTCGATCCAGCGCGAGGTGGGGCCGCGCCGGGTCCGGCGACGGGTTCTGGTCCAGGCCAGCTACAGGTCCAGCGACGCGCAGCCCCGCCACGGCAGGTCGAGGGGCGCGGTGAGCGCCGCCAGGGCCTCGCCGTGCTCGGCGACGAGCCACACCGGCAGCACCTGGCGCGCGGTCTGCGGGTCGGCCAGCGGCACCACGCCGCGGCTGAGGCGGCCGCGGTGCAGGGTGGTGCTCACGCCCTCGGCCAGCCGCGCGAGGCCCGCGGCGAAGTCCCGGTCGGCGACACCCAGCCGCGACAGGGCCGGCCGACCGAGCAAGAGCAGCAGCCCGCTGCGGCCGGGGGCCATGCGCGCTTCCAGCGACAGGGCGACGTGCCCCAGCGTCCGCCGCGGGTTGACCTCCAGCAGCGGCGCCAGCCGCAGCTCGCCCGCCGGCGCGCGCCACACCAGCGCGTCGACGCCAGCGGGGCCGACGAAGCCCGCCGCTGCCAGCTCGGCGCCCACCGCGCGCGCCACCGTGCCCAGCTGGGTCGGCAGCGCGCGCCGCTTGTCGCCACCACCGTGCCAAAACGCCTGCACCTCCGGCGGCAGGCCCCAGGTCCCGCGACCGAGCGGCGTGCCGAGGTACTGGCCGCGGGCGTCGGTGAGAAAACGCGTCACGCCCCGCACCGTCACCGCCCCGCCCCGGCCCACATGCAGCAGCACGCTCAGGTCGGCGACCCGGTCGAGCCACGGCGCCGCCACCACCGCGCCCTGGGCGCCCAGCGCGCGGTCGAGCCACACCCGCTCCGACCGCGGCCACTGGGTCTCCCGGTCGCGACGCGGCAGCCGCAGCGCGCCTCGGCCTGCGGTGCCGAGCGGCGCCTTCAGCACCGCAGGCCACCCGGCCGCGTGCACCCGCGCCACCGCGTCCCGCGCCTGGCGGCCTCCGGTCGCCACCACCGCCGGCGGCGCGTCACCCGGCCCTGGGTCTGCCGCCAGCGCGCGCGCCAGCGCCACCCATCGGTCTTTGCGAAAGAGCGGCCCAAAGCCCGCGAGGTCGGGCGCGCTGCGACCCTCCGACGTGCCCACCACCACCTGCGGCAGCAGCGGCGCCAGCAGCGCCGCCGTGTGCGGGTCCCAGCCCCAGGGCGCGACCCCGCCGAGATCACGGCCTCGCAGCGGTGGTGGAGCGCCGCGGACGCCAGCCAG
>JAUIAC010000312.1 GCA_030425545.1 bacterium | reverse complement strand
GCCGCTTTCTCGACGTGAACCCGGCCGGGTGTGAGCAGCTGCGGCGGACGCGCGATCAGCTGCTGGACCTGCGGCTCTCCGACCTGATGGCGGCCGACGTCGCCAACGCAGCGGCGGCGGAGCAGGCGGGGTCGACGCCGGAGCCGCCCTCGGGCCCCTTCCGCCCCGAGCTCTTCGACGCCACCGGCTCTCTGCGCATCGAGCGGCAGCTGCTGCGAGGCGACGGTTCGTGGGGGCTCTTCGAGCTCCACGGCAGGCTGCTCGACGACGGCACCTACGTGGTGCTGACCCGCGACCGCACGGAGCACAAGGCCGCCGAGCAGGAGCGGCTCGAGCTGATGCGGGAGGTCATGGAGGCTCAGCGGCTGGAGAGCCTGGGGCTGCTGAGCGGCGGCATCGCGCACGACTTCAACAACCTGCTGGCGACCATCTCCGGCAGCGTCGAGGTGTGTCTGCAGCGGTGGCCGTCGCAGGCCGAGGGACAGGAGCGGCTCTCCCGCATCCTGCTGGCGACGCGGCGGGCGTCGGAGCTGACGCGACAGCTGCTGGACTATGTCGGCAGCGGCAGCCACGAGGTCGTCGACGTGGACCTGGGCGCCATGCTCGAGGAGATGCCGCTGCTGCTGGAGGCGTCGCTGGGGCCGGACGTGACCCTGCGCTACGACCTGGAAGAGGGGCTGCCTGCGGTGCAAGGCGACCCTGGGCGGCTGCGCCAGCTGGTGATGAACCTGGTGGTCAACGCGTCCGAGGCCATCGGCGCGCGGCGCGGCTCGATTCGGCTGAGCACGTCGAGCGTTCAGCTGACCCAGTCGGGGGTGCGAACGCCGACCGGGGTGGACCTGGAGCCGGGGCGCTACGTGACCTTTGTGGTCAGCGACGACGGCTGCGGCGTGCAGCCCGAGGACGTGGAGCGCATCTTCGAGCCCTTCTTCAGCACCAAGGGCACAGGCCGCGGGCTCGGGCTGGCGGCGGTGCGGGGCATCGTCGACACCCACGGCGGGGCGATGCGGATGCGGACGGTGCCGGGTCAGGGGACACGCGTGCAGGTGTGGCTGCCGGCGGTGGCGAGGCGGCGAAAGCGCTACCACTCCGGGGTCTGGAACACCGAGTGGAAAGGCGAGGGCCTGGTGCTGCTGGTGGACGACGAGCCCGACGTGCGGGCGGTGCTGGGGGAGCTGGTCGAGGCCTTGGGCTTCTCGGTGGTGACGGTGGACGGCGGCTTCGCGGCGCTGGAGCAGCTCGAGGCGCGGACCAAGGACGTGGCGGTGGTGCTGCTCGACGTGACCATGCCCGTGCTCGACGGTGTCGCGACGTGGCAGCGGATCGTCGCGCGGTGGCCGACGCTGCCCGTGGTGCTGATGAGCGGCATGGCCGCGCCGGAGGTAGGCGAGCTCGAGGAGGGCGCGCTGGCCCCGGGGTTCCTGATGAAGCCCTTCAGCCTGGAGCAGCTGCAGCAGGCCCTGCAGCACGCCACGGGGCTGGTCAGTTGACGACGGCCCCCCGGTGCGTTGCTCTACCCGGCGCGCGACCCGGACGTCGCGCACGCCCCCACCGCGCCGCGCTGGCGCTCGCGAGAACGCCATGCATCCCAACGCTCAGCTGATCACCGACTTCTACGCCGCCTTCGCCAAGCGCGACGCGGAGGCCATGGCCGCGTGCTACGCGGAGGACGTGCACTTCAGCGACCCCGTGTTCCCGGACCTGAAGGGCAAGGACGCCGGCGACATGTGGCGCATGCTGTGCGAGGCGGCCACCGACCTGGAGATCGTCGCGTCGGACATCAGCGCGGACGACACCAGCGGGCAGGGCAAGTGGGTGGCGACCTACGCGTTCAGCCAGACCGGCCGCAAGGTGGTCAACGTCATCTCCGCCCGCTTCGAGTTCCGTGACGGGAAGATCGTGCGGCACGTGGACACCTTCGACCTGGCGAAGTGGACCCGCATGGCGCTGGGGGTGCCGGGGTACCTGCTGGGGTGGTCGTCGTTCTTGCAGAACAAGGTGCGCGGCATGGCGGCCAGCGGGCTGCGGAAGTGGCAACGCGGGCAGGGGTAGGCGACCGGGTTCACCGGGTTGGTGTTATTTATTATTGGGTGGGTGTTAGGCAGGCGCCGCGGGGGCCCAGGTGGGGCCAGGTCGGACGATCATTCCCCAAAGGCCGCGCTACACGACTTGACGGGGCATGACCGTGTTGCCGTGCGCCGCCCATGGAGCCGAGGCAGTAGCCGGGTTGGCGGGCCTCCGCCGAGGACAGATTCCGCAAGACGACCTGCGACGCTGATGGTGATCGTGGGTGGCCCCGAACCTGCCGGCAGGGTAGCGCCTGGTAGCGTACAAGAACTGGTGCAAACCCCGCAGGGCGAAGACCCGGTCAGCCAGGCCAAGGTCATGCTGTTCGAGGCGTTGGGCCGGCTACTTGACCGCGCGCCTCAGCCTGGCCGCGCCAGCGACGCTCCGGCCCAGCACACGGCGAGTGCCGCGTCGTTGGCGGCCTGCCACTCAACACCCACCCCCTTGTCCTTGGTGGTCCGGACTTCATGCGCCCTCTTACACGCCGCCGCGAGGCGGACGCGCAGACGCAAGCGAGGTACAGTCGGCCGCCAGCCGCCCACGTCCCCCTGTCCCGCGCGCCCCCAGGGCCCGCGTTCGGGAGCCCCCTCACCGGCCAAGCCCGGCCCCGCAGCGCGCTCCCCCTGCCAGAGAGGAACCTGCCATGCCCCTGCCCCCCAGCACCGACTGGCGCGAGACCGTCGGCGAAGACGAGACCGCGCGCTTCGACGCCCTGGCGGCGACCCTCGCGGGCATCCAGCGCGCCCGCAGCGAACGGCACCCCATGGGTCGTGCGCTGCACTACAAGCCGCACGCGGGGCTGCTCGCTGAGTTCACGGTGCACGACGATGTGCCGACGTGGGCCCAGGTCGGCATCTTCGCGGCCCCGGGGCGCTTCCCAGCCTACGTGCGCTACTCCAACGGCTCCGGCGCGTTCCAGCCCGACACGGAGCCCGACGTGCGCGGCATCGCGGTGAAGTTGGTGGGGGTCCCGGGCACGAAGATCATCCACCCCGACGCCAAGACCCAGGACTTCCTGGCGATCCTCTCTCCGAGTGTGCCCTTCGCCACGCCTGAGGAGTTCGTGGGCCTGGTCCAGGCCGTGTCGGGGCACAAGCTGCTGGCCCTGCCGAGGCTGCTCGGCCACTTCGGGCTGCGCCTGGGCAAGGTGCTCGGCAAGCTCAAAGAGGGCTTGGGAACCCGGGTCGACAGCCTCGCCGCGCCGACCTTCTACTCCGCGCTGCCGATCCGCTGGGGCGACTACGCCGTGAAGTACAGCTTCGTGCCGGCCGCGCCTGCGAAGGCGGATCGCGTGACGACACCGGACGGCTACCGCGACGAGCTCGCCGGCCGGCTGGCCAGGGGTGGGCTGTCGTATGCCTTTCGTGTGCAGCCCTATGTCGACCCAGCGCAGACGCCGGTCGAGGACAACACGGTCGAGTGGCTCGAGGCCGACTCGCCCTGGGTCACCGTCGCGACCTTGGATATCCCGCGTGTGGAGGCCGACGGACAGCCGGAGGGGCTGGCGGACTTCGTCGAGTCGCTGGTCTTCGATCCCTGGCACGCGCCGACCGAGTTCAGGCCGCTCGGCGCGATGCAGCGCGCGCGCAACCACGCCTATCGCGACAGCAGCATCACGCGCGGCGCGGCGCCGGAGCCAGACGGTACCGAGGCCTGGCTCAACCCCAGCTGAGACGACCGACGCGCGAAGGGCGCGTCACCCTGCCCGTGCAGGTGCCAGGCGATTCACAACCGAGAGCACGCTCAGGACACGCCGCCCCACCCCACCGCCGCGAGCAGCTTGCCGCCGAAGAACACGTCGAGCGCCACGGTCGGCAGGAACGCCAGCACCGTCGCGCTCAGCACCCGCCCGAAGGGCAGCGGCACCACGCCGAAGAGCACCTGCACCGGGTGCGCCGTGAAGGCGACGAGGCGCACCACGAAGGCCGCGCGCCAGCCGCCTCGCACCAGGCGGTCCTGCATCGACCGCAGGCGCGGCGACAGGCGGGCTTGCACGGCGTCGAAGGCCAGCCAGCGCGTCACCCCCATCGCCACCATCGCGGAGCCCACGGCGCCGGCCCAGGCGAGCGCCAGGGCCTGCCACGGCGGCCACAGCGCCACCGCGGCGATGCAGAACACGTGGCCGGAGATGCCCAGCGGCTGCACGCAGGCGAAGGCCACCACGAAGCCCGCGGCGCCCCAGGGCCCGGCGCGGCGCACCGCGGTGACCACGTCGGCGCTGGTCCACCCCTGCTCGCCGGCCACCCACAGCAGCGTGACCGCGAGCCCCAGCACCAGCACCAGGGCCAGCGGGCGGAGCCAGCCCGCCGTCCGCCGCCCGGCGCACCCTGGGGCAGCCGCGACGTCACGCCCCGGCGCGGCGGGGGCTCGACGACCGGAGCTGGGGTCACGCATGGGGGCCTCTCAGGCGACGTGGCAGCCGCGCTGCGTTCTTAGCAGCGGCCCGCCTGGATCGCGACCGGTCGCCCCCCTTTCACGCCCAGATGCCGGGCGTTTGGGCGGCCGGGCTTCGCGCAGGGGGGCCCGTGGGCGTATACCTGCCGTCCAGCCGGCGCCCGTCGCCCACAGGAGTCCGCCATGCCCACCCACGTCGTCATCGGAGCCAACCGCGGCATCGGCCTCGAGCTGGCCCGACAGCTGCACGCTCGGGGCGAGCGTGTCGTCGCCGCCTGCCGCACGGCCAACGAGGCCCTGACGCCCTTCGCGCGCACCCTCACGGGCGTCGACGTCACCGACGACGCGGCCGTCGCCGCCCTGGCCGACGGGCTGCGCGACGAGTCGGTCGACGTGGTGTGGGTGGTGGCTGGCGTGCTGGTCCGCACGACCCTCGACGCGCCGGACCCCGCCACGTGCCAGCGCCTCTTCGACGTCAACACCCTCGGCCCGCTGCGCGTCGTGTCCGCCCTGCGGAGCCAGCTCGGCGCGGGGGCCAAGGTCGCGCTGATCACCAGCCGCATGGGCTCCCTGGCCGACAACGACTCCGGCAGCCACTACGCCTACCGCATGTCCAAGGCGGCCCTCAACGCGGCCGGCGTCTCCCTGGCGGTAGACCTGCGGCCAGCGGGCGTCGCCGTGGCGCTGCTGCACCCGGGCTGGGTCCGCACCGACATGACCGGCGGGCGCGGCCTGGTCGACGCCGACGAGAGCGCGGCCGGCCTCATCGCGCGGGTCGACGCGCTGACGCTCGAGACGAGCGGGAGCTTCTGGCACATGAACGGCGAGCGCTTGCCCTGGTAGCCGGCGCCAGGTGGGCTAGTACCTGAACCCTGAAGTGTCTCCCTGGTTCTGGCGCCGCTGCAGCGAAGTGCGATCCTCGGGCCATGTCCGGTCCCTGTGCGCAACAAGTCGTCCTTTGTCCAGCCCTCCGCGCCCAGCTGGCTTCCCTTGTACGCTCCCAGTCAGCACCGCAAGCCCTCGCGCGCCGAGCGCGCATCGTCCTGCTGGCTGCCGAGGGTCTTGGCAACGCCAAGATTGCCCACCTCGTCGGAGCTGATGTGAAGACGGTCCGCCTGTGGCGAGGTCGATTCGCCGCTACGCCACGCCTGGAGGCCTTGTTCGACCGGCACCGCAGCGGTCGACCGGCCACGGTGAGTGCGCAGACCCGCGCGAAGCTTGTCAGCCTGGCCTGCGAGCGGCCCGAGGCCGATGATCGGCGCCCCTTCCGAGACGTCTGGTCTCACAGGGCGCTGCAAACCGCGCTTGCTGACGCGACGGGCGTCCGACTCAGCACGAGCGAGATTGGCCGCATTCTGCGGGCTCGTGAGCTTCGTCCTCATCGGGTTCGCATGTGGCTCAACAGTCAGGACCCGGACTTCGGGCCCAAGATCGACCGCGTCTGCAAGCTGTACACCAACCCTCCACAGGGCGTGACCGTGCTGTGTGTCGACGAGAAGCGGCTGTTTGCCCACTTGCGAACCCCAGGTCTGCAACCGGCCAAGCCAGGACGTAGTTGTCGCAAGGAGTTTGAGTACAGCCGCCACGGCTCCAGCGTGCTGCTGGCCGCGTTCGACATCCAGACGGGCAAGGTGTTCGCCCAGTGCCGGGAGCGACGCACCGGCGACGACCTGGTCGACTTCATGGAGAGCGTCGCCAGGAGCATCGAGGGTCAGGTCGTCATCATCTGGGACAACCTCAACGTCCATCACGACGGCAAGGGCCAGCGTTGGACACGCTTCAACGAGCGCCACGGTGGCCGGTTCACCTTCGTCCACACGCCCAAGCACGCGTCATGGACCAACCAGGTCGAGATCTGGTTCTCCATCTTGGAGCGTCGCGTTCTGCGCCATGGCAGTTTTGCGACCGTGGCTGCGGTCAACGTACGCACCACTGGCTTCATCACGCACTGGAACGCTCACGAGGCGGCTCCCTTCCGATGGACGTTTCGAGGTACAAGAGACCTCAAACCACGTTCCGGACTTGGAGCCAATGCCCGCACCCCCCATCGATTCCTGGCAAGCAAGCGGCCTCGAGCAAAGGCTGCATGAACACTACGGGTTGACCCACCTCCGAGTCCGGAAGTACGGCAAGATCCTGACCCTCGAGTCAGGGCCGACCGACGCTGTCGTGCGCCACGCGCGCATGAAGCGCGACACAGTCCACCTGTGGCTGCTCCAGATGCCGACGCGAGGTGGGCGCTGGGAACCCACACCGTTTCGCGACACCCTCGACAACCTGGTCGGGCTGCTTGTGACCCAGTTCGGCTGGATGGTCGCTCCCTGGGACGACAACCAGGGAGACACTTCCGATCCCGACTACTAGCCCGCGTTCAGCGCGACCTGCGGCGCCAGGTTGGGGGCCATGGCCTCGCTGTCGCGCACGTTCCGCGCGTCGATGGCGACGAAGTAGTCCGGGTCT
>JAUIAC010000311.1 GCA_030425545.1 bacterium | reverse complement strand
GTCAGCCCCCGCGCCACGTTCAGCGTCGCGGTGTCGCGCAGCGTGGACTCGCGCCACGTGGGGTCGATGTCCTGCACCGCCGCCACCAAGCGCTGCTCCGCCGCGGCCAGCATGCGCCCCCCGGACAGGTTCATGGGTCGGTCCATCGACTCCGTGCGCAGCAGCAGGCCGTTGGAGTCCTGACCGAAGCGGACCGGCACGCCCACCGCCCGCTCGAACCGGCGCAAGACACGGTCGGGGTCGGCGCCGCGCGGCTCGTGACCGAAGTGGAGCTCGAGCACCGCGTCGTCGAGCCCCATGACCGAGCGCAGCACGCGGATGACGACGATCAAGGCCATCTCCGAAGCCGCCCCCTGGTCCAGCACGTCGGCCGGGTGGCCCAGCTGCATCAGCGTCGTCTCCCCCTGGTCCACGAGCCCGGTGTACAGCTGGTCGCTCACCAGGGGGCGGAAGCGCTGGAACATGTGCATGGCCGCCCGCAGGGTCGGCGCCATCAGCGTCGCGACCGGGAGCGGCCCCAGGGCCGCCAGCGGCACCTCGGCCCCCAGCAGCAGCGTGTGGGCCACGTCGGGCTCGTGGGCGAAGAGCAGGTTGAAGAGCGCTGGCATCGCCTCGTCCGGTCGGCGGCCGAAGCGACCGCGCCAGACCTTCTCGGCCAGGCCGGTCGCCTCGGAGATCGCGTCGGGGCTCAGCCCTCGCTGCAGGGCGTAGAGCGCCACCGCGCGGACCATGGGCCCTGGTGAGCCCGAGGACTTGCGTCGGCCGTTCACCGAGGGCACCGCGGACGACGCAAGCGTCGCGTTCGGTCCCCCCTTCGGCGCGTCGGGTCCTCGCATGGTGTTCGGGTACTCCGTATTCTAACTGTGATCCCCATGTGATCCACGCGCGCTCTTGGCGTGGATCGACGCGAGCGTAACCGGCGCCCCGGCGCCCGTCACGGTCCAGCGAAGCCCCCGGAGTCTCTCATGAATCTCCCCGTCCTGCTCAGCGGAAGCTGCCTTGGCCCGTCAAATTCGACCCTTCGCGGGGCGCGATGGGCCGCAGCGTTGTGCGTGTGTCTCTCCGTGGCGTGGGGCTGCTCCGACGACGCGGACCCCGGCGCGCAGGGGGCGGACGACACCGCGACCGTCGGGAGCGACGGCGAGCTGGTGGACGGGGCCGCGCTCAGCGACACGGAAGGCGCGGACGCCAAGCAAGCTGACGCCCAGCAGACCGACACGAGCGGCGCCACGGACGCGTCGGTGACGGACGTCACGCTCGCGGACTCGACGGTCCACGACGCCACTGGGACGGACAGCGGCGCGACCGACGCGGGCACCGCGGACGTGTCCGCGCCGGACAGCGGAGCGAGCCCGGACACCAAGGGCGGCGACGACGGCGTGGTCAGCGACGCCGGGGCCGCGGCCGACACGTCGGGCGGCGGCTCCAGCGACGGGGGCGGCAACGATGGGGGCTCCAGCGACGGGGGCAGCAACGACGGCGGCTCCAGCGACGGGGGCGGCAACGACACCACCGTCCCCGGCTGCACGCCGAGCGGGGACGAGCTCTGCGACGGGGTCGACAACGACTGCGACGGCCAGACCGACGAGGGCGCCAACGCGCTCTGCGACGACGGCAACAGCTGCACCACCGACACCTGCGTCGCGGGCCAGACCACGGCCTGCGCCCACGCCCCCGCGGCGGGCGCCTGCGACGACGGCGACCCCTGCAGCGCCGGCGACGTGTGCAGCGGCACGGTGTGCAAGGCCGGCAAGGCGGTGCCCAAGGTGGACTGGTTCACCGACGAGGACGGCGACGGCTTCGGCGGCAAGAAGGTCGCCACGGCCTGCGCCGCGCCCAAGGGCCAGTTCCCGGGCAAGACCCTGACCGGCAAGGGCGGCGACTGCGACGACGACGACAAGGCCGTCAAACCGGGCGCCAAGGAGCTGTGCGACGGCATCGACCAGGACTGCAACAGCCAGACCGACGAGGACGTGTGCGGCGACCTGCTGCCCCCCGGCACCTCGGGCCTGTCCACCAGCAAGCCCATGCAGGGCGACAGCTGGAAGACGGAGGGCTCGGCGACCTTCGACACCGGCCCCTTCGGCGACCTCAAGCTCTCGGGCTCCCTGGAGAAGACCGGCAAGGACGACCCGGTCACCTGGTGCTTCAGCGGCAAGGCGCCCGCGGACGCCGCCGCGCTCAAGGCGGCGCCCTTCAGCCTCACGGACGTGGTCGTCACCGTGTGCAAAGACGCCAAGGGCGCCATCTCGCGCACGCTCACCGCCACGCTCACCCTCGACGGCGCCAAGCCCACGCCGGTGACCGGCAGCTTCTCGGTCGGCAAGGCCGCCGG
Organism: bacterium; assembly: GCA_030425545.1. Taxonomy (GTDB): domain Bacteria; phylum Myxococcota_A; class UBA9042; order UBA9042; family UBA9042; genus UBA9042. Next base: position 4,598 of record JAUIAC010000311.1, on the reverse strand, counting down.
GCTGGCGCTCCAGGCCAAGTCCCTCACCCTGCTGGGCGTGGCCGCGACCGACGCGAAGCTCAAGTGGGCGGCGGGCGACGCCACGGTCACGGTGAGCGCCCAGGCGAGCCTCGACTACCTGAGCCAGCAGGTGGCCGGCGAGCTCAGCGGAGATCTGACCCCGGGCAAGGACTCCAGCCTCGACTTCGCGCCGGACGACGCGACCAAGATCCAGAGCGCCGGCGCGGTCCAGCCGCTGCTGCCGCTGAGCGGCGCGGGCAAGCGCATCCGCACCAAGGGCGCCTCCCGCTGGACCCTCGGGCTGGCGCGGCCTGGGGCGCAGGACGCCAAGATCCCGTCGATGGACTGGACCGTGGCCGCCACGCGCGAGGACGGCGCCCCCTGGCAGCTGGTGGTGACCGCGACGAAGGCGTCCGTGCCGCCGCTGAACGCCGACAAGCTGACCGGCCCCTACAAGGAGGGTGACAAGACCCTGTGCGTCAGCGGGCCGTCGAAGCACGCCGTGCCGGGCGGGACCAAGCCCGTGGTGATCACGGTGTGCTGGGGCGCGGGCTCCGGCGCGCCGAGCTTCAGCACCGAGGTCAACGCCAGCCCCGTGGGCAACGCCAAGCTCAGCGGCACGGCGACCAAGGCGGGCGGGCTCTGCCTCTCCGGCACCGCCGCCAAGGGCTTCCCCACAGCGGGCGCCCCGGCCACACCGGTCACCGTGAAGACCTGCCTGACCCAGGGCGCCTTCGCGCCGCTGAGCCTGCACGCGTCGCTGGGCGTCGACGGCCTGGGCAAGGTCGACAGCGACGGTAAGCCCGCCGCCTCCGGGCCGCTCTGCCTCGAGGGCCCCGTGACCCTCAGCGCGGGCGGCTCGCAGCTCAAGCTGGCGGTGAAGTCCTGCGCCACGGCCGACCTCAAGAGCGCCACCACCACCGTCGCCGCGACCTTGACCCTGGCGCCCTTCGGCCCCGTGGTCGCCTCCGCGGTGTCGGGCGCCAAGCCCGGCCAGCTCTGCTTCGCCGCCACGCTGAAGGCCAAGGTCACCGGCGACGCCGCGGCCACGCTGGTGGGCACCCAGTGCCTCCAGCTCGGCGCGCAGCCGGCCTTCGCCGGGCCGCCGACCTTCTCCACCACCGCGACCCTGCCGACCTTCGGCAAGGTCACCCTGACCGGCGCCGCGAGCGCCGACGGCAAGGCCCTGTGCCTCTCGGCGCCGCTGCCGAGCGCGGACCTCGCCAAACACCTGCCCCTCAAGGGCGTCACACGTCTGGGCGGCGCCGTCTCGACCTGCCTCAGCGCCGGAAACTTCCCCGCGCCAACCGCCGCTGTGGACTTCCGCGTCGGCGCCGCCCAGGCCAAAACCCACGTCGTGCTCCGCGCCAAGCTCGACGCCACCCCCGCCGGCGGGGTGTGCACCCAGCCCAAGAGCGCCTCGGCCGCAGGCTGCGTCGCGCTCGACAAGGCGTGGAAGAAGCTGGCCGCAGACCCGGGCGACCGCTTCGGCGCGCGCTACCTGTGGAACGGCGCCACCTGCGTCGACACCCACGCGCTGACCCAAGCCACGTGCAAGGTCGGCGCCTGGAAGTCGGCCACGCACCGCCGCATGCCGGTCGCCCGCGCGCCCCTCTGCCAGGCCAAGGGCAGCACCACCTGCGCCTGGGCCAAGACCTGCGACCTCAGCGCCGGCGCCAAGGTCTGCCACGGCTCGTGGACGCCCTTCGTCTCCATGCCCGTCGGCGCGCCCTACGACCTCCGCACCGGCACCTTCGACAAGCCCGACGGCGCGGTGTGGGTCAACGCCGGCGCCGCCCAGCTGCGCATGCGCTCCGGGATCACGTCCACGCTCAAGGACCAGACCGCCAAGCTGGTGACCCAGGGCACCACGACCCTGCTCGGGCTCAAGTCCCCCGAGGCCTCGCTCCACATCAACGGCGCCGGTGTCGCGTCGGTGGAGATGTGGGGCCGCGCCGACCTGAACCTCACCGCCAAGGACATGGCCGCCTGGCCGGTCAAGGCCGTCCTCCGCGGCACCGTGGCCAAGGACCGGCTGAACCTCACCGGCGCCCTGCTGCCCAAGGGCTGCAACAGCAGCAAGACGCAGTGCGAGTGGCCGGAGGTCGAGCCCTTCAAGAAGGTCGTCGGCGGCGGCGTCTTCAGCACCAAGGGCACCGGCGGGCTCATCGAGCTCTCGGCCCCCTACAGCACCGCCAAGACGGTCCCCTTCGAGGTCTACCTGCGCTCCACGGCGAGCCTGAAGCTGCCCCAGGGCAACAAGCAGTCCGCCGAGGCCCAGACCTACGTCGCCTTCGTGCGCGACCCCAACACGGGCGCGCTGTCGACCACGCCGCAGGTGACCTTCGCGGTGCCGGTGGCCAAGGCCAAGATGACCGTCGCCAGCAAGGAGATCACCCTCGGCGAGGCCAAGACCAAGGCCGGCAAGTTCGAGACCCGGCCGACCGTGTTCGTGGTCAGCTCCAACGGGGTCAAGGGCCTCAAGCTCGACCTCGACAACGACATGAGCAACGGCCGCGAGGTCAGCTGGGACGTCGACGCCGGCGGGCTCGTGCGCAGCACCGCGCTCATGCCCCACTTCGGCCACCTCTTCGACAACCCCACGGCCACCGTGGACCTGGTGTGGGCGAGCATCAGCAAATTCCGCCTCATCGGGAAGCTCGACCTCAACTGGGAGCTGGTGAAGCCGAGCTACGGCATCCCCTCGCTGCACAGCCTGGCCCTGTCCGACGTGTTCGTGCGCATCGACTTCCCCGGCACCGTGCGCTTCTTCGCCGGTGGCCACGCCGACGTGCAGGTCAAAGACCGCGCCGGCAAGATCAGCAAGCTCACCGGCCTCGCGCAGTTCGAGATGGACAAGACCCTCGCCATGGGCGGCACCATCGCGCTCAGCGGCCTGTGGAAGAACCCCTTCATGTTCCCGAACCTGGCGGTGCTCAACGCCGGCCTGAGCGCCAAGTGGCGGCCGGGCGTGCCGCTGCCGACCGCGTTTGGCTACACGGGCCAGGGGCTGATGCTGAAGGAGAAGATCGACGCCGCCTGGCCCAAGATCGCGGCCGACAAGTACGGCTCGCCTGTGGGCGTCAACAAGGACGGCACGCTGATGAAGCAGCTGCCGAAGAACGTCGCCACCTTCGGCAAGAGCCTGTACTTCGACACGGTGCCGTCCAAGTCCGGCTTCTGCTACGCGCCCTCGTGGTGCCTGAAGATGCCGGTGCTCTTTTACCGCATCGACGTGCAGAACCTGGTGGCCGAGGACCTCGTCGAGCTGCCCATGCTCATGCTCGCAGGCGTCAAGACCATGGTCACCGACGTCAAGACGCTGCGGACCCTGGACCTGGCCACCGGCAAGTTCGTCGAGACCAAGAACCCCTTCGCCAAGCTCGCGGACTTCATCCCGGTCGAGAAGGGCCTGGGCAAGGTCGACTTCGGCCCGGTGAACGTGGCCCTCGACCGCATGTGGATCTACATGCACACCCACGACGACGAGCACTTCGGCGTGGAGTGGCCCTTCGGCTTCAAGCTCGCCCTCGACGCGCGCTTCAAGCCGCTCTTCGGGCCCGACAAGGGCAAGGAGAAGAAGGTCAAGCTGCGCGGCAACATGGACATCTGGGGGGCGACGCTCAAGGGCTGGATGAGCCCGATGCAGATCATCCCCGGCGTCAAGCTCATGGCGGACCCCTACCGCCGCTACGCCAAGACCGGCGCGGGGTCGATCCGCGTCACCGGCAGCGGCAAGACCGACTGGGGCACCTTCGAAGGCTGGTTCTACGACGAGGCGCCAGGCGCCGGCTCGCAGAAGGCCGAGCTCTTCAAGCGCATCAAGAACGGCACGGGCATCCGCGTCGACACCGCCGAGGCGGCGCCGGCGTGCACCGAGGGCGCCATCGACCTCGACGGCAACAAGCTCGACTGCAAGACCAAGATCCCGCGGGTGGTGGTCACGCTCATCACCAACGACAGCAAGATCCCGGCGGCCCAGCGCACCCGCACCGTCAAGACCCGCTACGGCGTGCTGAAGGCCAAGACCCGGCAGCACGTCGCCGTGGTGCGCGACCCGAAGACGCACGACGTGCGCGTCCTCGTCGACGGCGTGGGGGTCCGGCTCATCGACTCCGCCAACGGCAAGGACGGCAAGCCCGGCACCAAGGACGACCTGGCGCGCTTCCCGCTGCCGACCGACGGCGGCGCCATCTTCATGGGCGCGGGCTTCACGTGGGTCGACGATCTGCGGCTGTGGACGAACACCCGCGACGCCCAGACCATCGAGCGCGAGTGGAGCAAGCTCGAGAAGGGCTTCCACATCGACAAGCAGCTCATCGCGCGCTGGGAGTTCGACTTCGACCGCAAGCTCGACAAGCTCGACAGCTACGCCGCCGCCCGCAACAGCCGCCTCGACATGGGCGACGCCTGGCACGGGACCTACCGCGACGGCGCCAAGGTGGCCATCGACGACCACAACCAGGACCTGTGGTTCCGCATCGACTGGCCGATCAAGAACCCGCTGAACACCGGCTGGGGCGTGCGCGCGGGCCTCGAGCTCGACCTGCCCAAGAGCTTCCTCAAGCTGTCGGGCAACCCCGAGGGCATCACGGTCA
>JAUIAC010000310.1 GCA_030425545.1 bacterium | reverse complement strand
ACACGCCGATGGCGCGCGGCGGGGCGTGCACGAGTCGGACGTCGCGCACGTCGAGCTGTTTGATGCGCACGTAGCGCGCGCCGCCGTCGTAGGTGGCCACGCGGCAGCGCCACTTCGCGTCGGTCTCGCAGGCCTTGACGAGGGCCTTCTTGGTCGCGTCGACCGCGCGAAAGGCGGCCAGCTCGCCCTTGGCTTTGCTCAGGGCGTCGCGGAAACGCGGGGTGACATCCACCTGCTCCACGGTCACCAACACGTGCGCGCCGGGGCCCGCCCACCGCTCGTCTGCGCGGGACTTCGCCGTGAAACCGGCCTCCAGGAGGTTGGCCTTGGGCGTCGAGTTGCGCTGGATGGCGCCCACTGCGCAGTGGTGATTGGTCACGATCAGCCCGTCCGGCGAGACGAAAGACGCCGTGCATCCGCTGAGGTTGATGACCGCAGCCAGGGGCCCCTTGTCGAGGTCCTGCAGGCTGGCGACGGGGAGCTCGAGGCCTGCCTTCTGCAGCTGCTTGGTGATCTGATCGAGCTGCGCCGGCATCCACATGCCTTCGTCGGCGCTGGCGAGGGTCGGGCAGAGCAGGGCGGCCGCCGTCAGCGTCGCCAGGACGTGGTGTTGACGCAGACTCGGGCGCAGCCACGGACGCGGGCTGGGGCGCCGGTTCTGGCGCGCCTCGCGTTCGAAGCGGCGGTCGTCGTCGCGGTCAGGGCTGTGGTCAGCGCGGCGGTCAGGCATCGGGGGCCTCCGTGGGGCGAGCGGTGGGCGCGTCTGGTTCGGGCTTGAGCTCGTGGATGTGGGACTCCCACGCGCGGCCGTTGAAGGCCTGGGCTTGGACCCGGCTGAGGTCGACGTCGTCGAGGCAGCGCACGTTGACGTCGACCGAGTTGGGGTGGCTGCGCGGGGTGTAGAAGGGGTGGATGCCACAGGTGCCGCAGAAGGTGTGCCGCGCCGTGTGGGTGCCGAAGGTGTAGGTCTGCAGCGCCGCGGGCGACGTGAGCAGGGAGAAGCGATCGGGCGACACGATGAGGTGAATCAGCGCCTTCTTGGTGCACATGCTGCAGTTGCAGACGACCGCCTCGAAGGCGGCTGGATCGGCGGGCGCGCGGACACGAAAGCGCACGGCGCCGCAGTGACAGCCACCGGTCCACCATCGCTCGGCCATGGGTTCGCCCTCGTAGGGGGCGCCGGCGAAGGTGCGCGGCGCCGCGCTGTCCGACGAGCCTGGGTCGCGCTTCGCACGGATGCAAGCGCGCCCGGCTTGTTCACGGGCAGCGATGCCCGCATCCTCCCGGCCCCTTCTGAGAGGTCTCCATGGGCAGTCCCACGTCTACGATGTCGCGCCGCTTCAGCCTCGCCGCGGCGCTCACTCTGCTCCTGGCGACCGGGACCGCGTGCAGCGGCGACGCCCCGGCGGACCCTGCCGCGGTGGACGCCGGCGGCGTGATCGACGGGGGCAGCCAAGACGGCGCGGGCGATGACGCGGCGGCCACGGCGGACACCGGCCCGGCGGACGCAGGGCCGACCAAGCCGGAGGTCACCTGGGGCGCGTGCACAGGGACCTACCAGGGCATCCAGCCGCAGTGCGCGACCCTGCAGCTCCCCGTCGACTGGTCGAACCCCGAGGGCGACACCATCCCGATTCATGTGGCGCGCGTGAAGGCGACGCAGCCGCGGCGCGGCGCTCTGTGGATGCTGCAGGGTGGCCCTGGCGGCGACGGCAGCGGTCTGGCGAGCATCGCAGCGGACTTCGCCAAGCGCGTGCCGGACCTGGACATCTACCTGCCGGACCACCGCGGCACCGGGCTGAGCGCGCGCCTCGGCTGCGAGAAGGAAGAGGCGGCCAACAGCATCGGCGGCGCGAGCATCGCCAGCTTCGAGTGGCACGGCTGCCTCTCCACGGCGAAGAAGGCGTGGGGCGACAAGCTGGACCACTTCACGACGTCGTACGCGGCCCGAGACCTGCACGCCTGGATGAACGCGGTCCGTGAGCCCGGCGACGAGATCCACGTCTACGGCGTGTCGTACGGCACCTACTGGGCGCACCGCTACCTGCAGATCTTCCCCAAGGAGCCGACCGGCGTGGTGCTCGACTCGGTGTGCCCGCCCGGGGAGTGCGTCGGCGACCAGTACGACATCGCCTTCAACAACGTCGGCAAGGCCTTTCTGGACCTGTGCGGCGAGGACACCATCTGCAAGGGCAAGCTCGGCGACGACCCCTGGGCCACGCTCGGCAAGGTCTACGACAAGGTGCAGAAGGAGAAGCACTGCCCCGAGTTCGTCAAGCAGGTGCCGCCGCTGCAGATCCGCATGTTGCTCGCGGCGCTGCTGAAGCAGTTCCAGATGCGCACCGTGATTCCCGCCATCATCTACCGGCTGAACCGCTGCGACCCGGCCGACGTGCAGGTGCTGCAGAAGGTCATCTACCTCATGCAGTACCTCGGCGGCGGGCTGCTGCCCGAGCCCAACGCGCCGAGCTGGGCACCGACGCTGACCTTCAGCCAGCTGCTCAACGCGCACATCCTCATGAGCGAGATGTGGAGCGACCCCGCGCCGAGCTACGCCAAGGTCCAGGCCGACTTCCTCAGCACCTACATCGCGCCGGGCGCCACCTACGGGTCGCTCTCGCTCTTCGACAAGTGGCCCAAGTACCCGCGCGACGCCTTTGTCGGCAAGTTCGCCACGACCGACGTGCCGGTGCTCCTGCTCAACGGCACGCTGGACCCCCAGACGCCGGACTACTACGCCAAGGCGATGCACGAGGGGCTCAAGGCGCCCAACAAGCAGCTCGTGCTGCTCGCGGGGGCGGCCCACGGCACCGTCAATCAGGCGCCGACCTTCGCCGGGGGCATGTGTGGGCTCGAGCTCTCGGTGCAGTTCTTCAAGGACCCGAAGAAGCCGCTCGACAAGGCCTGCGTGGGGCTCTTGCTGCCCGTGACCTTCACCCTGCCGCCCTACATCGTGAAGCAGTTCCTCGGCGTCAACGACCTCTTCGAGAACGGCAAGACCGACGACCTCGGCGGCGGTCTCCCGAAGCCGGCGGAGGCCTGGTCGCCGACGCCCGGTCTGCCCCGCTGGCAGTAGCTGCGGCGGGCTCCCCCGAAGCCCAGGTGCCGAGGGGCTGAGACCGGCCGACAGTGGCCGCCCGACAGTGACCGCCCGACAGTGACCGCCCGACAGTGACCGCCCGACAGTGACCGCCCGACAGTGACCGCCCGACAGTGGCCGCCCGACAGGGACGTCGGCGCCGCAGCCCCATGGGACCTTCGCCCGCCGCGCCCACGTGTCACACGGCAGCGTTGTCGCGGCTCGGCGACGCCTCGTGTAGCCGGTGTGCACGCAAAAACACCATGAAAGCGGGCGATTGTTGGGTGGTCGGCGCGATCTGATTGCGCTCGCTCAACCCTGGCACGGCCGTTGCAAATGTCTCCCCCCACGCGCGTCGCCCGCTCGTGGGGAGGCCACGCTGTGCTCGGCGCGCGCACCGCACCCCCCCTTGCCAACGCCGCCTGTCGGCCCTCTCGGAGTCCGCGCCATGAACATGGAAGAAACCCTACAGACCGTCCTCAACCACGCCGTCGACATCGGCGGCAAGATCGTCGGGGCGCTGCTGCTCTGGCTGGTGGGCAAGTGGCTGGTCGGCTTCACCATCAAGATGCTCACCCGCAGCTTGGAGCGTCAGAAGGTCGACCCCACGCTGACGCGCTACGCGTCGTCGGCGGTCACCATCTTGCTCAACGTCGTGCTCGTCATCGCGGTGCTCGGCGTGTTCGGCGTCGAGACCACGACCTTCGCGGGGCTGCTCGCTGCGGCTGGCGTCGCCATTGGCATGGCCTGGTCGGGGCTGCTGTCCAACCTCGCCGCCGGCGTGTTCATGGTCATGCTGCGGCCCTTCGCGGTGGGGGACTTCGTCACCATCGGCGGCATCACGGGCACGGTGCGTGAGATCGGCCTCTTCGTCACCGCGCTCGACACCCCCGACAACGTGCGCACCTTTCTGGGCAACAACAAGGTGTTCAGCGGCGACATCTTGAATTACTCAGCCAACCCCTTTCGCCGCGTGGAGCTCGAGTGCCAGCTGCCGCACGGCGCGTCGATCGACGACGCCATTCGCCGCATGACCGCGGCGCTCAAGGAGATCCCCGACACGGCGGAGGGCGTCGAGCCTTCGGTCGAGGTGCTGCGCTTCACGCTCGCCGGGCCGGTGCTGGCGGTGCGCCCCTTCTGCCACACCGACGTGTACTGGGACGTGTACTTCGCGGCCAACCAGGTCATCGCGCGCGTCGGCGGCGAGGCGGGCTGGCCGGTGCCCAACGTGCACCAGACCCACCACGTGCTGAAGCCGGCGGCGTAGGCGCGCCCAGCGGTCGACGCGCCTACGCGCCCTCTGCCGAGTCGCCCCGGGCGGCGATCCACCGCTGCGCCACGTCGGCGTGCGAGGGGTTGTCTTCCGGGGCGTTGGTGCAGACGTAGGCGTCGCACTCCCACGGGCGGGCGCCGTAGATCTGGCAGCCGTTGTCTTTGAAGAAGACGCACTGGCCGCGCAGCGCGCGGTAGAGCTTGTCGACCGGCCCACCCGTGGGCAGCGCAGGGCGGCCCCAGCGGTCGAGCTTCACCGGGGCGAAGACCTGCACCGTCTCACCCTCGGACTCCACCTCGTCGATGATGAGGTAGCGCCGCACGAAGGCGTCGGGCGCCATGTTCAGGAGCTCGGCCGCCTTCTCGGCCTCTCCCGGGCCAAAGCGACCCGGGTGCGATCGGCAGCACAGGCCCCGACGGATGCAGCCCTTCGACGGGTCGGGGTGCGGCGGCAGCTCTTCCCACGCCCAGTAGGGGTTCTCTTCGGCGTCGTCGCTGACGAGCGCGTCCGAGCGGCCCGGCACGGGCGGGCTCGTGGGCGGCGCGCGCGTCACCGTGCGCTCGTCGAGGATGCGAAAGGTCTTCTTGGTCATGCAGCGCCTCGCGGTCGGTGGGGCAGGGACACGGTGATACCGCGCCGGCGCTCGGACGGCCACGTCTACGCCTGGACCTTGGCGCGCAGGTTCGCGACGCGCGCCGACTTCGGGCCCACTTGACGCGCTGCGCCATGGATTGTGATAGGAAGCCGCCACAACCGCTCGCGGCCCCGAACGCCGCGACCTGCGATGCCTCCTCGTCCGCGTCTGCGGCGGGTGAGAGAGCCGCCCTGGAGACGACCGATGAGCATGACCCACCACTTCAAGGCCAACCTCCGCGACACAGAGTTCAACCTCTTCGAGTTCCTCAAGGTCCAGGACACGGTCCTCGGCAAGGGACCCCACGCGGGCATGGACGAGGACACCGCCCGCGCCTCGCTCGAGGGGCTGGCCGAGATCTGCGCCAAGGACTACTGCGCCGGCTTCGCGAGCGCCGACCGCGACGGGCTGAAGTTCGACGGCGAGGGCAACGTCACCGTGCCCGACGGCATCAAGCAGAGCCTGTCGGCCTACTTCGACAACGACTGGCACCTGCTCGACGCGCCGGCTCACCTGGGCGGCTTTGGCGCGCCACCCTCCGTGGCCTGGGCGGGGTTCGAGCTGCTGGTGGGGGCGCACCCGGCGGCGACCTTCTACCTGCTGGGTCAGATCAACGCCCGGGTCATCGACAAGCTCGGCACGCCGGAGCAGAAGCGGCGCTTTTGCGAGGCGATGATCCACCGCAAGTGGGGCGGCACCATGATGCTGACCGAGCCTGACGCGGGCAGCGACGTCGGCGCGGGCACGTCGCGCGCCAAGCATGTCGAGGGGGACATCTGGGAGCTCGAGGGCACCAAGCGCTTCATCACCAACGGCGACTACGACGCGACCGAGAACATCATCCACCTCGTGCTCGCGCGCCGAGAGGGCGGAGAGCCAGGGACCCGTGGCCTCAGCATGTTCATTGTGCCCAAGCTCTGGGTGGAGGAGGACGGCACCCTCACGGATCGCAACGGCATCTACGTCTCGTCCATCGAGCACAAGATGGGCATCCACGGGTCGGCCACGTGCGAGATGGTCATGGGCGACCACCGGGGCGCGTGCCGGGGCTTCCTCGTCGGCGACGTACACACCGGCATGCGGCAGATGTTCCAGGTCATCGAGCACGCCCGCATGGCCGTGGGCTGCAAGTCGATGTCCACGCTGAGCACCGCCTACCTCAACGCCTTGCAGTACGCCAAGGAGCGGGTTCAGAGCGCGGACCTCAAGCAGGCCGCGGACAAGACCGCGCCGCGCGTGGAGATCATCCGTCACCCCGACGTGCGCCGCATGCTCATGGCGCAGAAGGCCCACGCCGAGGGCATGCGCGCGCTGATCCTCTACACCGCGTCGATTCAGGACGCTGTTAGCGTGCAGGGCGGCCACGGCGCGGCCGACGCCAAGGCCATGGACCGGCTCAACGACCTGCTGCTGCCGCTGGTGAAGGGCTACTGCAGCGAGAAGGCCTACGAGCTGCTCTCGGTGAGCCTGCAGACCTACGGCGGCGCCGGCTACGTGCAGGACTACCCGGCTGAGCAGTACGTGCGCGACCAGAAGATCGACTCGCTCTACGAGGGCACGACCCACATCCAGGCGCTGGACCTCATCTTCCGCAAGATCGCGCGGGACGGCGGCGCCACGCTGCAGGGGCTCCTGGGCGAGATCCAGAAGACCCTCGACTCCGAGGAGGGCGGCGAGGCCCTGGCGCCGGAGCGCGCGCGCCTCGCCCGTGCGCTCGGCGACGTGCAGGGGCTCTTCATGGCGCTGCTCGGCAAGATGCAGGAAGACGCGTACCACGTCGGCTTCCAGGGCAACCGCGTGCTCGAGGCGCTGTCGGAGCTGGTCATCGGCTGGCTGCTGGTGCGCCACGCCGCCCTGGCCCACAGCGCGCTGGCGTCGGCCGGGCGCCGCGACACGGCCTACTACGCCGGCAAGGTGGCGTCTGCGCGCTGGTTCTGCTCCGACGTGCTGCCGCGGCTGACCCTGGCGCG
>JAUIAC010000309.1 GCA_030425545.1 bacterium | reverse complement strand
TGATGCGCCTCGAAGCAGCCGTCGAAATCCGACGCGCGAAGCCCCTCGGCGAGCACGAACATGCCCTCGAAGCGCCGGCGGTCACGGCCCAGCTGCACGACGAAGAGGTCGGCCAGCTCCTTGCGGAGCGCCGGGTCGACCACGCTGGTCTCCATGGACTTGAGCCGGACGGACTCCAGCTTGAGGCCGAGCCGCATCGCCAGCTTGCGCCCCAGCTTGCCGCCCTGCCGCAGGGCAGCGAGGAAGAGGCGCGAGTGGTCTCTGGGGGTCTCCGTGTTGCCCAGCACCAGGCCCGCGATGCGCTCCGGCATGTCGGCGGCGACCCGACGGGCGAAGCCGCCGCCGCTGTCGAAGGCGACGAGGCCGAAGCGCTCGGCCAAGGGCAGCTGCGCGACCGCCTGCGCCAGGGAGGTCGTGAGGCCCTCGCAGCCGCGCGGGGTCTCGGCGGTCCACGTGCTCCGGCCTGCGCCGGGTAGATCGATGACGTGGCAGGTGTAGTGGGCCGCGACGATGGGCACGATGCGCCGCCACGTGCGCGCGTCGACCGGCCAGCCGTGGACAAAGACCAGGTCAGGTCCAGCGCCGATGCGCCAGTAGGGCAAGCGCGCGTGACCCAGGTCGAGGAAGCGCTCCGGCGCGCTCAGGAGCTCGTCGGCGACCGCCAGGCTGGCGACACGTTCGTGGAAGGACGTCATGGCTGTGACCTCGGGAGCGGTGGGAGGGCCGGCGGCAGGGTAGCGTAAACGACGCGGCGTGCTCGGGTGCTGCGCGGCGTATGGGCGGTACGCCGCGCAGCACCCGAGCGCCCCAAGTCAGGTGACGTTGGCGACGACAGGCTGCGTCGTCGGCGGCGCGGACCGACGCGCTGGCGCTCGCTGTTCAAGTCGCGCTTGTCACGAGCGTGACGAGCGTGGAGACTCTGTCTGTCCGTCCGAAAATGCATCCGTCGTCCTGCTCACGCTGGGGCGTCGGTGCTGTCGGAGCGGAGCTGGACGATGAAGCTGGACACCATCGCCACACGGATTCTCGGCTCAAGGTGGACGTTGTTCCGAGCCATTGTGTGGCCACCTGACGCGTTCGCGCTCGCCTTTCGGCTCCTGGACCGCAGTGGCGCCTATATGAGGCTCGTCGACGGCGACAACTCAGGCAACGTGTGCCTGAGCCCAAGGGAAGGGAGAGCATGGCCCGACGTCGCTGCGAGCGTCGGGATTCAATGGCGCGAGTCTGTTGCGCAGGCGATGCGACGGGCCGGCAAGCTCTCCGGGGCCAGGACGGACCTGACGCGCTCACTCAAGGGCATGCGGCTTCCACCCCACGTCAAGGACGCATGGCGCAAGATTCGCGCAGCGAAGGACGTTCGGCTTGACCAGGTTGGCGAGACGGACGAGCTGGTGATCGCGCTTGTGCAGCTGGCCGCCTATGCCGACGAAGCGTCCAGTGGTTTCGGCTTGAGGATGCACCGGAGCGACAGCGACCCGGCCAGCGTGCTTGCTGACTTGGCGCTGCGCTCCAATCGCTGGCAATCGCTCTGCGTCAACGCGGACTCGGACGTCGTCTGTGTGCTGCCAAAACAACACACGCCACAGCGCGGGTTGACGGTCCGCTCCCTCAGCCATCATCTGGCGGTGTGTGCTGCCGGCGAGGTGCAGATCTCGTGGGAGCCCCCCATCGACAGTCCGCTCTCGGACACCGACCACGTCAACCTGCTCCTCGTGCCGTGGCCTTTTGCGATGGGGCGCAGACAGTTCCGTCCTGCTTCACACCCGACTCCAGGCATCGCTCCCATCGCCGCCCCGTTTCGGTACTTCAGCTACGATCCGACCGGGCACGACGACACGTGCGACAATCTCATCGACGCGGTTCAGCGAGCGTTTGAGCGCGCTCTGGAGCATGTAGACTGCGTTGACATGGTCGTGCTCCCCGAGCTCGCGGTCGGGCCGCAGGAGCTGGCGCAGCTCGAGCGCCTCGCGTTTGAGCGAGGTGCCCTCCTCATCACTGGCGCGCTCCTTCCTGACGAACCCAGAGATCCAAAGAACGTCGCCGTGATCCAGAATCGGAGTTACTCCGTACGCGGTGCGGAGCCAGAGGTGAAGCTCCGAATCGCAGCTGCGTCAGGCAACGAGAGCGTCGCCCTGGCCCAGGGCGGGCTCCAGCAGGCCAAGCACCACAGGTGGTGTCTCGACGCCCCCCAGATCCGCCAGTACGGCCTGAGCGGAATCCTCTCGCCGCTGATCGACTGGTGGGAGCGGTCGCAAATCGGAACCCGGCAGATACACTTCACGACGATGGCCCGTTGGCTGACGATCTGCGCCCTCGTCTGCGAGGACCTCGCACGCCAGGACCCACTGTCTGAGGTCGTACGATCGGTTGGCCCCAACCTCGTTATCGCCCTCCTGATGGACGGACCGCAGCTCTCAGGACGCTGGTCCTCCCGCTACGCATCTGTCCTGGCCGAGGATCCGGGCAGTTCCGTGCTCACACTCACGAGCCTTGGAATGTCGATCCTGTCGTCTCCGGCTCACGGCTTTAGGGCGCCCGACAGGTCTCGCGTCGTCGCCCTGTGGCGCGATGTGAAGCGTGGCACAGTCGAGTTGGAGTTGGGGCCCGATGAGGAGGCGATGGTGCTCACGCTCTCGCGGAGCTCGATCGAGGAGTTCACCCTGGACGGTCGGGGCGACGGAAGCGTCGCCCATTTTCCGATCTACGCGGGTCACCATTGTCTCGACTTGCAGCGCCCCAAGAAGTCGGTACCTTGACGTAGGCGCTAGCGTAACGCCGCCCGTACTGGAGGCCTGGATGAACCAGGAACACTTTCGCGAACTGCTCTTTCTGGCTCGACACAAAAACTCCAGCTTCGTCGACATCGACGCCGTGATTGCAGGGCTCGACCCGAAGTTGTTGCCGATGGCCAGGTTCATCACAGACGCGGTCGACAGCGGAATGGAGCCCCTGCCGGACGACCAGCGGCAGAGCGCCATCGCCATCCTGCATATGGCCGGCGAGCCAACGCCGCAACACGTACTCGACGCCGGACTCTAGCCCGGCATGAGCCCGCCCTGCCCGGCAGCGAGGCCCCTCAAGCAGCCAGACGCGGTCCTACTGCACACCAGCACGTGACCGTCAGGGGATGACGCACGGCGGCGCCGACTTGGCGCAGGACTTGTTCGCCTTCTTGATGGCGCCGCTGCAGCACTTCGTCGACCCACCGGGCAGCGCGCCGCAGCCCGTCCCGCCGCACACGCCGCACGACTTCGCGCAGCAGACGCTGCCCGCGACGATGCCTGCGCATGTCTTGGGCTTGGTGGGGATGGTGGACGCCAACGCGGCCTTGCCCGCCCAGCTGTTCAGCAGGTTCCACACGCGCCCGGACTGCTGGGGGAGGGTCACAGCCGCCACCGCCGCCTGGCCCAGGCGGTCTTTGAGCTGCGCCAGGTAGAGGCTGCGGACGGCGACGGGCTTGCCGTGGCTCTCGAAGTGGCCGAAGGGCTCCTCGGGCGCCCAGGTGCCCTGGAGCTTCGCGCCCACCGCGCCCACGGACCAGTTCATGGCCCCTTTGGGCGCGTCGCAGCGCACGCCCTCCGTGGCGAGCACGTTCCAGAACAAGGTCTGCGCCCCCGCCCAGCCGTGGCCCGTGCCCGAGGTCTTGCGGTTCTGCACGTGGAAGTAGGCCGACATGCACGAGTCGAAGAGCAGGCCCGTGGCCCAGCGGTGATGCGGGCCCTCGTCGCTGTTGTTCTTCATGCTCAGCGAGTCGAGCCAGACGTTGGGGCCGGTGACACCGCTGCCGGTGACGAAGTTGTGGCGGCCGTCGCGGGCGTAGCAGCGCTGGAAGAGGTTGCCGATGCCGTCGGTGACGTTGAACGAGTAGCGTCGTCCCCCGGTGACCTGGGACTTCGGGTCGAGCTGCGCCACCTCTTCGATGGTGTTGAACGACGACTCGCCGTGGATCGACACCGCCGCGTTGCCAAAGTGGACCGCCGTCACGCGGCGGACCCAGCTGTGGACCACGCGGGACAGGCGAACGGCGTTCCAGCCGTGCTTCTCGTCGGTGGCGCTGGCGTAGACCGAGGTCAGCCGCAGGTCCTCGACGCCGCACTGCGCGATGCGGGAGCTGAAGTCGACCCCGAACACCTCGGCGCCGCCGTGTTTGGCGACGATGGCGTCGACCAGCGGGATGTCGACGGTGACGGTGTTGCCGGAGAGCGCGACGACGCGCCGCTCGTGGGAGATGCTGTAGCCCGACGGCTTCCAGCCGTATTTGCCCATGCCGAGCAGGTCGATCCACGCCGCGTTGCGGGTGTGGCGCACAGCGATGGTCATGCCGACCTTCAGGCCCTTCGCGCTGGTCACCTGGAAGCTGAGCGCGCCCACGGGCACGGCCATGGACGTCACCTGGGTGGTGGTGCCGGCGAGCTTCTTCCACCCGGAGCCGCCGCCTTGGAGTCGAATCAGGTCGTGCTGCGCCTTCTTGGTGGCGACGAGCACGGTGCCACCAGCGCCCTGCCCTGCGCCGCGGAGGACCACCCCGCTCGCGGCGATGGTGAGCGTGCCGTCGACCTGGTAGGTGCCCTTGCCGAGCAGCACGGCGCCACGGACGCCGTTTTTATCGGGTTTCAGCGCGCTGACCGCGTTGATGGCGGCCTGGATCTGTGCGCGGTCGTCCCCCGCGATGGGCGTCAGGGTCTTGGCCACGGGCACGGTGGGGATGGCCACGCCGCCGCCCATGTAGCCGGCGTGCGAATAGTCGGGCAGCAGGTGGGTGGCCTGTGCGTCGCCGCGGGCCTTGTAGCGGCCGTAGGAGAGCAGGCCGCACACCGGATCGACCTGGACCAGCGGCGGCGCGTCGCCGTGGACGAGGCGACCGCCTTGCCAGGTGGCCTTGCAGGTCGGTGGGCCCGCGTCCGTGGGGCCCGTGTCCGGAGCGCTCGTATCGGGAGCGCCCGCGTCTGGGGTGCCCGCGTCTGGGGTGCCCGTGTCGGGCGTGCCGGCGTCTGGGACGCCCGTGTCTGGGACGCCCGTGTCGGGCGTGCCCGTGTCGGGCGTGCCGGTGTCTGGGACGCCCGTGTCGGGCGTGCCCGTGTCGGGCGTGCCGGTGTCTGGCGTGTCGGTGTCTGGGCCACCCGTGTCTGGGGTGCCCGAATCTGGCGTGCCGGTGTCTGGCATGTCGGTGTCTGGGCCACCCGTGTCGGGCGTGCCCGAATCTGGCGTGCCGGTGTCTGGCGTGCCGGTGTCTGGGCCACCCGTGTCTGGCGTACCGGTGTCTGGCGTACCGGTGTCTGGCGTACCCGTGTCTGGCGTGGAGGCGTCCGTCCAGATGTCCGGCAAAGCGACAGCTGTCCCGTCGCCGTCTTCCACGTCGCCGCCATCGGCGTCGCTGTCGACGACGTCGTCAGCGTCGCCCGGCGCATCGGTCAGGGCATCGGTGCTCGCGCCGGACGCGCCATCCGCGGCGACGTCGCCGGCGTCGTCCGTAGCGCCAGCGTCCACGTTGGAGCCCACGTCTCCGCTCACGTCGGCGCTCGCTCCACCCGGCTCCACTGCGTCCGCGCCGCAGCCGCCCAAGGCCACCAGCACCGCACACCACAGGGCTGCGCCGAGCCCGCCACGGCCAACCACCATCGCGCGGCGACGCGCGGCCTCGTCACTCCCGGCCCCAACCACAGTCCGTCCCTCCTGCCTCAGCCCGCGCCCGCTCACCAGCGCCACGCCAGCCCAACGTTCGCGTGCACGATGGTCAGCGTGTACACGCCGTTGCCGCGGTCGTAGCGGCTCGCCACGACGGTCCGCGGCAGCACGTGGTGTGCCCCCACCGTCCCCGTCAGCGCGAACCCTCCCCACCGCTTGCGCGCCATGAGCCCGCCGATCAACCGGTGGCCGTCGATGCTGATGAGGTCCACCGTCGCGTCGGGCGACATCGGCGAGTGGTAGCCAGCGCGGAGCCCCAAGCGCACCGTGTCGCTCGGCGTCCACGCCAGCAGCGCCTCGGCCTCCACCGTGTCGAGCCACGCGCGCTCCAGCGAGATCGCCGTGGTGTCCCCCAAGCCGAGCTGGGGCTGCACGAAGTCCGGGCTCTGCAGGGTCACGTCCAAGCTGCGCACGGCGGAGTAGCGCACCCACGCCACCTGGGCGTGCAGCGCGAGGTTGGCGCTCAGGTCGACGCCCACGCCCAGGCGCGCCACCGCCGGCAGAGGCAGCGCGATCCACGCCTTGCCCTGCACCAGCGCCGGGTACTGCAGCCCCTGGCTCGCCAGATCCTGGGTGAAGAGGTCGTGGTTCATGTCGAGCCACGCGTCGCCGGTGAAGACCAGGTCGGTGACGTGCTGGTAGGCGAGCGCCAGCCGCACCGCGTCGCTCACCTCAATCGTCGCGCCGAGCTTCACGCTCCAACCGAGGGCCTGCGCGTTGCGGATGGTCACCTGCCGGCCCAGCACGTCGAGCTCCCGCACCGCCGGCGGCGCGTCAGGCCCCATGTCGTTGGCCTGGTTGATCGGCGGCTCGCCGAGGGCGTCCCGCAGCATCGGCGTCGTGGCCAGGTCCGTGATCTGCCGCAGGCTCATCAGCCCACTGACCACGTCGACGCCCACACCCAGGTGCAACCAGGGCGTCGCGCGAAAAGCGATGGCCGGGGTGAACGAGGTCGCCAGCAGCGCCACCTCCTGCATCTGCCACTGGTGCGGCCCCTGGTCGGGGAACTTGAGCACGGCCCCCACCCGCGGGTAGACGCTCACCCCCAACGCGACGCGCTCGCTCGCTCGCCAGGACAGGGCCGCCGCGCCCGCCGGCAGCAGCACCGTCCCGACCACCTCGGGCTGCCAGCCGCTGCGCAGCGGGTCCATGTCGGCAGGGGCGACCGGCAAGCTGAAGTCGAGCCCGTCGGCCCGCTGATAGGCCGCGCGGCGCTCGCGGGTGTAGGTCGACCGGCCGTAGAGCAGCGCCACCGACGCGTCGAGCTGCACACCCTGCA
>JAUIAC010000008.1 GCA_030425545.1 bacterium | reverse complement strand
CGCGCGCCGCGGCCCCAGGGTCCCACGCCGGGCCGCGAGGTAGCGGGTGACCGGGTCCGCGGGTGACGCCTTCACCAGCGAGCGCAGCGCCCGACCGAAGGACGTGCGCCGGCCAAAGGGCAGCAGGCCGTCGCGGACGAAGGTCCTGCCCGGCTCGCCCTGGGCGCTCAGATGCACCTTGACGTCCAAGAGTCGCCGCGCTCCGGCCGAGAGCGCCGGGATGTTCGCGCGTCGCCACGCAGCGCGCGCCGCCGTGACACGCCCCTGAGCCATGAGCAGATCGCCCCGGAGGCGGTCGACCCGCGCCTGCTGCGTGGTGGTGAGGCCACCCTCGGCGACCCGACGATCGAGTCGGTCGAGCGCGTCTGCCGGGTCATGGTTGCGACCCGCGGCGTAGGCCACGGACAGGGCGATGTCGACCCCCAGCGCGACGCCGCCTGCCCCGCGCGCCAGGGAGCGCTCCAGGGTTGTCCACTGCCGCAGGGCGTCGTCCGGCGCAGCGCGCCGCCACGCGGCCCGCGCGCGCTCCCGGCAGCGCCCGATCTCCAGCGTGCAGGGCCGCACGAACAGGCCCGGTCGTTCGAATCGAGCCCGCGCGCGCTCGAGGTCCACGGCGGTGAGAGGGAGCGCGTCGACATAGCCCTGCCACCGCGCGATCAGCTCCGGTAGCGGGACCCCGGTGGCCCCGGCCAGATCAGCCGTGGCCGTGACCCGGCGCAGGGCCTCGGGTCCGTAGGTGTCGCGAATCCAGCGCAGGAGAGACCCAGCGAGGGTGTAGGCCCGGGCGCTGCTCTGCGCGAAGAAGCCCGTCGGCTGCAGCAGACGCTCGAGCGAGGGCGCCAGCTTCAGGCGGCGCATGGCGGCGCTCCAATGGTGGGGGTTCAGGCCCATGCGCACGGGCCACTCCGCCGCCACGGCGACCCCTTCGATGAGCACCGCGTCGGGCCACACGCCCCGTCGCAAGGGCACGCGAAAGGGCAGCGGCGCGTCGACCCCGGCGAACACGTGCGCCAGCTCATGCCGCGTGATCGACGCGCCGAACCCGGGCCAGACGATGTGGACCTGCCGCAGCCAGGGCTTGGCCATCTCGACCCGGGCAGCCCCCATCCACCGGCGCTTGCGCGCGACGTCCGGATACACGAACACCTCGATGGTCTCGCTCGGAGCGGCGCCGAAGAAGCGCCGCAGCTCGAGCCAGCGAACGCCGACGTCCTCCGCCACGAGCCGCGCGTCCCGTTGCCATCCAGCTCGGCGCAGGAGGGTCACGCGGACGTCGGGCTCGCGAGACCGATCGCCGTCCCGCGGTCGCAGGTAGACGTCCGCGTGCGCGCCCAGCTGCGCGCGCACGTGCGCCCCGGTCACGCGCCAGCCGAGGGGCTCACCCAGCGCGGCGTGGGCGGCGAGCCCGGCCACCGTCGTCAGCAGGGCCACCGCCCCCAGCTGACGCCCTCGCCCCGCAGACCGCCCACGACCCAGCAGCTGGTGAGCGGCGATCGCCGCGGCCAACCAGGTCGCCGTGTCGAGCAGGCGGAACCACGCGTACCCGGCGTGAGGCGCCAGGGCGTCTTCGTAGAGCGCGCCCCCGACCCACCCGAGCAGGCCGTGGTAGCCAAACACCTGCGGCGCGGTGAGGAAGTGCCACACGCCTGGCACCAGCGAGGCCGCAGCCAGGGCCCACCAGACCGGCCGCCGCCGACGGGTGGAGATCGCCGCCGCCACCGCAGCCATGCATGCGCCGACCGCGCTCGAGCACACGGGGCCGAGCAGATAGAAGAGCAGCCCGGTGAGCGGGGCGCAGTTTGGCACCACCGCGGCCGCAGCGGCGTAGACCCCGACGGGGCCCGCGAGCAGAAGGGCCACGTGCCGCGCCCGAACGTTCGGCGCTGCGCCCTCGTCTCCTCGCCCCGCTGCCCGGCGCCACCACAGCTCCGCCGCGCAGAGCCCCACCACCGGGCTCAAGGCCAGGCAGGCGTGGTAGTCGAGCAGGTCGAAGCTGGGGACGCGGCACAGCAGCAGCGCCAGCAGGGACGGCGTCAGGGCCAGCACCCACACCGCACCGGCGCGCCACGCGGACGCGGCTGCCCCGCGGGGGCCCTGCGGAGGACCGGAGCGACGTGAGCGAGGGGAGGCGTCCATGGGCCGCACTGTAGTCCCAGCCGGTGCCCAGGCAAGGTTGTGGAGACCCTGTGCTCGGGGGCCCGCGAGCGCCACACACGTCCTCCGCGGAGGCGGCTGGACGTGGGGATCGGCCCATGACAGAATGCGCGGCGAATCGCGCCCCGTCTCGGCCGTGCTCTGCACGCTTCGATGGACGAAGCAGCCACACAGGTGGGGCGGCACCCAGGGAAGCAGGCTGACTATGCGCCGACAGTGCGCACGCCTCGTTCGTGTCGGGGGCGGGCCAGGACAGCAGGAGATCGAGCTTGGTGACCTGACTACGGTCGGTCGCCAGCCTACGAACACCCTGCAGATCGTCGACAGGCTTGTCTCAAAAGAGCACGCCGTGATCTCGCGGCGTCCCAACACCAACACGTACGTTCTGCGTGATCTCGACAGTCGAAACGGCACGTATTGCAACGACGTGCTGGTCGAGGCTGCGCACATCTTGCGCGAGGGCGACCTCGTGCGCATCGGCAGCACGTCGTGGCGCTACATGGCGCCCCCTGAGGAAGAGCAGTCCATCCCCGAGCCTCCGCCCGAGGCCGAGGAAGAGCCGCCGGCGAGCGTGCACGCCACGATGCAGCTCGACCTGCTGCGCGACTTTGCGCCGGTGGAGCTGGTGGCCGACGAGCGCACGCTGCGCATGGACTACGAGAAGCTGCGCCTGTCGTACACGCTCTCCGGGGACCTCCACGGTCAGAACGACATCGACCACATCCTGAGCCGAATCCTGCAGCGCATCTTCGAGTGGCTGCCGGTGGACCGCGGCGTCGTGATGCTGGTGGACAACAAGCGCCAGGGCGAGGTCGTCGATCGGCTGGTCAACATGTCGGTGCACATCCGCCCCGGCGTGGGTTGGGAAGAGAACAAGAAGAACGTCCGCGTGCCGAGCTCGATCCTCCACCAGGCCGTGGTGAAGAAAGAGGCTGTGCTCAGCACCGACGCGCGCATGGACGCCCGCTTCGGCCACGCGCACTCGGTCGTGCTGCAGGGCATCCGCTCCAGCATGACGGTGCCGCTCGTCGCCAGTGAGGACGTCATCGGCGTGCTGCACGTCGACTCGCTGATCTCGACCGGCCTCTTCACCGAGAAGGACCTGTCCGTCCTCGGCGCGGTGGCCCGGCAGGCCGCCATCTCGATCGACAACGTGCTGATGCAGCGCCGGATCCAGGAAGAGACGGTCGCTCGCGAGTCGCTGTCGCGCATGCTGAGCCCGAACCTCGTCGACCAGATCGTCGCGGGTGAGCTGCCGATTGAGAAGGGGGGCTCGCTGCGCAAAGCGACCGTGCTCTTCGCCGACGTTCGCGGCTTCACCAACCTCACGGAGAAGACGCCTCCGAAAGAGATGGTCGCGATGATGAACGAGTACTTCGATCGGGTGACGAAGGTGATCTTCGCGCACGACGGGACGCTCGACAAATACATCGGCGACGCGGTGATGGCGCTGTGGGGCGCCCCGCTCAGCTACGAGAACGACGAGGTTCAGGCCGTGCGCGCGGCCATCGAGATGCAGCAGGCCGTGGCCGACTTCAACCGAGAGCGCGAGGCCGAGGGCAAGAAGCCCATCGGTGTTGGCATCGGCGTGGCGACCGGTCAGCTCATCGCCGGCTACATGGGCTCGTCACAGACCCTGAGCTACACCGTCCTCGGGCGGAGCGTGAACCTGAGCGCGCGCCTGTGCGGCATGGCCGAGCCGGGCGAGGTACTGCTGGCGCCGACCACCTACGACTTCGTCCGCGACTGGGTGCTGACCGAGGAGCTGAAGCCGATTCAGCTCAAGGGCATCACCGACCCGGTGTGTCCGCTGCGGCTGATCCGCTGGACGGGCTGATCCGCTGAGATGGCTGGCAGGCGCACCGCGTCTCCGCCCCCAACTCGCCTCCGCGGCCGCCCCGTCCTCTGACGCGGCGGCCGCGGCGCGTTGTGAGGCTCGCCCTCAGGGCAGGAGGGGCTTCAGGGACACGCCGGCGGGCAGGGTGGGCGCGAGCCGGGCCTGCAGGATGTCCCGCGCACGCGCCACGTCGTAGCGCTGGCTCACGTGGTAGGGCACCAGGGTCTGGCAGCCCCACGGCACGTCGAGCAGCTCGTCGAGGTGAGTGTGACCGCCGCTCTGGGCCCGCTCGACCGAGCACTTGTCGTCGAGGAAGGTCGTCTCCACGCAGGCCACCTTGGCGTCGCGCAGCGCCGGGACGGTGTGCGCCATGGTGGCGCGGGTGTCGCCGCTCACGGCCAGCAGGAGCTCCTCGTCGCGCACGTGCACGTCTTCTCCGGACGCCTTCCGTCGCTTGATCTCGGGTCCACTGGCGCCGTGGAGGCTCGGCTTGAGACGTCGGCGCTGCCGCCACACCGCCCAGCCGCGGGTGGGGATCACGTGGTCTGCGGGCAGGGCCTCGACGCTCAGGTCGTTGCGCAGGGGGTGCCGGTCTCCCGGCGCCATGGGGACAAGGCGCCAGTCGAAGGGGTGGCGATACATGCTCTCCCAGGTGTCGACGATGCGCTGGATCTCCGGCGCGGTCTCGACCGGCGCCAGGACGGTCGACGTGCCCATGCCACCCAGTCGGCGCAGCGCGAGCCACGACGCGACGCCGCCGGCGTGGTCCAGGTGGGTGTGGGTCAACGCCAGGGTGCTGCAGCGCACGGTGGCCTGGGTCAGGGCGCCACAGTCGATGGCCAGGGACCACGAGCGCACGGTGAGCCACGTGGCGATGCCGGCGACGCTCGACCCCTCGAGGGTGAAGCCGAGCTTGGGGAACTCCAACACCGCCCGCGGGGCGGGGTTGAGCTCGGGCCGCTGGCTCATCCGTCGAGCTCTTCGAGTCGGGCACACAGGGCGTCGACCACCGCCGCACCCCCGCTTGGAAAGGCCACGGTCGCCAGCTCTCTGGCTTTGGCCAGGCTCTCGTCGAGCGCGAGCTGCGCGGCGTCCACACCGCCGTGGACACGGACCCACTCCAGCCAACGCACGACGTCCGGCGCGGACGGACGGTAGCCGTGGTGCGCCCGGTCGAGCAGCTTCTGGAGCTCCTCGGCTTCGTCCTCTGGCCCGCGCTGCAGCGCGGCGAGCACCGGCCACGACGGCTTGCCCTCGCGCATGTCTGCGCCCGCTGCGCCGCGGCCTTTGACGCCGAGCACATCGAGCAGATCGTCGCGCACCTGAAACGCGATGCCCACATGCCGCCCGATCTCGCGCGCCGCCTCGCAGCGCGCCTCGTCGCCGTCGAGCAGCACCACGGCGCCCTCCATGCAGGCGGCGAAGAGCGGCGCGGTCTTCGCCAGGGCGATGCCGTTGGCGTGCTCCAGGGTGGGCATCTCGTCGGCCTTCAGATCGAGGTCCCCGACCTGACCTCGGATGGTCTCGGTCACCGCGCCGGCCAGCAGCGCCGTCAGGCGAGCTCGTGCGGCCGCCGGGATGCGCGGCGACGACGCGCTCACCAGGAGCGGCGCGACGAGCATCACGTCCCCAGCGTTGATCGCCTGGGGTGTGCCGACGCGTCGCCACAGCGTGGGCTGACCGCGGCGCAGCTCGTCGCCATCCTGGATGTCGTCATGGACCAACGTGCCGTTGTGCAGCACCTCGATGCAGGCGCCCAGCACGCAGGCCGCCGACGGGTCGCCCCCCTCGGCCTGGACCAGCGCGGGAGGCAGCAGCGCGCGGAGTCGCTTGCCACCCGTGGACAGGTGCTGAGCGCAGATGTCGCGCAGGCGGCCGTCGTCTTCGCCCCGTGCCCAGGGCGGCGTGGTGCGCGCAGCGATGACCCCGTGGATCTCGTTGAGCACGCTGGAGATGTGCGGGCGCATGTAGCGCTTCAGGCTCATGGGTCCTCCACTGCGGCCAGATCGTCGGGGAGCCGAGCCACGCACGGGTGCTGCCAGGTCTCTACCAGCGCGTCGATGACGGTCGGATCGTCGGAGAGCGCCAGCACGCAGTCGCCTCCCCCGGCGCCGGACGTGCGCGCGACGGCGCCGTGGTCACGGATGTGCTGACGCGTCTGGGCGAGCGCCTCGGGCACCAACCAGTCGTGGTGCTCGGCCAGGGTGTCGAAGGCCGCCTCGCAGGCGGTCGCAGCGGCGAGCACGCGCGGCACGTCTCCGCTGCGCCAGGCCGCCACGAGCTCCTCGGCCGCGGCGCGGATGGCTGCGACCCCCGGGGTCGCCGGGCCGATCCCACGGCGAAGCGCGGCCACCGTGCTCGCCGGCCGGCCGGTGTAGAGCGCCGCCCCGAAGAGCCCCGCGGGCCACCGCAGGGGCGTCGCCACGCGAGCCGGGCCGTCGAAGTGGACGCAGCCGCCGTGGGCGATGGTGTGGACGTCGTAGCCGCTCCCGGCGCCGTCCTGGCAGGCCTTGTGAACGCGGTCAGCGAGCCGCGCCAGGTCCCCCGGCGGGAGCGGCTGCCCCACGCCTCGCAGCGTCGCCCGGAGCGTCGCCACCGTCGTCGCGGCCGAGCTGCCGAGGCCCAACTTCAGCCCCTTGCGCTGGCCGGCCACCTGCACGTGGAGCGCGCCGAGCGTCTGCAGCGCAGCCTTGGGACCCGCGCTGGCGTGCGCGAGGGCCTCCGACACCGCCGTGCAGACGAAGCGCATCATCCCGTCCTGCGGGACCTCGGCCCAGGGCCACGTGCGGACCGCGTCGAAGGCGTCCAGCGTCAGCGCAGCGCGCTCACCGGGAGTCCAACGGGCGTGTGCGATCTCGCCGACCGCCGCCGCGACGCAGGAGCCGTCAGCGAAGAGCACGGCGTACTCGCCGGCGAGCATGAGCTTTCCCGGAGCGCGCGCGTCAGCCATTGGGGACGATGTGAGCACCGCCGCCGATGCGCGTCTGAGTGATGCGGGTCACGCCGGGCACCTGAGCGACCGCGTCGGCCACCTGCGACAGGTCGCTCGCCTCAGTGAGCACCACCACGCTGGGACCGGCGTCGATGGTGAACAGGCAGCTCAGCCCCTTCTCATTGCGGAGGCGGCGGACAGCGTGCACCACGCCGAGCGTCGCAGGCTGCCAGTAGACGAGGCCGGGGCGCGTCGCGAGCATCGTCGCGTGCATCGCCAGCGCGTTGCCCTCGACCACGTGCGCGAGGTGCTGCATGTCGCGATTGATCATCGCGACCTTGCACTCCTCCACGTCCCGGTGACACGTCTCGATCCAGCTGTCGAAGAAGGGCGACGTCGACTCGCTGAGCTTCATGCCCTCGGTCGACGAGATCTTCTTGGGACCCTCGCCGATGTGGGCGACGACCACGCGCAGCGGCCACTCCTCGGGGGTCAGCAGCCGCTCCGAGGTCGAATCTGTGCCGTCGTCCCGCTCGCCCTTGTTCCACAGCACCCACCCGCCGTGGATGGAGCGGCACGCAGAGCCAGAGCCGGTGCGGGCCAACCCGGACAGGTCCTCGTCGCTGATGTCGACGTTGTAGGCTGTCACCGCGGCCTTCGCCAGCGCGGCAAAGGCCGACGCGCTCGACGCCAGCCCCTGCGCCGTCGGCACGGTGTTCACGGCGCGAATGCCGGCCTTCACCTCGGTCCCTGCCAGGGCCCGCACCGCGCGCATCACGCGGCCGACCTTGACCAGACCCTTGGGGTCCAGGGGCTTGTCGTTCACCAGGATGCGGTTGCCCGTCAGCTCCGGCTCGGGCCGGACCACCGTCAGCGTGCCAAGCTCGGCCAAGGTCACCGAGATCGAGGGCGCCAGCGGCAGGTTGATCTCGTGGTCCCGCTTCCCCCAGTACTTGGTGAGGGCGATGTTGACCGGCGCGAACGCGGCTGCTCGGTTGAGTGTCATCAGCAGATCTCCAGGGTCCAGGTCGCGAGGCCAGCGGCGGCGTGGCGTGCGGCGATGGTCTCGGCTATTTCTGCGTTTGGTGCAAGGGCCAGCACCGCGCCGCCGAGGCCTGCGCCGCTCTGCTTGGCTGCCAGCGCGCCCTCGCTGAGCGCCAGTGCGATCGCTCCGCGAATGCGGTCGTCGACCACGTCGATCGCGTTCAAGCAACGGTGCGCGGCGCCCATACCCGCCGCCATGCGACCCGGGGCGCCGCTTCGCAGCCCAGCCAACACGTCCTCGGTGGCCGCCTCCATCTGCGCCAGCAGGTCGGCGAGCGCGGCGGCTCCCATGCGCGCGCGGGCGGCGTTGGCTTGGGCGATCGCCACGCCAGTGGACGGCGCCGGGCCGACGTCGCAGAGCACCCAGCGCGCCGCGTTGAGGGCCGGCGTCTGTGCCGGCGCGACCCTGGCGCGCACCTGGCCGTCCCGGTAGAGGACCGCGCCGCCCCCCATGGCGGTCGCCGGGTCCAAGCCGGACGACTTGCCGTGGACCACGCACTCCACGGCGCGGGCGATGCGTAGGAGATCGTCGTCTGACGCGCCCGGCGCGCGCGCACCTGCAGGCGTCGCCTCGCCGCGCTGGCCTGCGGCGGGGCGGGACGCGAGCGCGCGCAGCGCCGCGACGGCGAGGGCAGCGGACGAGCCGAAGCCGCGGTGCAAGGGCACGGTCGATCGCACGGCGACCTGGCCCAGCGGGGCGACGCCGCTGTGGACCGCGGCCGCGCTGAGCATGGTCCGGGCGTCGCGCGCCGCGTCGTCGTCGAGCGTGGCGTCGCTCGACACGGTCAGCGGTGAGCCGTCGTGGAGCCAGGTGACCTCAGTGCGAAAGGCGCGCAAGGGCATCGCGATCGCGGCGGCCCCGTCCAGCACGAAGTGCTCGCCGATCAAGATCGCCTTGCCGAACGCGGCGCCAGAGTGGCGCATCAGCCGCGCACGATGACCGGCGTGTTGCCGAGGTGCGAGAGGGTCGGCGCCCCAACCAGGAACATCGTGGTGCGCAGCGTCTCGATGACGCCTTGGATCTCGAGGGCCACCGCGTCCACGGCGGCGGCGTGGTCGGACTCTGAGCGGGCCGCCACCAGAAAGGGGTAGGCCATGGCCGCCGCGTCGGCGCCGAGCGCGATGCACTTGGCCGCCTCCAGCCCGTCTCGCAGCCCGCCGGACGCGATGACGATGCGCCCCGGAAAGGCCCGACGCGCCAGCTGCACGCTCTCTGCCGTGGGCGTGCCGAAGCCCGCGAGCACCGAGCCCGCGATGGACGCCGGCGAGCGCGCCCCGTGGCGCAGCGCCTCGATGCGCGCCCACGAGGTGCCGCCGACCCCAGCGGTCTCCACCCCGGCGACGCCGGTGAGCGCGAGCGCCCGCAGGGTCTGCTCGCCGAGCCCCGCCCCGACCTCCTTGACCAGCACCGGGACCTCGCAGTCACCGGCCGACTCCGCGATGGCGTCGAACACGCCGCGCCAGTCCCGGTCGCCCTCGGGTTGCACGGCCTCTTGCAGCGCGTTGACATGGACAAACATGGCGTCGGCGCCGACCTCGCGCGCCAGGTGCGCCAGCCGCGGCCCGTCGAGGTGGTCCCGCAGCTGCACGGCGCCGATGTTGCCGCAGATGAGCGTCGTCGGCGCCACCTCCCGGAGCTGAAAGCTGGTCGCAGCGTCGGGATCGCCAAAGAGCATGGGCCGCTGCGATCCCAGACAGAACCCGACCTGACAGCGCTCGGCCGCCTCGGCCAGGATGCGGTTGACCGCCCCCGCCTCGACCGTCCCACCAGTCATCGCGCCGACCAGGATCGGCGCCGCGAGGGAGCGCCCCAGCAGCTGGCACCGGGTGTCCACCTGATCGAGATCCAGCTCGGGCAGCGAGAGCATCTCGAAGTCGATGCCCCCGAGCCCGTTGCCGCGGCCGGGCCGCTGGACGCTGGGGTCGCCGAGCGCGATCTGCAGGTGCTCGTTCTTGCGCCGGCGCGCCTGGTCGAGGGTCTCGCTCATTGCGTGTCCTGTGCGCGGCCTGAGCCGTGCGCCCTGGGTGTGCTCGCCGTGTCCGCCCCGCTGTCCAAGGCCAGGGCTGCGCGCGACGAGGATGCCGCGCACCCCACTTGATGTCGATGCAGCCCCCGGCGATGCGCCACCCCGGACCCGGCAGCTCGAAGTCGCCCCCGACGGACTCCGCTCCGCGGCGCAATGGCCACGATCGATTGACGCGCCCCGGCGTGTCCTGCTAACGGCCACGCTGCATGAGCGTGAAGACCCCAGACCTGGTTCCGGCCCCCGAGGAGCGCCCTGAGCGCGCGACCAAGGACGTGGCTGCGCTCATCGACGCCCGCTTCGACCCGGACGACGTGCCGGCCATCGTGCACGCCCAGGCGGGGCTGCCCTGGTTTGGCTTGCTGCGGGAGCTGACCCGGCTCGGCGAGGCCGACTTCGTGGTTCGCATGGCGGTGCTCACCGAGCTCGCGAGCAGTGACCGCGCCACGTGGACCGCCGAGGCGCTCGGTCGCCACTTCGCGTGGTTGGCCGACGACGTGCTCTCGTACCTGACACGGGCGCTGCGCCGGTCGGGGTGGCTCGAGTTCACCGGGCGCGCGCATCGCATCACCGAGCAGGGCGAGGCGCTCTTCCCCATCATCAGCCGGGTGCTGCAGATCGAGCCAGAGCAGGGCGACCTCGCGCTCGGCGTGCTCAACGTGCAGCTGTCCCGGGAGCTGGGCAGCGAGCAGGCGCCGGCGCTGCGCCACCTGCATCACAACCTGTGCCGCATCGTCGACGAGGCCGAGTCCGCCCTCGACAGCCACAGCGAGGTGCGGCTGCTCGAGGCGCGCGATCGCCTCGACCGCAACCTGGCCTGGGCACGTCGGGCGCGCGAGTGCATCGAGAACGTCGATCTCACCGACCACATGGCCTACCGCGTCGCGCAAGACGTCGGTCAGGTGTTGAGTGAGCTCCATCAGTGGCACGCCGTCCTCTACCGCGCGGTGGGCGATCTCGCCGGCAAGCGGGTCCAGCTCGGCGAGAGCGGGCTGAGCGTGCTGGACATCACCCAGTTCTTGATGCGCTGCGATCTACCGACGCTGGCGGACTTCGGCGCGCCGCTCATCAGCCAGCCGGTGGCGCCCGGGTTCCTGATCCTGGACAACCTGCTCGCTGAGGCCGAGTACGAGCTGGTGCACGCCGACCCGCGCGAGATCGGCGGCTACGCCCACGGCTGGACCCAGGGCCCCCCGGAAGAGGCGCCGGAGGGCGCGCCCGAGCTGCCGACCTTCTCGCCGCTGGATCGCTTCCTCGCCGTGCTCGAGGGGCTGGCGGACACCGACGGGCGCGGGCGGATCGCGGACGTGGTGCCCTGCGACACGTGGGCGGAGTCGGCCTGGCGCCTCAGCATGCTCGCGCTGGCGGAAGAGGACGCCGAAGAGGCCCGCGGCGCGACCAAGGACGACGCCGGCGACCCGGTGCTGGCGCAGGTGTCGGAGCGCGCGCCCTTCTCGGTCCACGTGCCGCCGCCCGGAGATCGCTCCGTCGAGGTGTCCGGGGCCTTCGTCGGCCGGGTCAGCGAGGGGCACGTGGTCCTTCGCGGCGCTGCGACGCCCGACTCGCTGCCGGCCTAGCAGACTGCGCCTTTTCTCCGTTCTTGAGGCCAGGTTGGCCAGTCTGCTGGGAAGGGGAAGCCACGGCTTGCCGTGGCTGGGGGCGCTCGTAGCCCCCCAGAAATCAAAAAAAGCTAGCAGGTTGCAGCGACAATCCATTTCGCCGCAGTCTGCTGGCGTCGGCTACTTCGCCCCACCCACCGGCGCCGCCAGCGCGCTCAGGTCCATCGACGCGTAGCCCTGCCAGAGCCGGTGGAAGCGCTTGACGTCACCGTCCTTCCAGGCGCCGTCGAGCAGCTGCAACCGCGCCTCGAGTCGGTTCAGCATGCTGTCTGAGGGCGCGAGCTTGCGCGCGCGGGCGAGCTCGTCTCGAGCCACCACCCGCCACCCGCGGCGCAGCGCGTGGGCCATCTGCAGCGCGTGCTGCCACACGAGGATGCCCTTGGTCTGGTGGTCCAGGCCGGTCACCGGTCCGAGCTGGTCATAGAGCGCCTGCCACACCCGCTCGTGGGCCCGTTGCTCCGCCGCGAGGTCGTACTCCAGCGTCCGCTCCTTGCTCGAGAGCAGCCGGTGCGCGACGCCGCCGAAGCCCAACATCGCCGTCGGCAGGCGGAGGTCCGGGTCCTCTTCGGCGTACACCCGCCCCGCCTCAGCGAGCTGCAGCAGGTTGCCGACGGGCGCCCGCCGCATCTTCACCGCGCCCAGGGCCAGCGAAGCCTCGGCCGGATAGCGCTTGGCGAACCAGCGGGCGTAGCCCACGCCGCCGTCGGTGTCGCCCGTGCGGAAGCTCAGGTGGGCTGAGAGGATGTCCGGGCGCCGACCCTCGGCCACGCGCCAGGCCGCCTCGTTGAACTGCAGCCCGTAGTAGTTGCTCAGGTAGATGCCGCCGGGCCCCACGGCGCTGCGCACCAGGGTGTCCACCGCGTCCGGGCCGCGCTGTCCGGCCTGCCAGGTCGCCGGGGAGGTCGTGCGTAGGGCGAAGCCCAGGCCAGCGAGGAGCACCAGCCACGGCACCACCAGGGTCGCCAGCCAGCGCCGCCGTTGCTGCGGGAGCCCCGCAAACACGCCGTCTTCGCCGAAGAGCACCGCTGCGCCGTGGGCCAGCCCCAGCGCGAGCGCCGCCGCGACGAGCAGGACGTAGCCGTGATCGTCCGGATTGTGGGTGTCGATGACCATGAAGGCCTTGGTCAGCAGCCCACCGACCAGCGCGGCGCAGGTCGCGGCCCAGGCCCCGGTCGGCCGCAGCACGGCGACCCCCAGCCCCAGCAGCCCAGCGGCGGCCAGCCACACGCCCATGCCTTCCGAAACGGCGCCCATGAGCACCATCGCGTTGTCCATCAGGTCGACGTTGGCCGCGGTGACCGAGCGCTGAAAGTGCTGCGCGGTCACGGCCCGCCACACGCCCTGCAGGGTGGTCGGGTCGCCCCACCGCATCTCCGTGTCCGCGAGGGCGCGCAAGGGCAGGGCGAGGTAGCCCAACCCGGCGAAGGCGCCGGCGCCAACGAGGGCCGCCAGGTGCTTGCGCGGCAGCGTCCGCAGCGCGGGCCAGCCGGCCAGCAGCACCGCTGGCAACGCAAAGAGGGTGACGTAGTGGTGGTTCAGCAGCCCCAGCGCGAGCGCCACGACCACCTCGGCCGCCGGCCCGTGCGCGACGGACTTGGCGCCCTTGGCCGCGCGGCCCGCGCGCAGCGCCGCGTCGATGGCCCAGAGGTTGGTCGCGAGGGCGAGCGTGTAGACCTCAGCGCGCACCCCGACCTGCCACAGCGATCCGCTGCAGCCCAGCGCGAGGCCCGCGGCAGCCGCCCACCAGCCGCCCGCTCGCGTCGCGCCAAAAGGCCCCATGACGCCGCGCGCGATGCGCACCAACAGGCCCGCTGCGATGCCTGCGAAGAGCGCGCTCAGCCAGACCACCCGGGCCCCGTAGGCGCCGAAGGGCAACACCTCCGCCAGCCCGGCCAGCGACAGCCACGCCGGGTGTCCTGGCGGGTGAACGCCGCCGAGCTCGCGCGCCGCGGCGATGAGCTCGCCCGAGTCCAGAAAGCTCGGCCCCCCAGCGCTGCCCAGCACCATCCCGGCCGTGACCACCGCGCCGACCAGCCACGCCGCGCTGTCCGGCCCGCTCGTGGACTCGGCGACGGCGGCCACCGCGTCCGCTCCGGCCTGCCCGTCTTCGACGCAGCTCATGCCCACCGCCGCTCGTACACGGCGCTCTGACCCGGAGACTCCTGCACCGACACCAGCACGCGCTTCAGCTCGAGGTTCGGCAGCTTGGCGGCGAGGTCGTCCAAGAAGCGCGCGCAGATCCACTTGGCCAGCAGCTCGCTCGCGGTGTTCTCGATGTCGAGCAGCCGCACGTCCCGCGTCGGCACCACGTAGCGGTCCTCTCCGAAGTAGGCGACGACCTCGGACTCACCGGGCTCGACCCGAAGGTTCGGGTTGCGCAGCGGCAGCAGGGTGCGGTGGTCCAGGCTGTCGCACACCGCGCGAAAGATCGGCTTGACCACCAGGAAGTCGGCCACCAGCCACGCCGCGTCGAGATCGGCGTCGAGCTCCAACGTGGCGCGGTAGTTGTGCCCGTGCAGCTCTTCGCGCGTGCCGTCGGCAAAGATCAGGAAGTGCGCCGACCCGAAGTTGAAGTACTCCTTGTAGAGCCGGATGCCGTGGCGCTCCTCGAAGCCGACGTCGTGGCGAAAGCCGCCGTCGGCGGCAGGGGTAGCGGGCAAGGCAGGGGACAGGTCGCTCATGGGCTGCTCTCCAGGGTCGGCCCCGTCCGGCGCTCCGGCGGGAAGGGGGCGCGCAGGCTAGCCCTGGCAGCGGCCTCTGCACAACGGGCGCCGGGGTGTTGGCGTGTCACCGCCGTGTGCGAGCGTGCAACCCACGCGCCGCGCCCTGCCCGGACACCAGACCAGGGTTGTGGATCAGGTGGCCTTCCTCGCGTCGGGCACGCGGCCCTGTTCCGTGTCTGCGTGGTCGTGGTCGTGGTCGTGGTCGTGGTCGTGGTCGTCGTCGTCCCGCGCCCGGCCGCCCCCGATCGTCGCGCCCCTCGCTCGACGCGCCCCAGCCCCCTCGTCAAAGCGCAGCGTCCCGGCCACCTTGCGCTCCCAGGTGGCCAGCAAGGCCACCGCGCCGAGGAAGGCGAGCGAGGCGTAGTAGAGCCACAGCATCAGCGCGACGACGCCGGTGAGCGCGCCGTAGATCGCGTCCATGCGGATCACCTGACCGACGTAGAGGCTGAACAGGCGCTGCCCGAGGAACCACAGCGCGCCAAAGGCCAGCGCCACCGCCAGGAGTCGGCGCTTGGCCACGCGACCGCTCCCCGCCGACCAGCGCACGATCACGTAAAAGCCGAGGGAGATGGGGAAGGTCTGGGTCACGGCCACCACCGTGGTCACGCCGTCGACCTGCCCGAGCGTCAGGGTCGACATGCCCTCCGCGGCCACGTGGAGGCCCCAGTCGGTGAGCGGCGCGGCCACCGAGAGCACGAGCGCCACCAGGCTCGCGAGGATGAAGAAGAGGCCGAAGACCCCGGCCGCGCGGAGGGTGGATCGCCGCCGCCGGCCGAAGAGGACGCGGACGTTGTTGTCGATTCGGGCGAAGAGCGTCAGCCCCAGCAGGAGCGCTGTCAGGCTCGACAGCGAGGCGTTGGTCGCGCGGTCCGCCATCAGCGCCTCGGCGAGGGCGCTCGGGTCCCAGGTCACCCCCGGCAGCGCCTCCTTGATGACCTGCGTCGCGCGCGCAACGGCCCCCTGACCAGCCTCGACCTCGATGCCCGCCACCTGAGCGGCCTGTTCCACGTGCTCAAACACGAAGCCCAGGGCCGAGAACACGCCGAACATCGCCGGCACGAAGGTCAGCATGCAGAAGAGCGCCAACGCCGCGGCGCGATCGACCAGATCGACGCGCTGCGCCAGCGCCGCGGCCCCCATGAGCACGGGCAGCCGCAGCCGTAGCCAGCTGCGAAGCGCGAGCACCCGCTGCACCACGGCGTCGCGGCTCTGCGTCCAGCGCACTCGCAGCTTGCCGGGGTCGCCTGCCACTGGCCCTCCAAGTCGGCGCCGCCACGCGCCGGTTCAACCCGACGAGCGTCGCGACCCAGGGGCGCGCCGAAGGGCAGCGTGGACGCGCCTGGCGCCGGTTGCCGCTCCTGGGCCATCGTGGTATCCGCCACGCGCTTCGGCGGCAGCCCAGCAGCGCGACGCGCGCCTGACGCCCCGCTCCCGTTCGCTGCACCTTCGCGGCAAGTCGCTCCAGCGGCAAGTCGCCCCAGCAGTCTGACCCGCGCTCGAGAGGAGACCCATGAAGATCCACGAGTATCAGGCCAAAGAGCTCTTTCGCCAGTACGGCATCACCGTGCCGGAGGGCTACCCGGCCTTCTCCGTCGCGGAGGCCATCACCGCCGCCAAGAAGCTGCCCGGACCCATCCGCGTCGTGAAGGCTCAGATCCACGCTGGCGGCCGTGGCCTCGGCGGTGGCGTCAAGGTGTGCAAGACGCTGGAGGAGGTCGAGGCCCGCGCCAACGACATCTTCGGCATGCAGCTGGTCACCCACCAGACCGGGCCCGAGGGGCAGGAGGTCCGCCGCCTCTACATCGAGGGCGGCGCCGACATCGCCCGCGAGCTCTACGTCAGCATGCTGCTCGACCGCGAGACCGGCAGCGTCGTGCTCATGGCGTCCACCGAGGGCGGCATGAACATCGAGGACGTGGCCCACAACACGCCCGAGAAGATCCACAAGGTCTGGATCGACCCGTCGGTCGGCCTGCAGGACTTCCAGTGCCGTCAGGCCGCCTTCGCGCTGGGCCTCACGGGCAAGACGGTCCGCAAGGCCGGAGACTTCTTCAAGAAGCTCTACAAGCTCTACATCGAGAAAGACTGCTCGCTCGCCGAGATCAACCCGCTGGTCATCACGGGCGACGGCGACGTCATCGCCCTCGACGCCAAGGTCAACTTCGACGACAACGCGCTCTACCGCCACAAGGACATCGTGGCTTTCCGCGACGTCGACGAGGAGGACCCGCGCGAGCTCGAGGCCGGCAAGTACGACCTCAACTACGTGCACCTCGACGGCAACGTCGGCTGCCTGGTCAACGGCGCCGGTCTGGCCATGGCGACCATGGACATCCTCAAGCACTACGGCGCCGAGCCGGCCAACTTCCTCGACGTGGGCGGTGGGGCGACGGCCGAGAAGGTGACCGCGGCCTTCCGCATCATCCTCGGCGACGAGCGGGTGCACGCCATCTTCGTCAACATCTTTGGCGGCATCATGAAGTGCGACACCATCGCCGCCGGCGTCATCGAGGCGGCCAAGCAGGTCGGCATCGACCGCCCGCTGGTGGTGCGCCTCGAGGGCACCAACGTCGAGCTGGGTCGCAAGATGCTCGCCGACAGCGGCCTGCCGATCCTCACCGGTCTCGACATGAAGGACGGCGCTCAGAAGGCCGTCGCCGCCGCCAAGGAGTACGCCGCGAGCCTGTAGGGCAGGGCGGCGGAGGCTGGTCCCCCGCGCACGCCCGCACTCGGCACGCACGGCGCGGAGACGTCTCCCAGCGCCGCTCGCGACTCCCTCCCAACCGCCCGGACCACCGGGCTCCACGCCTCCGGGCGACGACAGCGGCCCCCGCGCCGCACAGAGAGGACCACCATGGCCGTTCTCGTCGACAGCAACACCCGCCTGCTCGTGCAGGGCATCACCGGCAGCGCCGGCGGCTTCCACACCCGCCAGTGCATGGCCTACGGCACCAACGTCGTCGCCGGCTGCACCCCCGGCAAGGGCGGCCAGAGCTTCTCGGACGAGGGGACCGGCAAAGAGGTGCCGATCTTCGACACCGTGCGCCAGGCCGTCGCCGCCACCCAGCCCAACGCCACGATGATCTTCGTCCCGCCGCCCTTCGCCGCGGACGCCATCATGGAGGCGGCTGACGCCGGCATCCCGCTCATCATCTGCATCACCGAGGGCATCCCGGTCGCGGACATGGTGCGCGCCAAGACCTTCCTGGCGAACACCAGCAGCCGGCTCATCGGGCCGAACTGCCCCGGCATCATCACCCCCGGCGCCTGCAAGATCGGCATCATGCCCGGCCACATCCACCAGGTCGGCCACGTCGGCGTGGTGTCGCGCTCCGGCACGCTCACCTACGAGGCTGTCGGCCAGCTCAGCGCCCGCAACATCGGGCAGAGCACGTGCATCGGCATCGGTGGCGACCCCGTGAAGGGCACCGACTTCATCGACGCGCTTTCGCTGTTCAACGACGACCCGGACACGCACGCCGTGATCATGATCGGTGAGATCGGCGGCTCCGCCGAGGAAGAGGCCGCGGCCTGGATCGCCGAGAACATGAAGAAGCCCGTCGCCGCGTTCATCGCCGGCCTCACCGCGCCTCCCGGCCGTCGCATGGGCCACGCCGGCGCCATCATCTCGGGCGGCAAGGGCACCGGTCAGGGCAAGGTCGCCGCGCTCGAGAGCAACGGCATCGCGGTCGCGCCCACGCCGGGCGACATGGCCGAGACCCTCCTCAAGGTCTGGCAGCCCTGAGCACGGGCTGCTCCGGCGACGCGGGCCGAGCGGCTCGCAGCGCGCCACCATCACCGTCGCACCTCGCGACCAACGTGGCACATCGACGCCACACAGGGAGCCTGACATGGCCACCGAGCGTACCCTCAGCATCATCAAGCCCGACGGCGTCAATAACGGCCACATCGGCCACGTCGTCTCGAAGTTCGAGGCCGCTGGCCTCCGCATCGCCGCCATGAAGATGGTCCACCTCACCGAGGGCCAGGCGGGTGGCTTCTACGCCGAGCACAAGGCGCGCCCCTTCTTCGGCGAGCTCGTCGAGTTCATGACCAGCGCCCGCGTGGTGCTGATGGTCCTCGAGGGCGAGGGCGCCATCGCCAAGAACCGCGAGATCATGGGCGCGACCGACCCGGCCGAGGCGGCAGACGGGACCATCCGCAAGCTCTACGCCGAGTCCAAGGGCGCCAACACCGTGCACGGCAGCGACAGCGCGGCCAGCGCGGCCCGCGAGATCGCCTACTTCTTCGGTGCGGCCTTCGAGATCTGCTGAAGCTCCGGCTTCTGCGCGACGCCCCGCTCTGGTTGTCCAGGGCGGGGCGTCGTCGTATGGGCGCCGCGCCCTGCCGCGCCGCCGATCCGCCTGGACCCCGCGGCCCGGCGTCTTGACAAAGACCAACGACTCTCTAAGGTTCACGCCGCTCAAACCGACCGCGCCCACCGTGGTCGAACGAACACCGGCCCGCGGTGTGAGCGCCCTTCCCGGACTTCGGAGTTCCGCCATGACGCGTGTACGTTTGCCTGCCTTGGGTCTCCCCACCCTGGCCCTCTGCCTGACCGCCACCCTCGCCCTCGCCGGCTGCGGCGGCGATGACGACAAGGGCAGCGACTCCGACACCGCCGCCAGCACCGACGCCGGCGCAGACGGAGGAGCCGACGCTGGCGCCACGGACACCGGCAGCGCCAGCAAGGACACGGGCTCGACCAGCAAGGACACCGGCGGCGGCACGCAGGACACCGGCGCAGCGCCCAAGGTGAGCTGCGGCGACGCGCTGCTCTGCCAGACCGAGTGCGGCAAGGGGGACACCAAGTGCCTCGAGGCCTGTCTGGACGACGTGTCCGACGCTGACAAGACCACTCTCAAGGACATCGGCACGTGCGCGGTCGACCTGTGCAAGGACGTCACCGAGGGCACCGCCGCGGAGCAGGACTGCGCCTTCGCCAAGTGCCACGACAAGTACGCCGCGTGCGGCGGCTACGGTGCGGGCAGCGCCACCTGCAGCGCCACGGTCGCCTGCCTCGCTGGCTGCACGCTCACCGACTTCGCCTGCCGCCTCAAGTGCATGCAGGCCGCAGACAAGGGCGCGGTCAACGGCGCCAAGGCCGTCGCCGGCTGCATCTCCACCGAGTGCAAGGGCGTCGAGGACGAGGACAAGCTGGCCAGCTGCATCGCCGACAAGTGCGCCAAGCCGGTCGAGGTCTGTGGCTTCACCGAGGGCTTCGGCTGCACCGACATCAGCTTCTGGGTCGCCAAGTGCAAGCAGACCTCGCAGCTCGAGCCCAACAACTGCCGCGGCATCATGAAGGGCATGGCGTCCGCCGAGGGCCGGAAGGCCTACGACGAGTACGACACCTGCAAGGCCCAGTGCGCGCAGTCGGTCAACATCGTCGGCTGCTGGTACGAGAAGTGCTCCGACAAGGCCTCCGCTTGCTTCGCCAAGAACGGCTCCAAGAACTGTCAGGACGTCGACAAGTGCGTCAAGTCCGACTGCGACGGCGTCGGCGGCGCTGCCTCGTGCATCAAGGCTTGCCTGGTCACGGCCAAGGCGCCGTCGCAGGACGCGTTCCTGACCTACGAGGGCTGCATGACGCGCAACATGGACACCAAGGAAGCCAAGACCGCCAAGTGCAAGTTCCCCTACAGCCAGGACAAGTGCATTCCGGTCATCAAGGGTCAGTTCTGCGGCAATGAGGCGCAGAACTGCTTCACCGACCAGTAGTCCGGCGTCGGCGGCGTCCATGCGCGGCAGCCGGCCACGGCGCCCTCGCGATCCATTGGAGCGCCCCATGTCCAAGCCCGCCCACAGCGAACGTCCCGAGCCCAAGCGCACCCGTGGGCTCGCCCCCTTGCTGCCGCTCGACGAGGCGCTAGCTCGGGTCCGTGCTCGGGTGTCGCCCCATGGCCGCGTCGAGCGGGTCAGCCTGGGTGACGCCCTGGGCCGCGTGCTCGCCGAAGACGTGGTGGCGGACCAGGACCAGCCCGCGTTCAACCGGTCGATGATGGACGGCATCGCGGTCCGTGGCGCCGAGTGCACCGACGTCGGCGCTGTGGTCACCGGCGCTGGCGCCGCTCCGGCCGGGCATCCCCACGCTGCACCTGTGGCCCCAGGGACCTTCGTGCGGGTGATGACCGGAGGCGTGGTGCCGCCCGGCGCGGACAGCGTGGTCCCCGTAGAGCGGATCACGCGCATCGACGGGCCCGACGACGATCCAGCGGCTGGCACCTGGCGCATCGACGAGGCGGTGCGTCCCGGTCAGCACGTGGCCCTGATCGGGTGCGAGGTGACGCGTGGCGAGGTGGTGATCCAGGCCGGGTCGACGCTGACGCCGGCGCGCATCGGCGTCTTGGCCGCGTTTGGCTACAGCACCGTCCAGGTCGCAGCGCGACCCCGCGTCGCCGTGCTGCCCACCGGCAGCGAGATCGTCCCGGTGACGGCGACGCCCGAGCTCGGTCAGGTCCGCAACAGCAACGCCTGGGCGCTCAGCGCGCTCTTCCGCAGCTTCGGCGCCGCGGTCTCGGCGGTCGGCGGGCCGGTGGTCGACGAGCGGGACGCGCTGGACGCCGCGCTCCTGGCGGCCACCGCCGACCACGATCTCATCGTCACCTGCGGCGGCGTGTCCATGGGCGACTACGACCTCGTGGTCGGCAGCCTTGGCCGCCTCGGTGCGGAGATCGTCTTTCACCGCGTCCGACTGAAGCCGGGCAAGCCGGTCTTGCTCGCCGTGCTCCAGGGGACGGTGATCCTCGGGCTGCCCGGCAACCCGGTCAGCGCCACCGTGTGCGGCACCCTCTTCGGCCGGGTCGCCTTGGCCGCGTTGACCGGCGCTCGGCGACAACGCTGGCTGCAGACCACCGCGCCAGCAGCGGCCGACGTACGCCGGGTCGGCCCGCGCGAAGAGATGCGGGTGGGTGTGTGGCGCGACCAGGGCCCTGACACCGCGTCGGCGCTGCTGCCTGTGCGCCTCGCGGGGTCGGCGGACCTGGCCCACTTCGCAGCCGGGGACACGCTGCTACGGCGCGCTCCAGGTGCGCCCGCCGCGTCGGCCGGGGAGCCCCTCGACGTGTGGTCCTGGCCCGAGAGCTAGACCTCAGCTAGACGTCACGCGCGCTGAAGTGGCCAAAAACAGCGCGACGCGCAGCGCAAAGGCGCTACGCGTCGCGTGGTTCCGTGTGCCGCGTGGTGGCTGGGCAGCGCGGCCTAGCAGGGCGCGCGGCTCCT
The DNA here is from genome assembly GCA_030425545.1 of bacterium. Lineage (GTDB taxonomy): Bacteria > Myxococcota_A > UBA9042 > UBA9042 > UBA9042 > UBA9042. The sequence goes on along the minus strand of JAUIAC010000008.1, from coordinate 30,177 downwards.
CCTAGTAGGGGGCGCGGCTCATCACGTGGCGGAGCTCGCCGAGCGAGCCGTAGGCCGAGTCACGGAAGATGACCTCGTCCCCCTCGCCGAACCCGGCGGTCTTGATGGCGTCGATGCAGCTGCTCACCGCCGCCTTCGAGTCCGAGAGGTCCTCAGCGACCGCCTTGCCGGGCCGCTCCGTCGCCTTCCAAACGTGGCTGCTGTACTTGCCGAACTTCATCTTCACTTCGCACTTCCAGGTGGCCATGCGTCTCCTCCGAAGCGGGCCGGTGTGGCCGCTCATTCGCGTCAGGTGTGCGGCACGGAGCCGCGACTGCGAGCGAGGGTAGTGGAGCACTTCGGAGAGCGTCAACTTGGACGCGCGCAAGGCGGCGAAGCTGTAAAGGTTGGCAAAGTGCCCGGAGACGCGACCGAAAGCCTGCGCGAAATCGTTGACCCGGCAGGGGGCCGTTGCTATCGTTCGCCCGCCTTGAGCCGGGGAACCCCGCGCACGTCCTCAGATCGGGGGCTGCAACGTGCCGGCATCATGTACAAAAGTTTGGCCCTGCGCCCTTGGGACCAGGAGCCTTGGTTTGGCGTTGGCGTGTCAAGTGACACGGCGTTCGCTCCACCAACCTACGGAGAGAGAAACATGAAGCAGTACTTCCCCCGCCTGCTGACGGCGGTTGGCTTGGTCGCAGCGCTCGCGCTCGTCGGCTGTGGCTCCGAGGCCGGCAACGGCGACACCGGCACCGTGGACGCGGGCGCCACCGACACCGGCTCCGGTGGCGGCACCGACACCACGGGTGGCGGCTCCGACACCACCACCGGCGGCGGCTCCGACGCGGGCGCGACCGACACCGGCTCCGCCGATCCCTGCGACGCCTGCACCGAGAACCAGGAGTGCAAGGAAGGCAAGTGCGTCGACAAGAAGCCGCCCTGCGGTGGCAAGTGCCCCGAGGGTGAGATCTGCGATCTCAAGGCCGACAAGTGCATCAAGCCCTCGTGCACCCTGCCCGAGGAGAAGACGCTCACCGGCAACACCAACATCAACAAGGTCATCTCGCTGCAGCTGCTCGACGAGAAGAAGGGCTGCGATCTCAACGACGACGCCTCGCCCGACAACGTCGCCGGCAAGATCATCGGCATCTACGCCGCGGCTAACGACGCCATCAAGGACGCTGTGAAGGACGGCTCGATCGTCGTGCTCATGGCCCCCGACTCGTGGAAGACCGACAAGAGCGAGTTCACCATGGACCTGCTCCTCGGTGACATCGACCCCAGCACCAAGGACTGCGACGCTTCGGCCGCGGACAAGTGCAAGTACACCGTCAACAAGTCGAGCTACGACCAGCTCTTCAGCGGCAAGGGCACCTGCCCCGCGCTGGTGACCTTCGACCCGACCAAGGTCGACGGCGACAAGATGGAGGCCGGTGGCGACAAGCAGGTGTTCAACCTGTCGCTGCCCGTCGTCGGCATCCAGCTCGTGCTCAAGATCAGCAAGGCGCAGATCAACGGCACCGTGGCGGACAAGGACGGCTGGAAGACCACCAAGGACGCGATGCTCTGCGGCGTCATCGGCAAGGACGACCTCGAGAAGGCCATCGACGCCGTGCCGGACGACGTGCTGAAGCAGACCGGCTTCGACAAGGCGACCATCAAGTCGCTCATCGGTGGCGTGCTCAAGCCCGACATCGACACGGACGGCGACAAGGAGCCGGACGCCATCTCCATCGCCCTGAGCATGGAGACCGCGGCCGCCACGGTCACTGGCTACGCCAAGGACTAAGCGCCTCTAGCGTGACGAGTTCGCGTGCGGCGGCTGGGGCAACCCAGCCGCCGCGCTGCGTTTGAGGCGCGGCCGCAGCTGGCGCCGCGGGCGCGGTCCACGCAGCCCACCGTGGCGGTCAGCGTAGAGAGCTGGCCGCCAGGCGCGCGGAGGGAGGGGCTGCTTGGCACCCAGCCCAAGGGCGAGCGACACGGCGCAGGGGCGGCAACGCTGCGCGCCAGCCCGACGCGGGTCGTGCGCAGGCGTGCCGGCGCCACGTCAGCGGCCTGTGACGGCGGACGCGCGTCCCTGCCGGGCGACTCAGCCCCAGTGGGGCCGCGAGGTGACGACTGCCATCTGGGCCACAGCCGTCGTTCTGACGGCCGACGGAATGACGGCCGACAGAACGACGGCCGACGCGACGCTCCGTCGGCTCGTCGAAGGCCCACGTTCGGCCTCTGCTCTACGCTTTGGCCTCGTTTTCGGGCGCTTGCGCAGCGACCAAAAAAAGTCGTCCGCATGTGTTGACAGAGGTCGGGCTCGGGCCTAGTGTCCGCCTCCGCAACGGGGAACAGCAATGCTCCTCAACGCGAACGCTGGAGGCTGCGCGCCTCGACGACAGCGAGCCCTTCCGGGCGAATAGCTCAGTGGTAGAGCTTCGGCTTTACACGCCGCGGGTCGCAGGTTCGATCCCTGCTTCGCCCACCGGAAAGCCCTTGGCGGCGCCGGGTGCGTCGCTGAGTTTGCCGCACAGCACCTTCGGGCGCTCGCCGGAAATGGAGTGGTAGTTCAGTTGGTTAGAACGCCGGCCTGTCAAGCCGGAGGCCGCGGGTTCAAGTCCCGTCCACTCCGCCAATCTCCCTCTAATCTCATTGGGTTAGGGGGCGAAGAAGCACCAAAAACCCGCGCTGGAGCACTCACACGCTCCAGCGCGGGTTTTTTGCGTTGGGATCGCCATGTCGCGGCGTTTCGCGGTGGCTCCGCGTGTGAGGCGGGCTGCAAGGGCGAAAGGCGAAGGGCGAAGGGCGAGCGTCGGCCGTGAGCGCCTGCCCAGGCGGGCCAGGGGTCAGGCGCTTGTCACCGCGTCGCAGCGGCTGACGCGCTGCGCTCAGGCCGGCAGGAGCGACGTCGCGTAGAGCGTGGTCAAGGCCTCACCGCCGGCTTCCCGGACGCTGCCGAGGCGAACGATCGGGCGGCGACCCGCCCAGCGGGCGACATACTCGTCGACACGCACGTGGCTCCCTGGTCCGATGCTCAGGAGCCCAAGGAGGTCGGCCGTGGACGGCGGCAAGGCGTGCATCGGCGTGCCCGGCGCCACCGCGCGGACGGCGGCCCGGATCTCCAGCTCTGGCTCCGGGATGCGCTCGAGCCGCGCGTTCAGCTCCGCCAGGCAGTCCAGCAGGTGGCAGATCACGCCCCGCTCGTCTCCGCCGGTCTCCACCAGCAGCTCGATCAGCGCGCCGTCTGGTCCGGCCACGTGCGCGCCCATCTCCTTCATGTCGGCCAGGAACGCGCTGGCGACGTGCCCAAGGATCTCCTCGATCGCCTTGGGCCCGTACACCGTGCCGCCATTGAAGACCTGACGCGCCTCGATCAGGCAGCGGAGCATCGCGATGCCGCCGGGGCGCGCCGCATCGCGACGGCCGCTCGAGGCCAGGCCGATCGCCGCCGGCTTCTTGCGGACGCTGCGCTCGACGCCGCCGCCTTCGCCGACCGAGAAGACCCCTGAGTGCGCGACCGGGGCCTGTGCCGAGCTGAAGCGCTCCGCGCCGAAGCTGGGCGCGGCCGGCGACTCCGGCGCGTCGGCGAACACGTCGCCCTCATATCCCTGGGGCGAGGGCACCAGGCCGCCCTTCACAGAGGCCGTGGCGCCGCGCTCATAGATCGCGTTGGCGGGCAGCACGCCGCCCCGCAGGGCGTCGCGGCTCCGACCCAGGCGCTGACGTGAGGGCGGACGAAGGTCGTTGAGGGTCCCCCGCCGAATCCGCCGCAGCGCCTCGCGCGCCGCCCGCGCCGAGCGAGGCCGCGCGTCCGGGTCCTTCGCCAGCAGGCGACCCAGCCACTCTTCGAGCCCCTCGGGCAGAGCGACCCCCGGCAGCCTCGACGCCAGCGAAGGCGCCTCGTCGAAGAGCTGCGCCTGACAGAGCTGCAGCGGATCGTCACTGGTGAAGGGAGGCAGGGCGGTCCACAGCTCATGGGCGAGGCAACCCAGGAGATACAGGTCGGTGCGGCCGTCGACCGACGCGCCTCGCACCTGCTCCGGGCTCATGAACGCCGGCGTCCCGAGGATCACGAAGTCCTCGCCCTGCTCGATGGGCCCGGCCTTCTGCGCGATGCCAAAGTCGAGCAGCTTCACCTTTCCGCTGCCCATCAGCATCACGTTCTCGGGCTTGATGTCGCAGTGCACCACCCCGGCGCTGTGGCAGGCCGCCAGGGCCGCCAGCGCGCCGTCCAGCACCCGCATGCCCGCCTCAAGATCCATGCCTCGACCGCGCACCACGACGTGCTCTCGCACCGTCTCTCCCGGCACATGCTCCATGTCGATCAGGAGCAGCCCGTCCCGCGTCGGTCCAAAGCGGTGCAGCTGCACAACGCCCGGGTGCTGCACCGTGCGCATCATCCGCGCCTCACCCAGGAAGCGGCGCGCGCTGCCGGCGTGAGAGGCGTAGCGCGGGTTGAGCACCTTGAGCGCAACCTCGCGGCGGCTCAGCGCGTCCCAGGCGTGCCAGACCGTCCCCATGCCGCCGACGCCCAGGCGTCGCTTGAGCGTGTAGCGGTCGTCGATGACGTCGCCGGTGCTGCCTTGAAAGGGCTGCACGGTCTCCAAGCGCGCGCCGTCGTGCGGACACTGACGCCGACCGCCCCGGTAGTGGCGCCCACAGGCCCTGCAGAAGAGCAGGTCTTGCTTCAGATCGGCGGAGTCCATGGTCAGCGTCCGGGCTGCTGCGGGGAGTTGTCGCAGTTGCAAGCGACGGTAGCTGTGGAGGGATCGCCGTCCAGAAAATCGGGCCGAGCGCGAAGTCGGCCACGCCCGCCGTCGACAGGGCGTCGAGCGACCCATCGAGCGACCCGTCGAGGCACCCTTTCAGCGACGTCGCTGACGCCCAGCTCGGGTGGCGTCGCGGCCTGCGTTGCATCGTCTGAGGGCCTGCGACATGCTCCGCCGCATGCGCATCCTCATCACCAACGACGACGGTATTCACGCTCCCGGCATCGCCATCCTAGCCCGTGTGGCCTCCCGGCTTGGCGACGTCACCGTGGTGGCCCCGGACACGGAGCGCAGCGGCTCTTCCCACGCCATCACCCTCTTCCGTCCCCTGCGCCTCCGCCCCGCAGGGGAGAACTGGTACGCCTGCGACGGCACGCCGACCGACTGCGTCTACCTCGCGCTCAACCAGCTCGAGGTGAAGCCGGACATCGTCCTCAGCGGCGTGAACCCGGGCCCCAACCTCGCCCACGACGTCCTCTACTCGGGCACGGTGGCGGGCGCCCTGGAGGGTGCGCACTGGGGCGTGCCAGCGGTCGCCCTGTCCCACTGCAGCGGCAACGAGGAGCTGCTCGGTGAGCTCGAGGCGAAGCTCCTGCCCGATCTGCTCGACCGCGTCATCCCGACCGCGATCGAGCTGAAGATGGCCCTCAACGTGAACATCCCGCCCGCGGACCGTGCGCCCTTTGGCGGGCTGCGCGTGACGCGGCTCGGCGAGCGCTACTACAGCAACGAGGTCTACGAGCGGAACGATCCCCGCGGTCGGATGTACTACTGGATCGGCGGCTCACGCGTGACGATGCCCGACATCGAGGGCAGCGACTGCAACGCCATCAAGGAGCGCTTCGTCAGCGTCACCCCCCTCGCGGACGACCTCACACGCAGCAGCGCCATGGGGCCGCTCCACGAGGGCCTGCTCAACAAGCTGGCCACGCCCTTCCACACCCGCTGAGCCCTCTCATCTCCGGCGCTGGGCGTCGGATCCCTCAGGAGCCCGCATGTCGCTCGCCTACGCAGAGTCCCTCATCCGCGATATCCCCGACTTTCCCAAGCCAGGCATCGTCTTCAAGGACATCGCCCCGCTGCTGCAGGACGGCAAGGCCTGGCGGGCCATCACCGACGAGCTCGTGCGCGCCGCCGCACCGATGAAGCCCGCCAAGTTCGCTGGCGTCGAGTCGCGCGGCTTCCTCTTCGCCGCGCCGATCGCGTACGAGATGGGCCGGGGCATGGTCCTGATCCGCAAGCCCGGCAAGCTGCCCGCCGAGACCGTGTCTCAGGAGTACGCCCTGGAGTACGGCACCGACCGCATCGAGATGCACGTCGACGCCGTCTCCGAGGGCGAGGCTGTGGTCATCGTCGACGACGTCCTGGCCACCGGCGGGACCGCCGCCGCGGCAGCCGCCCTGGTGGAGAAGGCGGGGGGCCGCGTCGCTGGCTTCCTCTTTCTGCTCGAGATCGGCTTCCTCGAAGGCCGCGCCAAGCTCGGCGACCGCCCCGTGACCTCGCTCTTCACCTACTGAGGCCCCCGGTTCTGAGGCGCTCCCTGCCGCAGCCCCGTCCCTCGCACCGGGCCCTGGCCCCCGCCGCGAACGTGCTCACCCCGCGCGCTTCGTCTCGGCCCGTCAGGCTCCCTCCGCCCTGTTCCAACGCCGCGGCCAGCGCCGCCATTGACTTCACCTGGGGCGTGTGGCTACCTCGCGAACGCCTTGGAAAGCCGCTTGAAGTGGCCGCACGAAGCCGATTGGCGTGCGCGCTCGGGCTTCTCACAAGGCAGCCCAGCCTTCCGGCTGGGCCGCTCGACAGGCGTTCGCCGCGCCCGCTCCCGCTCGCTGCGGGTCGGTACCGGCCTCAGCCTGCCCCTTGCGCGCCAGAGCGCTGGCCAGACGGTCCAGCGGCCCTGAGCCCGCGCCGCAGTCGCCCAAGGCTCCCGTGAGAGCCGGCGCGACCTCCGGAGAGCGATGAGTCAGTTCGAGGTCATTCGGGACCTGGGCGATACGCTCAAGGAGCTGCTCAAGGAGTCCTTCAAGGGCAACGGTTTCACTACCGTGAGCGTCGGCACCGAGAAGCCGAAGAAGGACAACATCAAGGCGTTGCCCACGGTGAACACCTACCTCTACCACATCGGTTTTGCACAGAATTACCGCGAGCGGACCGACGCGCTGGTGTCGACCCACGATCGCCACGGCAACGTCGTCGAGTTCTTCCGCGACGGGCCGGTGTACCTCAACGCCTACTTCGCGATCTCGGTGTGGGGCAACTCGCCCGGCGAGGAGAACCTCCTCCTCGGCCTGGTCATCAAGACCCTCATCGAGAACACCCTGGTGACAGGGGACCGACTCAAGGGCGACTCGTTCTACCCGGACGACACGCTGAACATCCACCCGAACCTGCAAGCCGACCAGAACGATCTCATGTCCTTCTGGCGGTCCATGAACGAAGAGATCCGGCCGACCCTGTTCTATCACATCCGTTTCCGGATCGAGTCGGACCGCCGCTCGTCGGAGGTCCGGCGGGTCATTGGCCGCGATTTTGCCGTGAAGCGTTGACGCGGGGTCGCATTTCGGTGCATTCCCATACCCCCCGCGTGAACGCGAGTTGAAGAAGAGCCGTCCCGTTCGGGGCGCAAGTGATGGCCTGGGGCCTCCCCTGGTCGCTGACAACCAACCGCCCGGCTCGCCACGCGCCCGGGCAGCTAGAGTGAGGAGAGAGCCATGGCTACTTCGTATCTGTCGCCTGGTGTCTACGTCGAGGAGGTCGACCGCGGCACCAAGCCCCTCGAGATGGTGGGCACCAGCACGGTCGCCTTCATCGGCGAGTGCGCCGTCGGCCCCGTCAACGAGCCCATCCTGTGCACCAACTGGTCGCAGTTCACGAAGCACTACGGTGACTTCCAGAACAGCGAGTACTTGGCCCACGCCGTCTACGGCTTCTTCAACAACGGCGGCGGTCGCGCCTACGTGTTGAACGTGGGCACCATGGAGGACGCTGCCAAGGGCGACAAGGACGGCAAGAAGCCGGCCAGCTCTGCGGCCCTCTACATCGGCAGCGACAACGGCCCCGGCACCCGCACGGGTCTCAAGGCCCTCGAGGACGTCGACGACGTCAACGTGGTGTGCGCTCCCGGTCAGACCGACCCGGTCATCCAGGACGCCGTGCTCTCGCACTGCGAGAACATGCGCTACCGCTTCGCCATCCTCGACTCCCCCGAGGTCATCGAGAAGGGCGGCGTGGACAAGCTCCCGAAGCCGCGCGACAGCAAGTACGGCGCGTACTACTTCCCCTGGGTCGAGGTCTACGACCCCTTCAAGGGCAACGTCTTCATGCCGCCGAGCGGCTACATGGCCGGCGTGTACGCTCGGAGCGACGGGGAGCGCGGGGTCCACAAGGCCCCGGCCAACGAGGTTGTGCGTGGCGCCATCGGCCTGAAGTACAACATCACCCGCGGCGAGCAGGACCTGCTCAACCCCAAGGGCATCAACTGCATCCGTGAGTTCCCGAACCGCGGCATCCGCGTGTGGGGCGCTCGCACCATCTCGTCGGACGCCTCGTGGCGCTACGTCAACGTGCGTCGCCTGTTCAACATGGTGGAGCAGTCGATCGAGCTCGGCACCCAGTGGGTGGTCTTCGAGCCGAACGACCAGCGCCTGTGGAAGCGCGTGACCCGTGACATCGGCGCCTTCCTGCTCCGCCTCTGGCGGCAGGGTGCGCTCTTCGGCAAGACCCCGGAGGAGGCCTTCTACGTCAAGTGCGACGAGGAGACCAACCCGCCCGAGGTCATCGACGCCGGCCAGATGATCTGCGAGATCGGCATGTGCCCGGTGAAGCCCGCCGAGTTTGTGATCTTCCGGATCGGCCAGATGCCGGCCGGTGGTGACGTCTCGGAGTAGTCCGGCACGTTCGGTGACGCTCCTTCAGGTAGCCCGCCGAATCGCAAGCCACGAGCGCTGAGCTGCCCAAGGCGGCGCAGCGCGACCCGACCCGGGGGGTGCTGGTTCGAGACGTCCCAGGCGTCCGACCAGCACCCCCCGCGTTCGTTCAGCGACCCTGTCGTCGTTCGCGCAGGCCAGGCTGAGGCCCCGACTCAGCCCCGCCGCTCCCAGTCGGCCTGGGCTGCGCGCTCGACAAACCCCCGGCGCCGCGGCGCCTGACGAGGACATTCACCATGGCCTTCAAGACCGAATTCGAGTTCACCCTGCCGCGCGGCGTCGTCGACAAGGACGGCAACGTGCACCGCAAGGGCGTCATGCGCCTGGCGACCGCCAAGGACGAGATCCTGCCCCTGCAGGACTACCGCGTGCAGAACAACCGCGCGTACCTGGTCATCATCCTGCTCAGCCGCGTCATCACCAAGCTGGGCAACCTGAACTCCATCAACCCGTCGATCATCGAGAACATGTTCTCGACCGACCTCGCGTTCCTGCAGGACTTCTACCGCCGGATCAACGAGGAAGGCACGGCGATGATGAAGCTCTCGTGCCCCGAGTGTGGGCACAAGTTTGAGGTCGACACAGGGGGTGGCGTGGGGGAATCGTAAGCTACCCCCTGGACCGCCTGTACCAGGAGGTAGCGTACATCGCCTACCACTTTCACTGGCCGCTCGATGAGATCCTGTTGATGGAGCACAAAGAGCGCCAGACTTGGGTCCGCGAGATCTCCGAGATCAACAAGGAGATCAACAAGTCGCGGAAGTGACCCCCGCCTCTTCGGCCCTGAGCCGAGCGCGGGCGACACCCTCAGCGACCCGGCGCCGGGCGGCAGCTGCAACGCTGCCGCCCGGCGCACGCCCACGAGCGCACACGTCACACCCGGCAGGCAGCCGGCGCTGTTGACCGAACACCGCCGACGCGTCTGAGGCGCGGGCCGCAACGACAGAGCAGGGGACTGCGGGTAGACTCACCGTGCCCACGTCTCGACCGGAGTCGACCATGGAATCTCGGCCACCAGGCGTCTATATCGAGAAGGCTGCTCAGCGCGCCCCGCAGCTGGGGATGTTGCCGAGCGGCGTGCCCTGCTTCCTCGGCCTGACAGAGCGAGGCCCCACCAGCCAGCCCGTCCGCGTCACCAGCCTGCGCGAGTTCCACGAGCGCTTCGGCAACCTCGACGTGGGCAGCTTTCTCGCGACAGCGGTGGACGGCTTCTTCCTCAACGGCGGGACCGAGTGCTACATCGTCCGCATCGCCCATCTCTTCGAGCGCGCACGCAAGGAGATCGCCACCAAGGCGTCCGTGCGCATGCGCGACCAGAAGGGCCAGAACACCATGACCGTGTCGGCGCTGGCCGAAGGCATGTGGGGCAATCAGGTCCGCGTCAGCACGCGCCCGTCCCCCCCCAAGGTCTCGACCTTCATCACCGTGGACGCCAAGGCCGGTGACTACAGCGTCATGGTCAAGAGCACCTACGGATTCTCCCGCGGGTCCCTGGTCAAGATCTACGACGACGACCACGCCGCCTATCGGGTGCTCACACGCGTCGACGGCCGCACCCTCTGGTGGAACGAGCGACGCCCCGTCGACACGGAGTTCAAGTCCATGGCGCCGACCATGGTCGAGCCCGTCGGCTTCGACATCATCGCGGAGACCCACTCCGAGCGAGAGGTCTTCCGCTGCGTCAACCTGGCGCGGCAGTCGCCCCTCTTCGCGGAGCGCGTCATCAACAAGCGCTCACGGCTCATCGAGGTCACCAACCTCGACTCGACCTCTGACATCCCCGACAACTTCCCCGTGGAGGTCGAGCAGGTGTTGCTCGACGGCGGTACGGACGGCCTCTACACCGTCACCGCCGAGGACTTCATCGGCGCCGACCTCGGCCCGGGAAACCGCTACGGCCTCGCCGGCATCGCCGAGCTCGAGGAGATCGACCTCATCGCCATCCCGGACCTGCCCTGGTGCCTGGAGAAGAGCGCCGGCTTCAAGTCGGTCAAGGACATGGAGATCGTCCAGCAGGCCGTCATCACGCAGTGCGAGGAGAAGAAGGACCGCTTCGCGATCCTAGATCTGCCCCCAGGCGAGAACCCTCGGGGCGCGATGCAGTGGCGCAGGCTCTTCGATTCGTCCTTTGCGGCCTTCTACTACCCCTATGTTGTGCCAGCAAACTCGCGGAGTAAGCGACCTGTGCCCCCGAGCGGTCACATCGCCGGTGTGTACGCCCGCTGCGACAACCGCGAGGGGGTTTATCGCGCCCCGGCGAACGAAGTCCTCGAAGGCGTGGTCGACTTGGAACTCTTCTTGCAACAGCAAGACATCGCGATGTTGAACACCGAAGGAATCAACTGCAGTCAGGTCTTCCCCCAGCGCGGCATCCGCGTGTGGGGTGCTCGGACTGCTTCAGGCAACGCGGCGCTGCGGCACGTCAACGTGCGGCGGACCATCGTCGCGATCACACGCTCCCTCAACGTGGGGCTGCAGTGGGTCGTGTTCGAGAACAACGACGCGGATCTGTGGCAGATGCTGAGCCGCGACGTGACCTTCTTCCTCGACCAGCTCTGGCGCGAGGGCTACCTGAAGGGTGACCGTTCAGACGACGCGTTCACGGTGCGGTGCGACAAGCACATCAACAACGAGCAGGAGCGGACCGACGGGCGTGTCAACGTCGACGTGTGGCTCGCCCCTTTCCGACCCGCAGAGTTTATTGGGCTCCGCGTCACCCAAGAGGTGGACGTGCTGGCCCGTGAAGAAGGCGCGTAAGCGCACGCATTCGTAGGCGAATACGGAGTGACGACTCGGCGTTCGGCGCCGATGGAGGATGACAGATGGCAGCAGCAACGACGCGCCGCAAGGCAAGCAAGCTCGTAGCCGCGGAGGCAGCGGTCGCCTATGGCACGCTTCAGGAGCTCCCCGCGGCCGCTCCCGCCAGCGTTCAGCCCTCTGAGGACACGCCCGCGTCCGCCGCCATGGCGATGCAGAAGGTGTCCCTGGATCAGGCCAAGGCCGCCGCAGCCGCTGCAAAGGCAGCCGGTTCGGCGGTCGGCGGCGCAGCCGCAGGCGGCGGAGGCGGCGGAAGCTCGCAGTGGGGCGCAGCAGGCGCCGCAGCCGGCGCCGTGGCAGCGCTCGCCGGGCAGCTCGCCGGCGCGCTGGGGAAGAAGCAGACGAGCGGCAGCTCTGACCGCCCCGGCGACCCCGACGTGGCCTACGCGTTCAAGCTCATCATCAACAACGTGACCTACGCGACCTTCAGCGAAGTCAGCGGAATGAGCTGGAAAGCCGAGTCGATTCCGGTCCGCTCTGGTGGCAACAACGAGCACGGTTACCACATGCGTGGCCCCGGAAAGTTCGAGCCGCTGACCCTCAAGCGTGGCCAGTTCGCCGCCAACGGCGAGTTCTTCGACATGATGAAGTCTTCGCTCGCGGGCAGCAGCAAGGGCAAGGGCATGGGCGCCGACCGCGTCAACGTCACGATTACGTTGCTGAACCGCAAGTACCAGCCGATCGGCGAGTACCAGCTCTTCAACGCGTTCATCACCGAGTACTCCGGGCTCGCGCTCAACGCGATGTCCAGCCAGGTCGGCTTCGAGCAGATCCGCATGGCGTACGACTACTTCGTCTACAAGTCTCTGTAGAGCATCGTGATGTCCTGCGGCGAGCCTCCGGGCAAGCCGCGACAGCAAGGTGAGCAGCACAACCGAGGTGCGACGTGGCCGAAGAACAACACAACGAGACCCTGACGCTGCACGAGCGCATCGCCGCCCGCTGGCAGAGCGACACGGGGATCTACGCAGACACCTCGCTGCAGCCCATGGTCACGGGCCGCATCGACGCGATGATGGACGCCCTGCCGGGTCTCGCCAGCGCGAGTGGCGCCTTTGGGGCGCAGGCCTTCGACATCGCGTCGTTGCTCGCCATGGAGAGCCGCTTCGCGTACGCCCTGAGCCCTGAGCTGCGCGCCATGAGCCTGGGCGATCTCTCGGACATCGTTCAGGTTGTGCTCGAAGAAGAGGAGCTCTCGCTCGAGGAGCTTCAGGCCCAGATGGCCCAGGCGAAGACCCGCCAGGCCCGTGCCGTGGCCGCCAAGCAGCTCGCCGCGGCGAAGAAGAAGGCCACCAAGCGCATGCAGCCCGGTCAGGCCCGGCGCGTCGAAGCTGTGCGCCGCGCCGTTGCCAAGATCCGCAGCGAGGCTGCCCGTGTGCGTCAGCAGCTCGTCGCGTCCAAGGCCGCGGAGGCCCGCAAGGCCGCTGTTGCCGCCGGCGTCGTGCCCGCCGCCGCGCCAGCGGACGCCGCTGGGGTCTCGATGTCCGAGGCCCTGGGCGGGGTGGGGACTCTAGACCCCGCCAGTTTGCCGGACCTCGCCCAGTCGCTCCAGCTCCTGCGTCGTCAGAGCACGGTCACCAACGTGGCCCAGCCGGTGAGCGCGCGGCCTGACCTCGCCGTCAGCGCCGCCGACATGACTGCCAATGTCACCGCCGACCGGACCACGAGCCGGGCCCTGCGCCTGGCCGTGTGGACGGCCGACATGGCCATGCTCTCGCCCGTGGTCGACCAGGGCTTCGGCGCGGACGCCGGGTCCACCGCTCCCTCGGCTGGCCGGCAGCCCGGCGCGGCAGGCGCCCGTCGATCGGCCCACCCCGAATCTCTGGTGGGGGGCGCAGGCCCCGCTGACGTCACGACAGCCGATGGCGCTGCGGCGCCCGTGGCTCGTCAGCCTGTTCAGGCTCCCCAGGCAGCGGCAGCCTTTGACGCGTTCGCTGAGGCACCGGCGCAGGTGGCCGAGCTGGCCCATGCCCCGGCGTACCGGCGCGCGCAGGTCATCGCGGCCCAGCAGAACGTCGCACGGAACGCTTCGACCGCCTCAGCTGCGCGGGGCGTCCAGACGCTGGCAGCCCAGCCCCTGGTCGCCCAGCACCTGGTCGCCCAGCGCTTCGCCGCCCAGCGCGTGCTCACGCGTGCAGCGCAGCCCGCGTTGGCGGGCGCGGACCGCGCGGCCTCCTTCGCCGCACCGACGCCGAGCTTGCAGGCCAGTGTCGCCTCGGCCCCGGGCGCCGCTTCGAGCGCTGCGCTGGATTCAGAGGTCCGCGGCGCACCCCGGGCCGCGAGCGCTCATGGCTTCGCCGGTCCGCTCGGGTTCAGCGCGGCCACCCTGGCTCGCATCATCGGCTCGCAGACGTCCCACGGCGCCTCGGGCCTCGACACATCGGCCCTCGACACATCGGCCCTCGACACCCCCGCTTCTCGGATGTTGGCCTCGCTCCCAGCGGGCCTCGCGCCGAGCGCCACCACGGCAGGGTTGCCGGCGAGCGTCAGTCGCTGGCTCGACCTGAGTGACGCCGCGCTCGCTCACGACGACGTCCGCTGGCTCGAGGCCTTTGGTGCCGGCGAGTCGCTGAACCTGACCGAGCCCGAGGCCCTGGCCGAGGCCGGCGAGGCGTCTGGCGTCGGCACACCCGCAGCGACGCCGCGCGACCAGGCCCGGAGCGCCGCGCGCTCTGCCAGCCCCGCCGGCGCCCCTTCGTGGATCGCGCCGCAGGCGAATCGGATCGCTCGCCAGCAGACCGCGGTCCGCGCGCGGCGCGCGCGGACCGCCATCGACCAGACGGTCGCCCAGGCTCAGCAGGGGTTGGTTGTTCCGGCGGGCAGCGTAGCGCGCGCCGGTGAGACCCGCTCGTTGGGGCTGGAGGCGCAGGGCCTGAGCCCGATCGCCGGCGCCTCCGCGGTGCAGGCCTACGCGTTCGCGTCCGACGTCTCCGACCGCCTCTTTGGCGGCTTGGCTCCGGACACGACTCCGACCACGTGGGCTCCGCGGGCCGCTACGCTGGCTCGCGCTCCGGCACAGGCGGGGCTGCTCTCGTTGCCCGAGCCGGGTTCCGTTGCCGAGCTCCAAGCGATCTCTGGTGTCACTGGCATCCCGGTGGAGAGCCTGACGCGCATGGGGACTGCGGCCGTCGCTCAGATGCGCGGGGCGCTCGCGTCCCAGGCCGGTGCTGGTGAGTGGCTGCTCCCCGGCGACGACGGCTATGACACGTGGGCCGCCGCTCAGGCAGCGACGGCGCCCGGCGAACGACCGACGGCGCTTCCGCCGAAGCGCGCGGCGGTCACCGCGGCGCGGACCCGCGACGGCGACGCGTCTGCTGGACCGACCAGGTCTGGCGTTGTGCGCACCGCCCCTGGCGCAGAGGCCGCGCGTGCTGCCACCGCTCGTGCGCCCGGCATGCAGCCGCGCGCAGCTGGCGCGGCGATCGAGCGTGTGCTCGCTCAGCACGAGCGCATGACGGCCGGTCTGTCGCTCGTGTCATCTGCGGCGGCCGAGCAGGCAGGGCAGAGCTCGGGTCGGCGATCGCTGCTGGACTTCGCGGCGGGGCTCGACCAGAGCGACGCCATGTTCGGCATCGCCCCGGGAGGCGTCGCAGACGCGGCCACCCCGTGGATGCTGGCCAAGGCCGCGCAGCGCCTGTCGCCAGAGGCACGCCGCACGCTCCACGGCCTGGGCGCGGGCGACCTGCTCGCCATCGCGGAAGACGCCGGTCATGTGGGTGCGACTCCGACGGGTGTGTCGTCGACCGGTGCTGGAACGGCTGCAACCGGCGCGTCTCGCGCTCCGATCGCCGCGTCCCGCGGGGCAACGGCAGGCACGGCGTCCAAGACACCGATGTCTCCCGTTCACCGGGCGCTGCTCAAGCAGCTCGCTGGGACGGGCGCGCTCCGCATTGGCGCCGGCGGCGCCGCGGTGGTCGACCTGGGTGCGCCGCAGGCGGTGCGTGCGGCTTTGGCGATGTTCGGTGAGCATGGCGCGGTCGGTGGAGACACGGCAGACGCCTTCCTGGCTCGTTTCTTTGGACGGCCCGCGCCACAGCGCACGCTCTCGCCGACCGGCGAACTCACGGCGCTCCAGGCGGGCACGGACGCGTCGCCCGCCATCGGTGCGGCCGGGGCTGCGGCCGAGGCGGCCGGTGGCGCAACCGAGGGCGACAAGGTCGTCTTCTCGGGGCTGGCTGGGCTCGTGGCGCTGCGTGAGATGAAGGGCGCTGGGGTCGCGGAGAGCGACCTCCTCGACCTGGGGACTGTGGAGTCTGCTTCAGCCAAGGCTGGGAGCGCTGGACCTGGCGCCGCCGGCGACGCGTCCGCGCAGGCCGAGAAGGCGGGCGTGGTGGGTCGTGCCCGCGGGCAGGCGAAGCGGGCGGCGACAGCGGCTCGGATTCACCGCTTCGCTCCGGCGGGCCTGCGGCGCAGCCGTCAGCTCCTCTCGGGGAACCGTCCGTTGCTGCGTGGGTCACCGCGCCAGCTCGGTCGCTCCCGGCTCGGGTACGGTGACGCGGCCCTCGGCGGAGGCGCCCTGGTCGGGCTCATGCCCGGCGACGCTGGCGCCCCTGGTGAGGTCTTCGGCGGGACGGCCACCACGCGCCGCGCCGAGGGGTTGGGTGCCGCGATTCAGGCACGACGCGCGCCCCGTCCGGGGCAGGTCGTTCGGGCGATGCCCAGCGGCGGCACGGAGCGCACCCAGCTGCGCACCGGCAGCGACGCGTCGGTCACGCCCATCTCCCGGGGACGCAGCTACGCCAACAGCGCGGCCGCGGGCTTTGGGGGGAACGAGCTGGTCAGCCCGGCCGCCGCCATGGAGCGCGCTGCGAGCGCGCCCGGCGCCAGCGGTGGCGGCACGGCGGCGCGCAAGAGTCAGCAAGCGGGCGCCATGGCCCGAGTGCTCTCGGTGACCGCCGCGCCAACAGCAAACGTGTTGCCCTTGGTGGCGCCCGCGGCGCGTGCCGTCGTGGCGCAGGCCGCGGCGAAGCCGATGAGCGAGTCCATCGCGACGAGCGGCGCAAACGCGACGTCGGCGATGTCGATGACAGGGCACGACGTGTCCGGTCAGCAGGCCGCCGGCTCGGGCAACGGTGCAGGTAGTGAGAGTAAGCAAGAGAGCAGCCAGCCCCAGCAGGAGCTGGATGCACTCGCCATGAAGGTCGCGCGTTCGGTCTTGATCCGAATCAAGCGCGAGAGGGAGAGAAGGGGGATCCATGTCTGAGGGATTCGAGTACGCAAAGCTCGTCGTCCACAGCGAGGACCAGAAGGGTGACGTTCCGAAGGAAGTCAGCTTCTCGTTCAACCCTGAGGCCGTACGTGTCACCAAGACGCTAAAGCCAAAGGAACAGCGCCAAGCCGGCCAGGACGCAGCCAATCTGCAGTTCACGGGCGGCGACTCGCTGAAGCTGGAGTTCGGTGAGATCCTCTTCGATACGTTCGAAGATCGGTCGTCTGTGTATGCGGAGCATGTGCAGAAGATCGAGAAGCTGATCCACGTGAACGAGGAGCTGCACCGACCGGTGCGGGTGCTCTTCGTGTGGGGTCAGGGCTTCGGCAGCGAAGGCGGACGCATCAACACGGGGATGTGGTACATCACCGCGCTGGACGTGAACTACATCATGTTCCTGCCCAGCGGTGTGCCAGTTCGCGCCAAGTGCAAGCTGACGCTCACCGAGGTCCCGGACGAGTCGAACCCGTCAAAGGCGGTTCGAAGCAGTCCGGACACGGCGCACGTGCACCTGGTCAGCCGGGGAGACTCGCTTCAGGCGATCGCCTTCCGCGAGTATGACGACCCGGGCCAGTGGCGGCGCATCGCTGAAGCCAATGGCATCGACGATCCGCTGGGGCTCTCGCCGGGGCAGCGTCTGCTGATCCCGCCGATCCTCAAGTAGCGGATCTGAACCGGACTCCACACAGGAGGAGCGCACATGGCCAACGACACCCGCGTGCCAGAGCTCACGGTGAAGGTCGACGGCTCGACCTCGATCAGCACGGACGCCGGCGACAGCCTCGAGACCCGAGGCGGGCGCGGCCTGCTGTCGATCACCGTCGACCTGCGGCTCGACAGCCCCGACATGTTCAGCATCGAGTACGACATGATGAAGTACGAGAAGCTGAACCTCATCGACGCGTTCAAGCCAGGCGCGCCGGTCGAGGTCGGCATGGGACTCGAGGAGCACGAGATCCTGTGCATCGGCGAGATCTCGTACATCGAGCCG
The DNA here is from genome assembly GCA_030425545.1 of bacterium. Taxonomy (GTDB): domain Bacteria; phylum Myxococcota_A; class UBA9042; order UBA9042; family UBA9042; genus UBA9042. The sequence goes on along the minus strand of JAUIAC010000008.1, from coordinate 12,501 downwards.
AGCTTCGACCCCGACATCGGCTACCGAACCACCATCTCCGGCTACCACAAGCTGCACCGCCTCACCCGCGGTCAGCGGTCGCGGACCTGGGGTGAGGGGCTCGACGCCGAGACGGCGTCGACCGACGCCGTGCGGCAGGTCATCGGCGACTCCAAGGCGCAGAAGGGTGGTGGCTCGGACTCCCTGAGCGCCGACGAGATCGGTGAGGGCAAGGTCAAGCACCTGTATATCCCGCAGCTGAACTCGAGCGACTTCGATCTGTTGACGGCCCTCGGCACAGAGCTGGAGTACAAGGCGGACCCGGAAGAAGCGAACAAGGTGAAGTTCAAGCAGCCGGACGCTGGGCAGAGCCCTGTGGTCAAGCTGGCGCGGGAGCGCGACGGCGAGGGCGGCGACGCCAAGCTCATGCTCTCGGCGAACTTCCGGCTGAGCACGGTGCAGCAGTATGGGCGCGTCGAGGTTCGCAGCTGGGACCCGTGGACCAAGAAGAACATCGTCGGCTTCGCCGAGTCGTCGCAGTACCAGTTCGACGGCACCAAGGGGTGGGAGGCGACCGGCAAGGCGCTCTACAACAGCGCGAGCACCGGTCGGACCTACGTCGTGACCGACCAGCCCGTGGACTCCCAGGAGGAGGCCGACACGCTGGCGCAGTCCATCTTCGACCAGCACTCCATGGACTTCGTCACGGGCGAGGCCGTCATCCAGGGGAACCCGAAGGTGCTGCCCGGCAAGACGGTCGAGTTCAGCGGCTTCGGTGGCACCTTCAGCGGCACGTACCTGATCACGTCTGCGACCCACACCTTCCGGCCTGAAGAGGGCTATCGGACGGTCATTGGCTTCGCGCGGAACGCGCACGCCGAGTAGCGTCCCAGCGATCACGCTGCGCGCGGGCGCCCCTGTCTTCAGGAGCGCCCGCCGCGCGTTTTGGCGCCGATCGCCGGCGAATCACGGCATTTGCTGACCGGACGGTCAGATGGTGCGAGGTTTGTCTCGACTATGAGCGGTCGGCGAGAACATTAGAAAAAGCAGATGGTTGGATCAGAGCGTTGGACTCGGCCTGCGCATGCCGTGACGCGCGTCGGCGAGCAAATCGAGGCTTCCATCGCGCTGTGTTGACTTCGCCTCCAACGGGCCCGCATCATCGCGCCTCGCGTGTCTGTGTGGGTCGCTGGTCGGCCTCCTGGGTCAACTTCGGGTCTTCACCCGCATGCGCCCAGTCAGCACGTCGGCCTGAGCTCGCGAGGGCCCAGGCCCAGGCGCACCCCAGCAGCCGCGCCTCAGGAGTGGACCATGGCGATCGACCCCGCGCAGTGGACCCAAGAGGAGATCCTGATGGAGCTCCAGGACGTCTTGACCGACTGCGCGTCGGGACGGACCGAGGGGCACGCTTGCCCGTGTGACGAGCAGGCGGCGCTGGAGTGCGAGAACAAGGAAGGCTGGGTGCGGATCAAGTGCACCCGGTGCCGCCTCAAGTTCGAGGGGTTGATGGGCTGACACCTGCCGCCCCGCGCGTCCTTGAACGCTGCGGGTAGGTCCCAGTCTGTCCTATCAAGGTGACAGGCTTGGACGGCTCGGAGCGAGGGAGCGGGGCAGGGCGGGCGACGGGTCGCGCGGATCCGGCGGCGCGCAGCGAGCACACACGTGAGGGCCTGCGGACAGCGTGGGCGACGAGGAGGGCGAGACCAGCATGGCGACCAAGCACTTCCTCGGTCAGGGGCTCAAGTTCCCGATGCAGGTGAACTCGACGGGCGGCATGGCTATGTCCCATGGCGCCGACAACATCGAAGAGAGCATTCGCTGCATCATCGGCACGGCGGTAGGTGAGCGCGTCATGCGCCCGCTCTTCGGCTGCCGCATCCACGAGTTCGTCTTCCACCCGAACTCGGCATCGACCCAGGGGCTCGTCAGCTTCTACGTGCGCGAGGCGCTGCAGAAGTACGAGCCGCGTATCAAAGACATCATCGTCAACGCCGACGCCGACCCAGCCCATGACAACGTCATGATGGTCGACGTCCGCTACACGATCCGCTCGACGAACGTGGACCACAACATGGTCTATCCGTTCTACCTGCGGCGGGAGCAAGACCTATGATCCCGAGCCCGAATCTCGACGATCGCAGCTTTGACGACATCGTTCAGGAGGCGATCCGCCTCATCCCGCAGTACTGCCCGGAGTGGACCAACCACAACCGCGCAGACCCTGGCGTGACGCTCATCGAGCTCTTCGCCTGGATGACGGAGATGACGCTCTACCGGCTCAACCGGGTGCCGGACAAGAACTTCCTGGCCTTCCTCGAGCTGATGGGCATCCACCTGACGCCGCCCCAGCCTGCGCGGGCCGTCCTGCGCTTCGCGATCAACCCGAAGGCCGACCGGGTTCGGATCCCCAGCAACACCCGCTGCGGCACGAAGCCGGGGCATGACGGCACCTACCAGACCTTCGAGACGAACCGCGAGATCGTGGTCACGGCCAACGCGCTGCAGAAGTGCATGAGCCAGCACCACGAGACCTTCGCCGACAACACCGACCTGCTCGGCATCGGGACGTCCGGCGTCCCGCTCTGGGCCGGTGTGCGTTCGGTCGAGCGCTTCCTCTACGTGGGCGACGAGCGGCTGAAGTCGTTCAACGAGTCGAGCATGCTCACCGTGAGCAGCACGACCACGTCGGAGGTCGCCCACCCGCTGGTGGCGATGCTGGAGTGGGAGTACTGGGACGGGGAGCGTTGGCGCGAGCTGATGAACCCGGCCATCGAGACCAAGCCGAACGAGGTCGCGCTCATCGGTCCGGTGGTCGAGCTGCAGCCGACCGAGGTGGCCGAGGAGAAGGGCTACTTCATCCGTGGTCGTCTGGCTGAAGTGCCGCAGTCGCCTGAAGAGACCCTCTGCGACACGCTGGCCATGCGGCTGGAGCTCATCGGCGAGGGCGAGCTGCCGGAGGCGTCGTTCGCGTCGATCGAGGGGGACCTCTACCTCAAGCTCGACATGGACCGGAACTTCCAGCCCTTCTCGCGCGAGCCCAAGACGGACTGCACCCTCTACCTCAAGAGCGACGCGGTCTTTGGCCACGACCAGGCTTTGATGCGGGTCGACGTGGAGCTCGCCGATCCGAACTCGGTGCCGCGGGCTCAGAACTCGGACGACCTGGTCATCGCGTGGGAGTACTTCAACGGCAAGCGCTGGAAGCTGATCGGCAAGAACGGCTTCGGCGACTACGACGAAGAGGACCCCGGCCACCAGTTCGCAGACGAGACCAACTGTCTGACCTCCTCCGGCTTTGTGGCGTTCAAGCGCCCGAAGGACATGAAAGAGGTCAACATCAACGGCGACAAGGGCCTGTGGGTGCGTGCGCGGATCGAGCGCGGCGACTACGGCGTGCCCGGCACCTACGAGCTCGAGAACGACCGCTGGGTGTGGAAGGACGAGCGCCCGCTCCGCCCGCCGACGCTGAAGTCACTGACGCTCCGCTTCGTCGAGGCGGCGCAGCCCTTTCAGCACGTGCTCGCGTACAACGACTTCGTCCACACGGTGCACACCTCCCTGGCCAAGGAGGAGATGAAGCCCTTCCAGCCCTTCACGCCGGTGACCGAAGAGAGCCCCACGCTCTACCTCGGCTTCCAGGAGCCCTTCCCCAACGAGCAGAGCTCGCTCTTCTTCGACCTGGTCGAAGACGCGGGCGGCGGGCGTAGTCTGCGAGCCGCGGCCGGGCTGACCGGCAAGGCGCTCGAGCAGGCGAAGTCCGAGCAGATCATCGCGTGGGAGTACTTCGGCGGCCGCGACTGGAAGCCGCTGACGGTGCGCGACCACACGCACGGCTTCTCCCAGAGCGGCTTCATCGAGTTCGTTGGACCCGAGGACCACCGCTCCAACAAGCGCTACGGCGAGAACCTGTACTGGCTCCGCGCCCGCCTCGAGCACGGCGGCTACGACGAGCCGCCGATGCTCCGGCACGTGCTGCTCAACTGTGTCTACGCCGACAACCTGACCAGCTACGACAACACCATCCTGGGCTCGTCCAAGGGCACGCCGAACCAGCGCTTCGCCTTTGTGCGCGGGCCCGTGCTGCCGGGGCAGGAGATCTGGGTGCACGAGCGCGAGCGTCCCCCGAGCGCGGACCTCGAAGAGCTGATTCGAGTGGAAGGCGAAGACTGCGTGCGCGAGGACGCCGAGAACGGGGGCGTGCTGGTCCGCTGGCACGAGGTGGACAGCCTCTACGACTCCAAGCCCAACTCGCGTCACTACACCAAGGACATCGTCACCGGGCACATCAAGTTCGGCGACGGCATCCGTGGCATGGTCCCGCCCAAGGGCGACCGCAACATCGTCTGCTCGCACTACCAGGTGGGCGGCGGCGAGAGCGGCAACGTCCCGCCGGACAGCATCACCGCGCTGCTGCAGTCCATCTCCTACGTCGAGTCGGTGACCAACCTCTACGCGGCCAACGGCGGCTCGGACCTCGAGAGCATCGAGGAAGCCAAGCAGCGCGGCCCCCACAGCCTCAAGGCCAAGGGGCGGGCGGTGACGGCGGAGGACTTCGAGTGGCTCGCCAAGGAGGCCTCGAGCTCCGTGGCCCGGGTCTGCGCGCTGCCCACCACGGATCGCGAGGGTGAGGTCACGGTGGCCGTGGTGCCGCGGGTGGCCGAGAACCACCCCGACTTCATGGACAAGCCCATCGCGTCCACCGAGCTGCTCCGCAAGGTCCGCAACTACCTCGCGGACCGCAAGCTGCTGACCACGGTGCTCAACGTGCGGCGTCCGGTGTTCCGCGAGCTCAGCGTCGTCGTGGAGATCATCCTCCTGCAGGCGACCGCCGCGGACCGGGTCAAGGCGGAGATCCAGCGCCGGGTGAAGATGTTCCTGCACCCGCTGCGCGGCGGGAAGCGTGGCGACGGCTGGCCCTTTGGCCGCGCCGTGTACCGGGTCGACCTCTACCACGTGGTGGAGGAGGTGTCGGGCGTCGACTTTGTCGACCGCGTGCGCATCATCGACGAGCGCACCAAGCTCGAGGTCGACCAGCTGAAGCTGGCTGACGGCGAGCTGGTCCACTGCCTCGAGGTCGAGGTGGTGGAGAAGGCCCACGAGCGTATCGCACGCTGAACCTGAGGCATTGATGGCGGAAAGGACTCCGAGATCAGGTCGAGGCGGCATGCGGGGCGGGCGTCGTCCTCGCAAGCTCGTCGTACCGGACATCTCCGGGCTGCTGCTGCGTGACGCGCAGATCGTGCTGACCCAGGCGGGCTTCTCGCCGGGGACGCCGCGCTTTGTGCAGTCCTACGAGCCACAAGACACGGTGGTGTCGCAGCTGCCCGCACGCGGCATGCTCGTCGACGCGGACACCCCGCTCGAGCTGCACGTCAGCAAGCAGAGCTGGGTGCGCTTTCTGCCGCAGATCTACCAGGTCGCCTCGGGCGGCGACGGCGACCTGCTGCTCAACTACCTGTGGATCTTCCAGCAGATCCACGAGTCGGTGTCGACGCGGGTCGACAGCATCCACACGCTCTTCCGCCCCCTGGAGACCGAGCCTGAGTTCCTGCCCTGGCTCGCCTCGTGGATCGCGCTGCACCTCGAAGACGACTGGTCTGAAGAGGTCAAGCGTCGCTGGCTCCGACACGCGCCGGCGCTCTACAACATCCGCGGCACCCGCCGCGCGTTGGAAGAGCTGCTCGAGATCTACACCGGGCACCGGCCGACCATCTACGAGAACGAGTGGCCGGAGGGCGCCTTCCGCGTCGAGGTCTCGAGCATCATCGGTGAGTCGTCGACGATCCTGCCGCCGATGAACCTGAACAACTGCTTCGTGGTCGAGCTGGCGATGTCGCCGGACGACGTCAGCGACGAGCAGCTGATCCGCATCCATCGCGTCATTCGGGCCGAGAAGCCGGCCCACTGCAACTACTTCCTGCGATTCGCCCAGCAACAGGCGGACCAGGACTGGGGACCCTTCATGGTCATCGGCGAGGAGGGTCTGTAGCGCACGCTACAGGCTCGTCCGGCGCCAGGCCGGCTTCGTCGCTGATCCCCCACACACGATTCAAGCGCCACACGGAGGCACCGCATGTCGCAGACCGAGCTGAAGACTTTCAAGCGGCTCAATTTCTTCCGAGGCTTCCGCACGACAGAGCGGGACTGGAACGAGGGAGAGCGCTATCACGTCGAGAAGCGCAAGCTGCACAACCGCATGTTCCACGGGCCGGGCATCGTGACCCACGGTCTTGGGGGCTTCGGGGTCAGTGGCCGCGGTCGCGGCGAGCTGGCGGTCGAGGTGCAGTCGGGCTACGCCATCGACGGCCAGGGGCAGGACATCTTCCTGTGGGAGCCCGAGATCCGTCAGGTGAACCCAAACGACTTCAAGCTGCCGTCGACCATCTACCTGGTCGCTCGCTACCTGGAGGAGTTCAGTGACTTCATCTCCTACAAGGAGAACCTCGACTTCAAGGGGCACCGTCGCGTGACGGAGTCCTGCAAGATCGAGTGGACGGTCACCGAGCCGGACGTCATGAGCGAGATCGAGCTCTGCCGCATCAACCTCACCAAGGACGTCAAGCGCATCACCGACGCGAAGGATCCCTTCAACCCGGTGGAGAACGAGATCGACCTGCGCTTCATCCCCTTCGCGGGCTGCGTCGGCTCCTTCATCGACCCGAAGACGCTGTGGGAGCTGCTGGAGATGATCCGGCGGTCGAAGGGGGTCTACGCCTACCTCTTCCATCAGATGCGCATCCTGCCTGCGTCCGACGTGCTGCACGGCTTCATCACGCTCGAGATGCTGCTGCACAGCCAGCTCGTCGACCTGCGCAACGTGTTCAAGCTCTACCTCATCATCCTCAGCCACCAGTGGACGATGGTGGAGGAGATCGAGGCCAACGTGCCGCAGGTGTCGAGCCAGCGTGACTTCGCGAACTTCAAGAAGCACATCGAGATCGCGATGCAGAAGTACGACGAGGGCGCCTTCACCAGCGACTTTCTCGACACGCTGCTGAGCTACCAGTCCGAGTGCTACAAGTTCATGGAGCAGATGTTCGACAAGACCACGGCGCGCACGAGCAAGAAGGTCGAGGCCTCCGCGGCGGACACCAACGTGGTCATCGAGAACATCAAGGTCCGGTCGAAGCCCTTCGAGGACCAGATGAACATCGAGGGCATCGACATGGGGCTGATCGACATGATCGACCCCCTCGATCCCGAGAGCGAGAAGGAGCACGGCTGGAAGATCAGCGGCGAGCGCGACCGCTACCGCACCCGTCAGAAGCTCAAGTACCCCGACGGCGTCGTGGTCGAGGACACCGGCGTGGCGTACGAGGGTGGCCACCTGGAGTACGAGCTGCACAACGTCGAGCCCGGCAAGGACGTCTACATCGTCTGGCGCATGGACTACGTGCACGGCGACTGGGAGGCGGAGATCGAGGCCAACGAGCGCCGTCTGCCGAACTGCGTCTGCGCGGGCAGCGACCGCAAGTTCCGCTGGCGCAACTGGGTCTACGTGGTGCCGGCCGAGCACGTGCGCGAGGTGAGCATTCGGCTCAAGTTCAAGCCCATCACCGCGGACCGTGACCTGAACTTCTTCAAGCTGTGGGCCTACCAGCCGCTCAAGAGCGGCGGAGGGGCCAAGAGCAGCACCCGCTCGCGCGCCAAGCCGGCGGCCAAGGCCAAGACCCGACGCCGCTCCTGACGCGTCGGGGCTCCACCGAGCCGTCGCCCCCCTGTCGTCCCGCGACAGGGGGGCGACGTCGTCTGGGCCGGACCTGCCGCGAGCGCCTGCGCAGCCGCGCGGTCCACGGTGCAGCGTTCGTAAGAGCGCATAGGCTTTTTTGCCCTGCGTTCTGAAGTTGTGACAGACTGGGCGGGCGAGCTTCCTCGCCAGGACGATTCATGGTCTTCGATTTCTTCAAGAACCTCGGGCAGCAGCGCGTTGACATGACCGTCAACAAGGCGCGCGGCAAGGTCATGAGCGCGCAGTCCCGGGCCAAGAGCAAGGCTGCGAACTCGTTCAACAAGGTCGTCGACGCGCCGGGCAAGGCCGCGAAGAACAAGGTCAAGGGCGCCAAGGCACCGAAGAAGCCGAAGGCACCGAAAGCGCCCAAGATGCCGAAGGGCGGGCAGAACAAGAAGAAAGCGGAAGGGGGCGGGATGGGCTGGTTCTCCGGTGGCAAGGGCGGTGGCTCGCAACAGCAAGAAGAGGCCTATGAGCAGCCGGAGGCAACCGTCGCGATCGACCTCGCCTCGCTCCAGGCGCAGACCTTTCAGCCCTGCGTAGGCTGGGTGGTCGTGCTCAACGGTGAGCTGCGTGGGCGCGACTTTCGGCTCGTGGACGGCAAGAACACCATGGGGACCGCTGCGGACTGCGACGTGGTGCTCACCGACCCCTACCTGAGCTCGCATCACGCCGTGATTCGGCATGAGAACGGCGAGTTCACCTTCGTCGACCTGGACTCGACCAACGGCAGCTTCGTCAACGAGCGCCGTGTGTCGCGTGAGGACCTGATCGACAACGACAAGGTCCGGCTCGGGCGCACGGAGCTCAAGTTCAAGTCGCTCGAGTAGCGCGGGCCGCCATGTCTGAAGCTGCGCGAGCGGGCCGGGGAACTGGCGCCGCTCGCGCGCTTTTTGCGCCGGCCGGGCCTCGGGATCGTTCACCGATCGAAGAAAGGGTCACAGACGTCCTGATCTTCGCTGCGAGCGCCGGGTCTGGAGAGGGCCACGCAGCGAGGCGCTCGGCTTCAAATGGCCCGAGCGCGGTGCTATACCCGAAGCGTCTCGCGTTTCCCGTCCCGGCGCTTTTTGCCGCGGACCGACCGTCGGAGCCTGCACATGCGTCGCTTGCGCGCCCTCTTTCCTGCGCTGCTCGTTCTCTTGCTGCCGCTGACCCTCTTCGCGGAGCAGCGCATCGTCATCGATCACGTCGAGTTCGACGAGAAGACCAAGCAGCTGACCCTGCACGCCGACGTGCTCGACGTGACCTACACGCCGATTGAGAAGCTGAAGGACTCGCAGATCGAGATCCTGGCCAACGGCGCTGCGCTCGACCTGAAGACCGTGGAGATCGAGACCGCCGAGGCGGCGAAAGAGCCCGTGGCGATCCTCGTGCTGATGAACGCGTCCAACTCGTACCGCATCCAGGGCGAGGGCGAGACGCGCTCCCCCTTCGTGATCCAGAAGACGGGCGTCAAGGACTTCATCAAGGCCCTGCGCGGCAACGACAAGGTCGCGGTCGTGGCGTACCGGCAGGGGTCGACGCTCGAGCAGGTCTACCCCTTTGGCTCCAGCTTCAAGCAGGCCGTCGACTCCGTGGAGGCCTACAAGGGCATGAAGGAGGAGGACGACTTCGGCATGGAGGGCAAGAAGGGCGGCGACAACGAGGCCGACCCACCCTTCGTTCGCGCCGTTCGCAAGTCCTTTGATTTCTACAAGAAGGCTGTGCCGAGCCTGGGCGCGACCCGGCGCCGCTACCTCATCATCATGAGTGACGGCAAGGACACGCTGACCAAGAAGACCAAGATCGTGCGCAAGTTCGAGCGCGTCGTGGGTCGGTTCAAGGAGTACGGGGTGCGGGTCATGGCCATCGGCTTCTCGGCGGACGACCAGGGCTTCCTGTCGACCATGCAGACGCTGACCGAGGGCACCAAGGGGCTCTACCGGCGGGTGAAACCCACGGACCTGAGCACCGTGCCGGCGGTGTGGGACGGCTTCGCCGCGCGGATCAAGAAGCAGTACATCATCCGCGCGACCTTGGCGGAGCTCCCGGAGAACGGCGAGACCATCAAGGGCAAGGAGCTGATGAACTACACCATCAGCCTGAAGGTCGACGCCGGCAAGGACGGGCCCATCGAGGGCGAGTACCCGGACGTGCGCCTGCCCAAGCCTTCCTTCAACTGGAAGGCGATGCTGATGTGGATCGGCATCGCCCTCGGCGCCATCATCGGCCTGGCGCTCTTCATCGGCCTGATCGTGATGCTCGGTCGGCGGCGTGGGGGCGGCGGTCAGCAGGAGTACGTCGAGCAGGAGTACGACGGGCCCGACCGCGGCAAGCTCTACGTGCGCATGGGCCCCCTGGCCGGAGACATCTTCCCGCTCATCGACGACGTGACGACCATCGGCTCCATGAAGGGCAACACCATCGTCATCCAGGACGGGTCGGTGTCGCGGCGCCACGCGGCGATCAAGATCGATCAGATGCGCTACGAGGTCGCCGACATGAACTCGACCAATGGCGTGCTCGTCAACGGGGCGCGGATTCACAAGGTGTTCCTGAAGGACGGCGACAAGATCACCATCGGCACCACCGAGATCGAGTTCCGCCTGAAGTAGGGCCGGCCCCTGGCGCAGGGCCACTCAGGCCGCCACGGTGCAGCATCGTGCCGCCGCGTCGTGCCGCCGCGTCGTGCCGCCGCGTCGTGCCGCCGCGTCGGTCAGCCGCAACCTCCGTACAGGCGGCGCCCTGTCGGCTCCCGCGTTGACGGGCGTAGCCGCGGCTCGCTTGCAAGGTCAGCGGCCCAGGAGCGCGCTCTCAGCGCCGTACACACCGTCTCGAGCCGCGCACCGTCGCCGCGCACCGTCGCCGCGCACCGTCGCCGCGCACCGTCGCCGCTCAGCGAAAGCGCCGCAGCCACACGCCCGGGCTCTGGGCGTCGCCGGACCAGGCCACGACCCACACGTCGACGTCGGGCAGATAGGCCATGGCGGGGTGCACCTGCCAGGTGCCGCCGGGCGCCAAGAGCGGCACCGGCTCGCCGAGGAGCTTGCCCGTGTCGTTGTAGCTGGCGTAGCGCAGCTTGCGCACGGTCAGCCCGTTCTTGGGGCTCCGCGTGAGGGCGGTGACCTGCCCGTCTTTGCCGCTCGCGGCCCAGATGGCGTCGGCGTCCACGTCGCCTAGCGGGACGGGCGTGCCGAGGGCGGTGCCGTCGAGCCCGACGCGCCGCATCGCCAGCTTGGCGCCTGGGGTGTAGTCGATCCACGCGCTGACGAAGAGCAGGTTGGGCGCGCTCGAGGGCGAGGTGACCGCGCTGAGCGCCTGTCTGGGCGCCTGGGTCGACGCCACGCCGATGGGCTGCTTGGGCGCGAGCGCGCTGAGGCCGGCGCTGATCTTGTCGGTGTAGTGCCGCCACACGTGGCCGACGTCGGGGTCAAACCACCCGAGCAGCACATTGGTGCCGTGCACCGCAGCGACCGGGTCCTTGCCGTTGGCGGCGATGACGATGGGCTTGGCCGCCGTGAACGCGGGCGCCCCGTCCACGGGCTGCCCCTTGACCCGGCGCACTTGCACGCCCGCTCCGGCGGTGGCCCACACCACGAGGAAGCGCGTCGACGGCAAGAGCTGAACCGTGGGCTGGCAGCTGCCGTCGCACACGTCGTCGCTCACCGCGGTGGGCTTGCCGATGACCGTGCCCTTGTCGTCGAGGAGCTGGACCCAGAGGCGGTGCGGCTTGGTCGCGCCCTTGCCGTCCCGCCCCTCCCAGACCTCGCAGGTCACGCTGCCGTGGCTGGCGCGCACCACCTGCCCAAACGCGGGCGCCTTCACGGTCGGTACGCCGTCGTAGGCGTTGGCGTCGGACACGAGCGGGGTCAGCGGCGTCGTCTTGCCGGTCTTGCCGTCGATCTGCCAGCGGTCGAGGAAGGCCTTGAGTCCGTCCTTGATCCGACGGGCGTAGAGCACCGCGTTGCCGTCCCCCGTGGCCACCACCGACACGCGGCTGTAGTGCGTGCCGGTCACCGCGAGCAGGTCGTCGCTCTGGGCGACCTGCACCGCGTCGCCGAGGAGGTCGACGCCAAAGAGCCCCTTGCGCGGGACCGTGAACACGCCCACCACCGGCTTGAGCTGCGTCGTGCGACCGAGGAAGCTGCCGCGGTACAGGCCCTTGTCCACCTGGTCGATCCACAGCGCGCCGACCGCTGGCTTCACCGTCGCGCCGCCCAGGTCCGCGAAGGCGAGGGTCAGGCTGAGCGCGCCCGACTTCGGGGGCTTGGCGAGGTCGAAGCGATCGCCGGCCTGCGCGGACTCCGGAAAGCGCAGCGTCGCCGTGAGCCCGCCGGCGCCGATGGACTTGCCGTAGAGCTGCACCGTCGTCTCGAGGTCGGCCTTTCGCTCGGCGTCGGTCTTGCCCAAGGCGTCTGCCGAGGTGGCCAACACCCCGTCGCCCGCGGGCCAGCCGACCGTGACGGCCAGCGGCTCGGAGCTCAGCGTGCCGACGGTCGCGACGACCGAGGCCTTGCCGGGGCGCACGCCCGCGAGCTGGAGCTTGCCGCCGAAGGTCCACACCGCCGCGGCGGGCTGGGCGGTGCCCTCGGGCGCGACGCCGGCGCCAGACTGAGCGAGGCCGTCGACGGTGAAGGTCGCTTTCTCGGCGTCGGTCAGCGGCCCCTTGGCGCCGCTCGAGCGCACCGCGGTGAGGGTGAGCGTGACGCGGTCGGCCACGGCCAGGCTCGCGTTGTTGACCGTGAGCTCCAAGCCGACGAGCTGGCCGGCCTGGACCTCTCCGCTGTCTGTGGTCGTGGCGGCGCTGTCGCCCT
>JAUIAC010000308.1 GCA_030425545.1 bacterium | reverse complement strand
AGCGCCGTCCGCGCCCGCAGGTAGGGCTCGTCTTCGCCCGGCTGGTCGGGCAGCGGCTGGTCGCTCCACTTGTTGTCGACCACCGACTTGGGGTGCCCCGCCTGCCCGCGATAGTCCGCCCGCGTGACGAAGCGCGCCGTGTCGTGGCTGCCGATGTAGGGCGTCATCACCGCGCCTGCCGTGTACTGGGTCTGCGAGTGTCCCGTCCACACGTCCAGGTGGACCATGCCTTTGGTCTCCAGGGCGAAGACCTGATTGATCACAGCGTGGTAGAGCACGAAGTCGAACTGGCCGTCGAGGCCGGTGGGCCCCAGATAGGCGTTGATGGTGCCGTACTGCGCCTGGTTGGCCGCCAGGCTGTCGCCGGACCAGCCCATGGCCGTCTCGCCGGTGAGGAAGTAGTCCGTGCCCGCGGTCTCGAAGCGCTCCCGCACCTGGGTGGCCAGGTTGAACACGGCGGACGCGTCCACGTGTTTGACCGCGTCGACCCGCATGCCGTCGAGGTCAAAGGTGTGCAGCCACCACAGCCCGTCGGCGATGATCTGCTCGCTGGCGGCGTGCACCTTCCAGTCGACGTCGGGCATGTAGGGCCGAAAGAGGCAGGTGAGCGCCTGGGCGGTCCAGTCGCAGCCGGCCGTGCCGCAGATGCAGCCGTCATTGAACCAGGCGTCGGGGTTGGGCGCGCCCGAGGCGGTCTTGGGGCCGTGGGCCAGGTAGTAGTCGTGGTCGCTGTGCACGTGGTTGAGCACGAAGTCCATGAGCACGCGCATGCCGCGCTGGTGCGCCGCCTGCACCACCGCCTTCAGGTCCGCGGCGCTCCCGAGCCGGGGGTCCACCGTGCGGGGCTTGACCGGCCAGTAGCCGTGGTACCCGCTGACCTTGTAGGCCGCGTCGCCGCTCGCCTCGGGACCGGCGGCCGTGGTCTGCACCGGCGAGAGCCAGAGCGCGCCGACGCCGAGCTGGTCGAACCAGCCGGACTCGATGGCGAGCAGCAGGCCCTTGAGGTCGCCGCCGTGCCACTGCGCCCCCGCGTCCACGCCGGGCTGCGTCTTGGCGTTGTTGCTCGCGTGGCCGTCGACGAAGCGGTCGAGCAAGGTCATGTAGAGCAGCGCGCCCTGCCACGAGAAGGGCGGCAGCTTGGGGTCGGCGACCCAGAAGGGCAGGTGCAGCGGCTCGGGCGCAGTCGGCGCGCCAGCGGGCTTCGCGGTGGCGAAGGTGAGCGTGTACTTGCCCGGCGCCAGCCCGGTGACCTCGACGCTGGCGCGCCAATGCTTGGGGTCCCAGGTCACCGCCACCTGGGTGGACTTGAAGTCGTGGCGCAGCGTCGCGGTCACGGGGAGCTGCGTCGGCGCGCTCGTGCCCGCGCCGCGCCAGAAGTCGACGGACGCTGTCAGCCCTGTGGTGGTGGCCTTGGGCACGCCGTGCAGCGTCAGCAGGGGCAGGGTGCAGTCCCCCACGCGCAGCCCGGAGTTCTCGACCCCGTCGCACCAGGCGCGGTAGGGCTCAGCCGGGTCCAGCTGCCACGCGCCGTCGACGATGAGCTTGTAGCAGTAGAGCCCCGCGCCCGCTGCGCCCTGGGGCACGGGCACGTCCCCCTCCCAGGCGGCGCCTTTGGGCTTGAGGTCCACCAGCTTGCTCCAGCCCCACGAGCCAGCGGCCTGCACCTTGGCTGGCGAGCTGCCCGCGGGTGGCACGTAGCGGAGCGTGGCGCCGCAGGGGCGCACGCGGTCGAAGGGAGCGCTCGTGTCCGGCGCCAGGGCCCCGTCGGCCAGACTCGCCCCGTCGGCCAGACTCGCCCCGTCGGCCGTCATGGCGTCGCCGCCAGTCCCGTCCGTCTGGCCCGCGTCTGTCGGCTGGCCGTCGGGGGACGCGCCGTCTCCTCCGCCCGCCCCATCCAGGAGCGCCCCATCCAGGAGCGCCCCATCCAGGACCGCCCCATCCAGGAGCGCCCCGTCGGATATCGCACCGTCGAGCCCCTGCGCGTCACCGGCGGCCGCGTCAGCTGGCGAGCGGTCCGCTGCGTCGGGCAGCGAGGGGTTCGTGTCTCCGTCGCGCTGCTCCGGCGCGACGCATCCGGCGACGACCGCCCACACGAGCGCCGAGGCGAGGCGCAGACCCCGCCGCGTCCGGGCTTTCGGCGCTCCGCGGCGCGGCGCGATCCGGCCGCTCACGCCTGCTCGGCGACCTGCGCGGCGTAGGCCCAGCCCACCCACGGCAGCAGCGCTTCGACGTCGCTCGTCTCCACCGTGCCGCCGCCCCAGATGCGCAGGCCCGGAGGCGCGTCGCGGTAGTACTTGACGTCGAAGGCCACGCCCTCGTCCCCCAGCTTCGCCGCGACCCCCTGGGCGAACTTCGCCAGCGCCGCGTCGTCGAGCCCGTCGACGTCAGGGCCCACGAACTTCAGGCAGATCGACGTGCTCGACCGTGTGGCCGGGTCCTCCGCCAGAAAGTCGATCCAGGGCGTGGCGTCCACCCAGCGCGCGATGGCGTCCAGGTTGGCCTGCGAACGAGCCATGAGCCCGGAGAGCCCCCCGACCGACTCGGCCCAGCGCAGGCCGTCGAGGGCGTCTTCCACCGCCAGCATCGACGGGGTGTTGATGGTGTTGCCGCGAAACACCCCCTCGTTGAGCTTGCCGCCCTTGAGCAGCCGGAAGATCTTGGGCATCGGCCGGCCCGCGTCGAAGCTCTCGAGGCGCGCCACCGCGCGTGGGCTCAGCGCCACCATGCCGTGCGCCGCCTCGCCTCCGAGCACCTTCTGCCAAGACCAGGTCACCACGTCGAGCTTGGCGAAGTCGAGGTCCATGGCGAACGCGGCAGACGTCGCGTCGCAGATGACGATCCCCTCCCGATCTGCCGGAATCCAGTCGGCATTTGGAACGCGCACGCCCGCGGTCGTTCCGTTCCACGTGAACACCAGGTCCCGCGACCCGTCGTAGGCGCCCAGGTCCGGCAGCTGACCGTAGTCCGCCGTCAGCGTGCGCACGTCGTCCAGCTTCAGCTGCTTGGTCACGTCGGTGATCCAACCCGCGCCGAAGCTCTCCCACGCCATCATGTCGACGCCGCGGGCGCCCAACGTCGCCCACATCATCATCTCCACGGCGCCGGTGTCCGAGGCCGGCACGATGCCCAGGCGCCAGCCCTCGGGCAGGCCGAGGATCGCCGCCGAGCGGTCGATGACCTCCGCCAGCTTCGCCTTGCCCGGCTTGCTGCGGTGCGAGCGGCCAGAGAGCACGCCGCTCAAGGCGTCGACAGACCAGCCGGGACGCTTGGCGCAGGGGCCGGAGGAGAAGTGAGCGCAGTTCGGGCGGAGGGTGGGTTTCATCGGGGCTCCGGGCGCCGGGGGCGCGCATGAGGGCTGGAGGGGGCGGCGCCTGCTTCGGCGCGCCGGTGTGGGTCGACGCGGGGCGCGCTCAGTCGTCGATGAGGGCGGCGAGCTCTTCGACCGAGGGGCACGTACACACCAGGTGGCGGTCGCCGAACGCGTTGTCGACCCGCGACACGGCGGGCCAGAACTTGTCGGTGCGCTGACCCGCCATGGGGTAGGCGGCCTGAGCGCGGCTGTAGGGCCGCGTCCACGTGTCGACCAGCAGGCTCTCCGCCGGGTGCGGCGCGTGGTGCAGCGCGCTCTGCTCGTAGGGCACCTCGCCGGACTCGACGGCGGCGATCTCCGCCCGGATGGCGATCATCGCGTCGCAGAAGCGGTCGATCTCGGCCTTGGACTCGCTCTCGGTCGGCTCAATCATCAAGGTGCCCGCGACCGGCCACGACATGGTCGGCGCGTGAAAGCCGAAGTCGATCAGCCGCTTGGCCACGTCGTCCACCGTCACGCCAGCGCTCTTCTTCAGCGGTCGCAGGTCGATGATGCACTCGTGCGCCACGTGCCCGTGCTCCCCGGTGTAGAGCACCGGGTAATGCTCCGACAGGCGCTTGGCGATGTAGTTCGCGTTGAGGATCGCGACCTTTGTCGAGTGAGTGAGCCCCTCTGCGCCGCTCATGGCAATGTAGGCCCAGGAGATCGCGAGGATCGAGGCGCTCCCCCAAGGGGCGCTGCTCACCGCGCCCACCGGGGCCGTGCCGTCGTCGAGCTGCAGGTGGCCGGGCAGGTAGGGCGTCAGGTGGGCGCGCACGCCGATGGGGCCCATGCCGGGGCCGCCACCACCGTGCGGAATCGCAAAAGTTTTGTGTAGGTTGAGGTGGCAAACGTCAGCCCCGATGTCACCAGGACGCGAGAGGCCGACCATGGCGTTGAGGTTGGCGCCGTCCATGTAGACCTGGCCGCCGTGCTCGTGCACCACGTCGCAGATCTCGCGGATGGCCGTCTCGAACACGCCGTGGGTGGACGGGTAGGTCACCATCAGCGCACCCAGCTCGTCGGCGTGCTTGGCGGCCTTGGCGCGCAGGTCGTCGACGTCGATGTTGCCCTGGTCGTCGCAGCGCACGGCGACGACGCGCATGCCCGCCATCACCGCGCTGGCCGGGTTGGTGCCGTGGGCGGACGTGGGGATCAGGCACACGTCACGGTGGCCCTGGCCTTCGGCTTCCTGATAGCCGCGAATCGCCAGGAGGCCGGCGTACTCGCCCTGTGAGCCGGCGTTGGGCTGCAGGCTGATGGCGTCGAAGCCGGTGATGTCGGCCAGCCAGTCTTCGAGGTCGGCGAAGAGCTGCCGGTAGCCCAGGGCCTGGTCGCGCGGCACGAAGGGGTGCAGCCCGCCGATGCCGGGCCAGCTGATGGGCTCCATCTCCGCGGCGGCGTTGAGCTTCATGGTGCACGAGCCCAGGGGGATCATCGCGCGGGTCAGGCTCAGGTCCTTGTCCGCCAGACGGGTCAGGTAGCGCAGCAGCTCGGTCTCGGAGCGGTAGCTGTGAAAGCACGGGTCCGTCATGAAGGGGGTGGAGCGGACGAGCGCTGTCGGCAGGCGGACCGGCGCCCCCGCCAAGGCCGCGTCGAAGTCGCTGCGCGTCGCCGAGAAGGCGCGCAAGATGCCGTCTGCGTCGTCCGAGGTGGTGGTCTCGTCGACGGTGAAGCCCACCCGACCGTCGCCGTAGTTGCGCAGGTTGATCCCGCTCGCCAGCGCGCGTGCGACCACCGCGTCAGCGTCGGCGACCTTGGACGCCCCTGCGACCTCGGCGGTGACCGTGTCGAAGATCGCGCCAGCGCCCACGTCGTGCCCCGCCTCGTGCAGCGCGGCGCGCAGGGCTGTGGCCAGCCGGTGGACCCGGGCGCCGATGGCGGTGAGCCCCTCGGGGCCGTGGTAGCAGCCATAGGCCGCGGCGATGTTGGCCAGGAGCACCTGCGCGGTGCAGATGTTGCTCGTGGCGCGGTTGCGGCGGATGTGCTGCTCGCGCGTCTGCAGGGCCATGCGCAGCGCCTTGCGCCCGTCGCTGTCGCGCGACACACCGATGATGCGCCCGGGCACCTGCCGTTTGAACGCCTCGCGCGTGGCGAAGAAGGCCGCGTGGGGCCCGCCGTAGCCCATGGGGACGCCGAAACGCTGGCTGTTGCCCAGCGCCACGTCCGCCCCCCAGCTGCCCGGCGACGCCAGGTGGGTCAGGGCCAGCAGGTCGGTACACACGGCTACCAGGGCGCCTGCGTCGTGGGCGGCGGTGACGAAGTCGCGGTGGTCGCGCACCTCGCCGTCCGTGCCCGGGTAGGCCAGCAGGTAGCCGTAGGTCTCCGCGTCGGGCGTCGCCAGCTGCTCGTCACCGACGAACACCTCGATGCCGAGCCACTTCGCGCGGGTGCGGACGACCTCGATCACCTGGGGGTGGCAGGTCTGTGACACGAAGAAGCGGTTGGCCGTGCTCTTCCGCGGGCGCAGGCGGTGGAACATCGCCATGGCTTCCGCGGCGGCGGTGGCCTCGTCGAGCAGCGAGGCGTTGGCCACCTCCAGCCCGGTGAGGTCGCAGACCATGGTCTGGTAGTTGAGCAGCATCTCCAGGCGGCCCTGGGAGATCTCTGCCTGGTAGGGCGTGTACTGCGTGTACCAGCCCGGGTTCTCGAGCAGGTTCCGGCGGATGACCGGCGGCGTGATCGTGCCCGCGTAGCCCTGGCCGATGAAGCTGCGACGCACCACGTTCTGGTCCGCCAGCGCGCGCAGGGCCGCCAGGGCCTGACTCTCGTTGAGCGCTGGGGGCAGCTGCAGCGCCGCCTCGGCGCGGATGTCGTCGGGTACGGTCTTGCGGATCAGCGCGTCCAGGTCGGGCACACCGACCGTCGCCAGCATCGCCTCGAGATCGTGCGTGCGCGGACCCACGTGGCGGTCGATGAAGACGTCCGACGAGGCAAAAGCGTCGCCCTGCGGGCCTGCAGCGGCCTCGTTCGGCGAGGTGTCAGGCTGTGTCGAGTGGGTGACCTGCATAGCGCCCTCCATGGTCTGGGGCTGGAAGCGCGCGGAGTGTAGCCACGCCAGGGCGGGGCGTCACCCTGGCGCGGGCCCCTTTGCATCGGTGCGGCGACGGGGTGCGACGAGGTCGCTGCATCGTCCGAGAATCCCTGGCATCCTCGCGCGCCTGGAGGGCGAGATGGTGGTTGATCGGAATCGGAGTGGAGCGCCCGGCGTCGGCGTCGACAACGGATGGAGCGCGGCGTTCGTCGTCGCGTTGGCGCTGGTGCTCGGAGCGTGTGGTTCGAGCTACGGCGGCGCCGCCGGCGGTGGCGTGGCCCTCGACGGCGGCAGCGCCGACGGTGGGGGCGCCAGCGACGCGGGCGGCACCAGCGGCGGGGGCACCAGCGGCGGGGGCACCAGCGGCGGGGGCACCAGCGGCGGGGGCACCAGCGGCGAGGTCGATCCCAGCTGCCTCGACGGGCAGTACACCGAGACGCTCCCCACCGGCAAAGAGGACATCAGCGACCTCGTCGCGTCCTACAGCGCAGACAAGGTCATGGACTTCATCACCGGCACCCTCGACCGGCGCTACCCCATCGGCGCCTTCCTGGTGAAGGGCGCGGTCGCGTCCGCGCCACAGAACTGCGTC
>JAUIAC010000007.1 GCA_030425545.1 bacterium | reverse complement strand
TCGCGTCGATGCTGCGTCTGGCGTGGGCCGCGTCCCACCTGGAGCTCGACGTGTCGGAGGTCGACGGCCGCATCGAGGTCGACATGCACGGCGCGGCGACCTTCGTCCGCGTGCCCATGGTCTCGTCGGTGCTGCGCGGCCTGCCCGCAGGGCGCGAGGTGCTCGTGCACATCGACCACGTTCGCTACGTGGATCACGCGGTGCTCGAGACCCTGGGCGAGTGGGAAGAGGGCTATGAGCGCGACGGCGGTACCGTGACCATCGCGTGGCACGAGCTGCGGCAGCGCGCGGTGCCCGGCACCGCGCCCCGGCCAGCGGAGCGCCCCCGGCCAAACGTGGCCTGACGCGGCGGTTCACGCCCGCGGGCTGCCGTGGTATCGCGCCCTGGGCTGACCGCACCCGCGGCGGCCTCGGGAGCTCGCCATGCAGCCACGCGCACCGACCCACGAGGCGGTCGACTTCCAACACCTGTGGAGCCTCGGCGAGGCCCTGGCTGCCGCTGGCCCGGCGCTGAGCGCCGCGGACGTCGACGCCCTCGCTGAGGCGCAGGGCGCCGAGCGTGTGCACGCGTGGCTGGCCCTGAGCTACGCGCCCCAGGTGCAGGTGACACGGGAACATGACATCGCGCTCGCCGTCTGCGCGGCCCGCTGCCAGCTCTGGGGAGCTGGCGCACTGCTCGGTGAGCTGCTCGAGCTGCGCGACGCCCGCTTGGCGGCCGGCAAGCGCGCCTTCGACGTGGTGCCGCGCGGCTGCCTGAACCGCTGCGAACGTGCGCCGGTGGCCACCGCCGCCCTGGCCGACGGGCTGGTGGGCTTCGACCACTGCACGCGCGCCCAGGTCGAGGAGCTGCTCGACGCGCTGGACGCCGAAGGCTGAGCGGAGCTGGATCAGCGCGCGGGCGACGCCAGTCCGGACCGCTCCGCGGCGCTGGCGACGGGCCGCGCGCCGAGCCAGCGCGCGATGGCGTCGGCCCTCGCTGGGAGCTCGCCCAGCGCCAGCGCCTGGACCAGCGGCCCCACCGCTCGGGCGGAGATCGGACGGTCGACGCGCCGCGCGGCGCCCGCGGAGCCCGGCGGCACCACCAGCAGCGCCACGCGACGGTCTGGAGGCCGCCCGGCCAGGGCTTGGCTGGCGCGCCACCCGTGGTCGGCCGAGATCACCAGCGTGGTGGACGCGCCCAGGGGCGAGGCCGCCAGCGCCCGCCGCAGACCGCCGAGCCAGTGGTCGACCCAGCGCAGGTTGGACCGATATCCCTCCGACCAGCCGGTCCACACCTGCGGCTGCGCGCGGTCCACGTCCCAGGTGAAGGGCTCGTGCGGCAACAAGACATGCATGAAGGTGACGTCCAGATCCGCGTCGAGCGCCTGCCGCCGCCCCGCGGCGAGGACGGCGACGTTGGCCGCGATGGCGGCGCGGCGGGGACGGAGCAGGTCCAGCGTGGCGAGGTCCGCGAGCACCCGCGTGGCCAGCGGCAGTCCCCCCCGGGTGTGGGCGACGCCCACGGTGGCCTGGACACAGTCCGCCGCTTCCCCGCCGTAGAGCCGACAATAGGGGTGATACGCCCCCGCGATGCCGACGCGCTGGCCTGCGGCGTGGGCCGCGTGCGCCCAGGTCGGCAGCCGGTGCCAGAGCGCGCGTCGACCGCCCCGCGGCGTCACCTGCAAGGCCCGCCGGCCGAGCGGCCGCACAGCCTCGAGCCGCTGGCCCGTGAACATGTCCGGCACGGTGTCGAGCGTGTGCTCACCGGCCTGGTAGGCCTGGGTCGCGAGCACCCCGCGATCTCGAAGCACCCTGAGGTTCGGCAGCGCCGCGAGGTGCTCCTCGAACGCGGCGCGATGGTCGAGCTCGTCGAAGAGCAGCCACACCACCCGCTGACCGCTCGCCGTCGATGGCGGCGGGCGTGGGCGCTGGGTCGCGACCGGCGCTGAAGCGGGGCCGTCGACAGGCGGCTCAGACGCCGGGGGCAGCCCCGAGATCGCGGCCCACAAGAGCAGACCCAGGGTCCAGACGCCGAACCCGCCGAGCACGCCGAGCACCCAGCGCGCCCCCGTGAGCACCGGCCCTCTGAGCCACCAGCCCGCGGCGCCCAGCACCGCCAGGGCGGCCGCGAGCAGGCCTGGCCCCCACGGCACCAGACGCTGCCAGCGGGGCAACCAGGCGCCCGTGTGCTGCCGCTCGCTCAGCGCGTTGCCCCCCAGGGTGGCCACGTGGACGACGAGCAGCCCCAGCGCGGCCAGCCCGAGGGCCTGACCCACGGCGGGCGGCAGGCGAGGCGAGAGCAGTCGCGACGCCCCGAACAGGCCGGCCGAGAGCACGACCAGCGCCAGCGCCGCGGCGAGCGCGTCGGTGGGACCCAGGGTCGGGAGGAAGTAGCGATCGGCGTCGCTGACCGAGACCAGCTCCCGCGTCACCGGGCTCAGGAGCAGGTGCGCGGCGCCAAGGGCCACGGCCCACGCGGGCATGACGAAGGGCCGGGCGGGCGGCGTAGGTGCGACCGGCGCAGGCGGGCGACTCGGCGGGACCAAGGGGGCCTATCCGTCGACCATGGGGGGGAGCCGGTCCTCCCAGGGGCGCGCCTCTTCGAGCTGCTTCGACAGCCGGAAGAGCGTGGCCTCGTCTCCGAAGCGACCCACGAGCTGCACGCCGATCGGCAGCCCGGCGGCGTTCCACGACAGCGGCAGGCTGATGCCGGGCTGGCCGGTCTGGTTGAAGAGCTGGGTGTTCGGCGTCGCCGCGAGCTTGCCGGACGCCATCTTCTGAAGGGCAAAGTCGAGCACAGGCTTGAAGGCCAGGTGCCGCAGGGCCGCGACCTGGGCCTGCTCAGCCCGCGTCGGCAGCAGCTCGCCCACCCGGGCCGGCGGCCGGGCCAGGGTCGACGTGACAAAGACGTCGCAGGTCTCGAAGAAGGCAGCCACGTCGCGGGCCGCGCGTTGCATGGTCCACTGAGCGCCGACCAGATCGGCGGCGGAGGTCTTCCAGCCGATGAGCGCGAGCAGCCAGGTGGCCGGCTCCACCTGATCGTAGGCGGGCTTCTTGCCGAAGCGGGCCGCGGTCTCGTCGACCATGCGCGCGACGCCGGCCGCCACCGCGACGAAGTAGGCGCGCACCAGCTCGTCTCGCGGGAACGAGGGGCGCGCCTCGACCACCTCGTGCCCCAGCTCACGCAGGAGCTCCGCGGCGTCCCGCACCGCCGTCTGGCAGTCGGGGTGGGTGTCGTCGCCGTAGAGCGCGCCGGTGTCGAAGGCCACGCGGAGCTTGCCCACCGGCGCGTTCAGCTCGTCGACCCAGGGGCGCGGCTTGTGCGGCGCGGCGTAGGGCTCTCCGGGCACGGGGCCGTCTTCGATGTCGAGGAAGAGGGCGCTGTCGCGCACCGTCCGACACACGACGTGCTCCTGCACGAAGCCGCTCCACGCCTCGCCGATGAAGGGGGCCATGGTCACGCGGCCGCGGGTGGGTTTGAGGCCCACGAGCCCGCAGGCCGCCGCCGGGATGCGGATGGAGCCGCCGCCGTCCCCCGCGTGCGCCGCCGGGACGATGCGGGCGGCGACCGCCGACGCGGAGCCGCCGGAGCTGCCCCCCGGCGTGTGGTCGGTGTTCCAAGGGTTGCGGCAGGGCCCGCGCAGGGCGGGCTCGGTGATGCCCATGATCCCGTACTCGGGGGTGTTGGTCTTGCCGAGGATCTGCAGCCCCGCCGCCTCGTAGCGCTCCGCGAGGACCGACGAGCGCTGCGCCACGTAGTCCCGCATCAGCTTGGTCGAGCCGGTGGTCTTGGTGCCCGCGAGCATCAGCTTCAGATCCTTGAAGAGGAAGGGCACCCCCCGCAGCGGCCCCTCGGGCAGCGCGTGCACCCGGCCCCGGGCGCGCTCGACGAGGGGCTCGACCACGGCGTTCAGCGCGGGATTGCGGGCCTGCAGGCGAGCGACGGCCGCGTCGAGCAAGGTCTCGGGCGTGACCTCGCCCGACGCGACCAAGGCTGCGAGCGCGGTCGCGTCGAGCCGGTCGTACTCGGGCATGGGAAAGGTCGTGGACATGTCGGCTCCTCAGGTTCGCTTGGTGGCGAGCGTCAGCCCGTCGCCGATGGGCAGCATCACGGCGTCGACGCGGGCGTCCGCGAACACGTGATCGTTGAGCGCGCGGATGGCGACTGTGTTGGCGCTCTGGTCCGCGGGGTCCGCGACCCGACCGCTCCAGAGCACGTTGTCGACGGCGATGATGCCGCCCGGCCGCAGCAGGGTCAGGCACTGCTCGTAGTAGGTGGTGTAGCCCGGCTTGTCGGCGTCGATGAACGCCAGGTCGAAGGTGCCGGCGTGGCCCGCGGCGACGAGCGCGCCCAGGGTGTCCGTCGCGGGCGCGATGCGCAGATCGATTCGCGACGCGACGCCCGCCTCGCGCCAGAAGGGACGCCCGACGGCGGGAAAGTCGGCGCTGACGTCGCAGGCCACCACCGTGCCGTCCTCGGGCAGCGTCAGCGCCATGCTCAGGGCGTTGTAGCCGGTGAAGGTGCCGATCTCGAGGCAGCGGCGCGCCCCGATGAGCCGCAGCAGCCAGCGCAGATAGGCGGCTTGCTCCGGGCTGGAGATCATCTCGGCGTCGTCGCCGGTCTGGGCCTCGGTGGCGTGGCGCAGGCCCACCAGCGCTGGGTGTTCGTCCACCGTGGTCTCGAGGAGATAAGAGCGGACGGGGCCGGGCAGGCCGAGGGTGGCGCGGGACATGGGGCTCCTTGGGACGCTGGGAAGCGCGGGTCGCAGGCGGCACGAGAGGGCCGCAGGTCGCCGTGCCGCGCCAGGGTAGCGGGGCGGGCGCCCTACGACGAGCGCAGACGCGAAGGCAGCGCGCTCAAGGGCCCACAGCTGCCGGTGCGGCGCAGAAGGCGCGCATCGCTCGCGGCGGCAGCGGGGGCGGCCACCGCGGCTGCAGCCGCCCACCCCGCGGTCGCCAGAGCTGCAGCTCGTCGCCGAAGCGGGGGCCGGGGTCGGCGACCGCGGCCAACACCGCGTCGGGCAGGAGCAGCGTGCGACGCGGGTCAGCGCCCACGACCAGACGGTCGGCGGTGGTCAGGGCCAGGTCCGGGAGGGCGCAGGTCCACACGGTGCGCCCGAGGAACACCCGGGCGAAGGAGCGGGTCAGCGCGTCGAACTGCCCGTTGGCGTGGTTGAGCAGGCTGAAGAGCTCGAGCTGCACGTCGTGCCCTGGCAGGAACACCACCTGTGGGCGTCCCGGCGTGCGTTCACTGTCCTGCTGCAGCGCCAGCGCCACGCGCATGTTGGTGGTGAACACCCGCCCGGCGGTCACGCCGCCGCGGAGCACCCGCAACGCCTGCGCCTCGGCCTCGGTCGGCGCCACGAAGCCGAGCCGCCAGTGGCGCTGAGGTGTGCTGAGGGTCCACCCGGCCGTCACCAGCGTGAGCGCCACCACGACCCTCGCGAGCGTCCGGTGCCGCACGGCGAGCCCTACGGTCAGCGCCAGCCAGGGCAGCAACACCAGCAGGTAGCGCGGCCAGGGGAAGTCGAAGAAGCCGCCCGTGAGCGGCACCAGCGTCATCGCCGTGGTCACGCCGACGCTGAGGGCCAGCCCGAGGCGCCCCATGGCCGGCAGCCGCGACCATCCGCGGGCGAAGATCAGGGGCCACGCGCCGCACACCCACGCCAGGTTGCGGGCCACCGACGCCGCGCTGTCGGCCAGGGTCGCCGGAAAGTCGTAGATCGACTCGTTGAGCGGCACCCCCTGGGGGACCGAGGGCGGGTAGTGCAGCACAAAGAGCGCGTCTCCGTGGTAGAGCGCCCCGCCCACCCCGTAGGCCAGGGGGAAGAGCGCCGCGCCGACCGCCAGGGCCCTGCGCCCCGTGGGGAGCCGCCAGAGGGCGAAGACCCCGAGCGCAAAGGCCCCCAAGACCGTCTCGACGCGCGCCCAGGGGCACAGCGAGAGCAGCACGCCCAGCACGCCCGCCCACGGCACCCAGGCCCCGGGGGGACGCGCTGCGCTCGCGCCGACCGGCGACGGGGGCGGCGCTCGCTCAGCCGCGCGCGCGGCTGCGTAGAGCGCAGCGCAGACCAGGAGCAGCCCGTCGACGTTGGACTGGCCCGCGGCCGACGCGACGACGAGCGCCGGCGACGCTGCGAGCAGCAGCGCGGCGAGGGGCCCGCGGCCGCCGAAGCGCCGCACCGCGCTGCCGAGCAGCGCGACGGCCAGCCCCCCCGTGAGCACGTGCCCCACCAGCCAGGCCCGCCAGCCGAGCGCCGCCCACGGCGCCTGCAGCACGCTCACCACCGGGTGCAGCTTCAGCGCGAAGAAGGCCGCCAGCGGCGCGTCGAGCCACAGCCGCGCGCCGGTGAAGGCGAGGTAGCCCTCGTCGTCGACCACCTCGCGGCTGGTGAGCACCCAGGTCGCCGCCGCCATGTGGGCGAGCGCGAGCCCGAAGATCTGCCCTCGCGGCCCGCGGATCCAGCCAGCCAGACGCTGGCGCGCTGACCCGCGGGTGGTTCCGGTGTGGGGCGCGACAGGGGCCGCTGCGGCGGGCGGGACAGACATCGGCGGCAGCATAGCGGCGGGCGCCGTCGCCGTCTCGACGGGACACTAGACGCCAGCGTCACAGCCCCCAGACCGCGCTCGAACGCCGAGCGTCAATCGGCGGCGCGTGGCATAGTCGGGGCCCTAGCGCAGGCGCCGCGGCACCTTCGCCGCGCCTCCCTGCGCCCGCCGTACCTCGCCGCGCCTCGCCGCGCCTCGCCGCACCTCCACGCCCCCTCACCGGACCCACGCGCATGCCCTCGAACGAGCCGAACGCGACCCCTGCCGACGACCGCCCCCACGTGGTGCTGGTGCGGCCGCCCCTGCGCGTGCCCAAGGCGAGCTACTCGACCCTGGCCTGCCCGCCGGTGGCGGTGGCCTACCTAGCGGCAGCCGTGGAGCAGGCCGGTCAGCGGGTGACGGTGGTCGACGCCCTGGGCGAGGCGCCCCGCCGCTTCACGCCCATCGACAACCCCCGCTTTCTCCGACTGGGGCTGAGCGACGCCGAGACCGTCGCCCGGGTCCCCGCGGACGCGACCTGCATCGGCGTCACGTCGATGTTCTCCGAAGAGTGGCCCATGGTCCGCGGGCTGGTGCAGTCGCTGCGCGCCGCCTTCCCGAACACGCCGATCGTGGCGGGGGGAGAGCACATCACCGCCGCGCCGGAGTTCGCCATCCGCGACAGCGGCGCGATCGACGTGTGCGTGCTCGGTGAGGGCGAGGAGACGCTGGTCGACCTGGCGCGGGAGCTTCACACGCGCGGCTCGGTGGACACCGAGCGGCTCACCCACATCGCGGGGCTGGCCTTCTTGGCGGACGACACGCTGGTTCGCACCCCGCGCCGCGCCCGCATCCGCGGCATCGACGAGCTGCCCTGGCCGGCCTGGCACCACGTGCCCCTCGACAACTACCTCGACAACGGCCTGGCCTACGGCATCGGCCGGGTCCGCAGCGTGCCGATCATGGCGACGCGCGGCTGCCCCTACCAGTGCACCTTCTGCTCCAACGTGCAGATGTGGGGCACCCGCTGGGTCGCCCGGGATCCGGCCGACGTCGTCGCCGAGATGACCCAGGGCGTCGCCCGCTACAAGGCCGAGAACTTCGACTTCTACGACCTGACCGCCGTGCTGAAGAAGGCGTGGATCCTCGAGTTCTGCGCCCTGCTGGTCGAGGCCGACCTGGGGGTGACCTTTCAGATCCCCAGCGGCACCCGCTCTGAGGTCCTGGACCGCGAGGTGCTCGAGGCGCTGATGCGGGCGGGCTGCCACCACATCGTCTACGCCCCGGAGAGCGGCTCGCCGGCGGTGCTCAAGCGGATCAAGAAGCGCATCGACCTCGAGCGCATGACCGCGTCGATGGCGACGGCGGTGTCCGTGGGCATGACCGTGAAGTGCAACTTCATCATCGGCTTCCCCGACGAGACCCTCGACGAGGTGCTGGAGACCGTCGCCTACTGCCGGCGCCTGGCACGCGTGGGCGTGCAGGACATCAACCTCGGCCCCTTCTGCCCCTACCCGGGCTCGGAGACCTACGACGCGCTGGTCGACAGCGGCAGCCTGCCGCCCATGAGCGACGACTACTTCGACATGCTCGCCATGTACTCGGACCTGGCCAACACGGTGTCGTTCTCGAACCACCTGTCGTCGCGGCAGCTGTCCGCGCTGCGCACGCTCGGCATGGCGTCGTTCTACAGCGCCGCCTTCGCCCGCCGCCCGCAGCGGGTGGTCGACACCCTGCGCAACGTGGCCACCGGCGAGCACACCACGCGGCTCGACCGCGCCCTCGGCGACATGACCCGACGCATGGGCGACGTGGTGGGCGAGCGCGCGACGCGGCTGCTGCGCTACCGCCGGACCTGAGCCGGCAGCGAGCGCGCTCCCCCTGCTCGCGGCCCTACTTGCTGGGCTTGTAGAGCAGCTTCATGCCGCCGACGCACATCTCGTCGAGGGTCTCGTCGCCGAGCTGCACGTCCTGCGGCTCGCTCAGCCCGAGGTAGTCCAGCGCCTCTTTCACGAAGCGGTTGGCGAGCGTGTTGTTGTAGGTGCACTCGATGACGATCTTGTCGCCCACGCCCAGCATCGGCAGGCCCGTGATGGGGCCCGAGTAGCTGTAGAAGCGCTGCCACTGGAAGTCCCAGTTCGGGGTCTGCAGCAGGCACTCGCTGTCGGACTGCTTCGGCAGCGGGCCGTAGACCGACTCCGGGTCGACGCCCTTGCCGCAGGCCGCGGCAGCCACGTGCACGCCGCCGGCGATGTTCTGGGTCATGCAGGTGAGGCAGTCCGCCGGCAACGACAGCACCTCCACCGCGCAGTTCTGCTGCACGCAGGTCTCGAGCTTGTCGAGCTCGACACCGCTGCAGGACTTCTCGACGCAGGCCACCGCCGGGTTGAGCTTGTCGTCGGCGCACACCGGGTCGCCGGTCTTGCGGTGGATGCTCATGCGCATGTCGGTGCCGACGTAGTGCATGTGGTTGAACACCGAGTAGATGAAGAGGCCGGGGAAGGGGCCGTCGTCGAAGGCCGGCGGCACGGTGAACTGCATCAGCTCCTTGTGTGCGGCCTTGCCGGCGGGCACCACGAACGCGGCGCCGGTCTTGTCCTTGCAGGTCTTGGGGTCGGCGCCGTGCACCTTGCAGTGGTCGTCGTCGGCGCCGGGCTGCAGGCCGTCGCCCGTGTCCTTGTCCTGCTTGCTCGCGTTGCCGAAGAGCACCGCCACGGCGAGGAACTCCGGCTGCTCCTTGACCACCTTGAGCTGCACCGTGCTCGCGTCGGGATCAGCGGCGGCGCCCAGCGGGTGGTAGTGCATCTGCAGCACGATGAGGCTGCCCTTCTTCACACGGATGCCGGCGTTGGGCGGCAGCTCGTCCGGCACAGCGCCCGGGGTCCAGGTGTGCAGCAACGTCTCCTGGTCGAGGCCCGTGTTGCCAAAGCAGGGGTAGGCGTCGTGCTTGTCCAGCTCGACCCGGTTCTTGGTGTCCGAGACGGTCCCCGCGCCCTTCTTGAGCACGTAGCGCTTGCCGTTCTCCTCGCCGATGCGAGCGCGGCCGTCGGTGAACACCAGCGCGTGGTGGGCCACCAGCTTGTTGCCCGGCACCACGTGAGAGGCCTGCACGTAGACGTCCGTGTCGAACTTCGGATCCAGCACGAAGCAGATGAACTGGTCCTTCTTGCCCTCGGTCACCCAGCCCTGAGCGGGCTTGAGCTCGACGTTGGCGCCTTCGAGCAGGTTCTGGCTCGGCACGAACTTCGCCGGGGCGTCCTTGGTCTCGCCCTTGGGCGCGCCCAGGTCGTGCCAGTCCTTGAGGGTCTTGATCTCAGCCTCGCTCAGCCGGCCGTCGTCCTTGAAGGGGCGGGCGTGCGTGCAGGCGTCGGTGTCGTGCGCCCCCCACGGCGGCATCGTCTTGTTGACCACGGCGTTGGCGATCATGGCCGAGGCCCCGCTCGCAGCGGCGTAGGTGTCGAAGGAGAAGGGCGCGAGCCCGCCCTTGGCGTGGCAGCCCAGACAGCGCTTCTGCAGCAGCGGCTCGACGTCGCGGTGGTAGGTCACGGCGGCGCCGGTGCCCTCGTCGGAGGCGCAGCCGGTGGCGACGAGCAGGAGGGAGAGCAAGGCGAGCGCGGGAACACGCAGCGCGCGGTGGGTCACGGGGGGCATGGGGTCGTCCTCTGGGGTTGGAGATCGGGCGCAGCCTTGAGGCGGGGCCCTCCAAAAGCAAGGGCAGACCGGCGCAGTCCACGTTTTTTCATGCTGGCGGGCAGGCACCGCTGCGGCGCGCCGCGGCCAAGACGCCCCGCGGCGGCGCCCTGTTGGCCGACGCGGGGCTGAGTCGGTAGGCTCCGCGACGCCCCACAGCTGCGCCACCCGCGCGCAGTCCCGCCTACGCCACGAGCGCGCCCTCACCGCTGCCCAGCGACGCCCCACACCGCCGACACGCCATGCCCTACGCCGCCCAGCCCGCCGCCCCACGCCCTGCACGCGGCGCCGCGCCAGCCACCGTGACCGTCGTCCTGCCGGCCCACAACGAGGCGCCGACGCTCGCGGCGGTGATCGAGCGCTGCCGAAGCGCGACGCCGGGCTTGTGCCAGGTGCTCGTGGTCGACGACGGCTCCACCGACGACACCGGCCGCGTGGCGACCCTGGCGGGCGCGGAGGTGGTGCGCCTGTGCCCCAACCGCGGCAAGGGGGTCGCGATTCGCGCCGGGCTCGAGCGCGCGCGCGGCGAGATCGTCATCTTCCTCGACGCCGACGGCCAGGATCACCCGGAGGAGATCCCGGACCTGCTCGCAGCCCTGGACGAGGACGTCGGCCTGGTCATCGGCTCGCGCTTCATCGGGCGCTTCGACCCCGGCGCGATCAGCCGCGTCAACCACGCGGGGAGCCTCGCCCTGCGGACCGTGCTCAACCGGCTCTGGGGCATCGACATCACCGATCC
This sequence comes from bacterium, assembly GCA_030425545.1. Classification (GTDB taxonomy): domain Bacteria; phylum Myxococcota_A; class UBA9042; order UBA9042; family UBA9042; genus UBA9042. The sequence continues at coordinate 41,358 of JAUIAC010000007.1, read as the reverse complement.
TTTCGCCGGTTTTCGCGCCTTTCGCCGCGACGCGCTGGCGGGCTGCGTCCTCTCCGCCAACCGCTACGACATCGAGATCGACATGCTGCTCGCGCTGGTGAGCCGAGGCGTCGGCGTCGTCGAGGTCCCCGTGCGGCGCAGCCCTCGCGCGCACGGCTCGAGCGACCTCGGCTCCGTTCGCGACGGCAGCCTCATGCTGGCGCAGATGCTGCGCTGGAAGCTGGCGTCCGTTGTCCCGCGTGGTGCCCGTCAGTAGACTGGCGCGGTGCACGGCCCGCCCCCGACCCAGCCCCCCCCGTCGCCCACCGCCCAGGTCGGCGCCGATCTCGTCATCGGCGGCGCGGGCTTCATCGGCTCCAACCTGGTGCGCGCGCTGGCCGGAGAGAGCGACCGGCCGCTCCTGGTGGCCGACAACCTGTGCGCCACCTACAGCCCTTGGCTGATCCAGGACCTCATCGACAGCGGCCGGGTGCGCTTCTTCCACGCCGACATCCGCTGCCCTGAAGATCTGGTTCGCCTGCCCGCCGGCCCCTATCGCCGCGTCTACCACCTGGCCGCCTCCTTCGCGAACGAGCTCTCGGTCGAGCACCCGCTGCTCGACCTGCGGGCCAACGCCCAGGGCACGGCCCACGTCGCGACCTTCGCCAAGGAGCGCGGCTGCGGGCTGCTGGTCTACACCGGCTCCTCGTCGAGCTACGGCGCGGCACCGAGACCCATGCGCGAGGACGGCCCGCTGCTGCCCCAGACGGCCTACGCCACCAACAAGCTCGAAGGGGAGCGCATGGTGCGGCAGTCGGGCGTGCCCTACGCCATCTTTCGCCTCTTCAACGTCTACGGGCCGGGCGACTCGCCGGGGCGCTATCGCAACGCCATCCCCAACATGTGCAAGGCGCTGGAGGGCGAGGGGCAGGTGACGCTGCTGGGCGAGGGGGCGACCCGGGACTTCAGCTATGTCACCGACATCCTGCCGCCCTTTCTCCAGCCAGAGCGGGCCGAGGGGCTGGTGCTCAACGTGGGGACCGGGGTCGAGACGCCCATCGCCACGTTGATCGAGCGGCTGCTCAAGCTCTACGGGCTCCCGCAGACGCGGGTGCGCCGGGCGCCGCGCCGCGCGTGGGACGAGGTGCTCCGGCGGCAGGCGGACGTCACCGCGCTGCGGCGCCGTTTTGGCGACTGGCCGCGGACGGCCCTCGACGAGGGGCTGCAGCACACGGCCGCGTGGCTGCACCGGTCGGGCCTGGTGGCGCGGCCGCCGCTGTCGCTGGTCAAGGCGCGGTCCAGCGCGACGCCCCCGCCCGGGCAGCAGGGATGAAGTGGCCCGCCCGGGTGCTCTTCGTGGGCGCTCACTGTGACGACATCGAGCTGCTGGCGGGGGGCACCCTGCACGCCCTGGCGACGCGCGACGCGGGCCGAGACGCGTCGGTCGGTCTGCTGGTGTTCAGCGACCACGGTGGGGTGGTGTCGCCCGCCGCCGCGCGGCAGGCCCAGGCCGAGTGGCGCGCCAACGTCGGGTGGCTCCGGGGCCGCGCGACCTGCGCCCTGGTCGACCACAGCCCGGGCGGCGACGCGCCGGCCCACAGCCGCTGGCTCCCCGCCTGCCAGGGTCACTTTCAGTCCGAGCGCGCCGGCCTCTACGCAGCCCTGGAGTCCCTGCGCGCCCGCTACGACGCGGTGGTGACCCACCCGCTGACGGACACCAACCAGGACCACCAACAGGTGGCGACCGAGGTCGCGCGGGTGTTCAAGGGCCACGGGTCGGCGCTCGGCGGCGAGTTCCCCGCCAACGACCTCGGCGACTTTCGCGCGCAGGTCTACGTCCCGCTCAGCGAGGCCGACGTCGCCGCCAAGGTGGCGCTGGTGCAGCGCTACGACTCGCAGCGCTTCGGCGGCCGCCCCTACTTCGACGCGGCCGGGCTGCGCGGCCTGGCCGCCGCGCGGGGGGCTCAGGTGCGGGCGCCCTTCGCCGAGGCCTTCGCGGTGCTGAGCCGCGTCGTCGTCGCGCCATGACCGGGCCGGCCGGCCGCCGACGCGCGACGCGGGCGGCGGGCTGCGCGCTCGCCCTGGCGCTATGGGTCAGCGGCCCCGCCGGCGCTGTGGAGTGGAAGCGCCCCGTCCCTGCCGTCACCGCGCCCCGCACGCCCGCGCCAGGCGAGCGCAGCGCCGACGGCCCGGCCCCGGCGGACGCCAAGCCGCTCTACACGCCCCTGCGCTACGCCGTGCTCGCCGCGCCGCTCGGCCCCGCGGTGGGCGTCGTGGGCAGCGCCGTGGGGCTCAAGTCCGTCGTCGTCACGGTGCGCGGCTACCGGCGGGTCACCGAGCGGGTGGCAGCGACGCTGACGGTGGCCTATGGCCAGGCGCACCTGCTCTACGCCTACAGGACGCTCGGGGTGAAGTTCGGGCCACGCCTCGCCCTCTCGCGGCCCCACGGCCCGCTCTACGACATCGCCGGCTGGTACGTGCTGCCCTTGGGTGTGTTCGGCTGGGCGTGGTCCCGGAACCCGCTCGGCACCTCGCTGGCGTCGTCCCCCGTGCTCGGCGCGGGCGTCGAGGCGGGCTACACCTGGCGCTGGACGCACGTGGTGGTCGAGGTCGGCGCCGGCCTCGCCTACACAGGGCTGATCGGCCGCGGCGGCCCCCGCCCCACGGAGACCGTCGGCGGCCTCAAGCCCCTCTTCAACGCGAGCGTTGGCTATGGTTGGTAGCCCCGCGGAGCGCCACGCTCGCCCACGCGCCTGCCGTCCTGCGGCGGCGTGGCTGGCCGCGCTGCTCGCGGCGGCGGCGCTCACGTCCTGCGACGCCACGCCACCGGAGCAGCTGCCGCCGCCCGCGCTGCCCTGCACCGCCCTGCCTCTGAGCGCGAGCGCCACGACCACCGACGTGTCCTTCGACCCGACGACGCTGCTCTGCGTCCACCTCGATCTCGCCGACGCCGACTTCGACGCGCTGCGCGTGCAGAACCGCTTCGGCACCGCCCCCGAGGGGGCCCAGGACGCGCTGGTCGCCCACTTCTCCGAGGGCTGCGTCGCCCCCTACCCCGCTGGGTTCACCTGGTTCGAGACCGGCCTGCGCGTCGGAGGCGCCCAGCTCGCGCGCGTGGGCGTGCGCAAGAAGGGCCTGCTGGGCTCCGTGCAGGGGCAGGGGCTGCGCAAGCCCTCGCTGAAGCTCAAGCTGGACCGCAACGTGCCCGGCCAGCGCCTCGGCGACACCGAGCGGATCACGCTCAACAACAACAACCAGGACCCGAGTCATGTCCGCGCGTGTCTGGCCTACGCGGTGTTTCGCGCCGCGGGTCACCCGGCGCCGCGCTGCAACCTGGCCAGCGTCGTGCGCGGCGGCGTGCCGCTCGGGGCGTACACCCACGTCGAGGCGGTGAAGAAGCGCTTTCTCCAACGGGAGTTCGGCAAGCCGCCGGGCGCTCGCCTCGGCTCGCTCTACGAGGGCGCGCTCTGCGACTTCACCCCGGACTTCAGCCTGCCCTTCGCCGACGGCGGCCTGGGCCGATGGGACCCGAAGACCAGCGACACCGACCCGTCCGGCGGCCCGCTGCTCGCCCTGTCCGTGGCGCTGCAGGCCCCCGACGAGACCTTGCTCGACGCGCTCGCGCCGGTGCTCAACGTCGACCGTTTCGTGACCTTCTGGGCGCTGGAGGTGCTCGTCTCGCACCGCGACGGCTACGCCGCCAACCGCAACAACTTCTTTGTCTACTTCGACCCCAACGACGGGGGCCGCGCCGTGTTCGTGCCCTGGGGCGCCGACAGCGTCTTCGGCGCCATCCCGGACGACACGGACCTGACGCCCTACACCTTCGGCGAGCTCACGCGGCGCCTCAGCCACCTGCCACAGATGCGGGAGCGCCTGAGCGCGGAGCTGCAACGCTTGCTGACCATCGCCTGGGACGAAGACGCGCTGCTCGCCCAGGCCGAGCGCTTCGCCAAGCAGGTCCGCACGGCGCAGGACGATCCCGACTACGACGACCACCTCGACGCGGTGCGCACCTGGATCAAGGGGCGCCGCGCGCAGGTGGAGCGCATGGCCGACGTGGGGCTGGCGCCGGGGAGCGCGACGCAGCCGAGCTGTACCTCGCTCCCCGGCGGCTTCATCACCGATCCGCAGACCGGGCTGCACGTGTTGGCCGGCTTCGTCTTCGGCTTGTAGCGCGCGGCGGCGGCCCTGCGGTGCGCTCGCCGTGGTGGGGCGCAGCGCGGACCCACCGCGATTTCCCTTGTCATCTTCGACGCGGGGCGCGCACAGTCCTGCAGAGGGCGCGTCGACGGTCGCAGCGACCCATGGGCCTCATACGACCTTCGGGGCGTCGTGCGACCTCCGGGCCGCCGCGCCCTGTGCCCGCCGGACCTCCCGCCAGCTGTGGGACGCCTGAGCCCCAGAGGAGCCGACGATGAGCTGCCCCCGCTTCGTGTCGCGCACAGCGCGCCTGCTCGCGCCCCTGCTGACGACGGCGCTCCTGCTCGCAGGGTGCGACGGCGATCTCATCACCAGCGACACGTGCGGCGTGGGCACCAACGAGGGCGGCAGCGATGTGCCGGGCGCGCTGCTCGTCGACCTGCGCGCGACCCAGGGCACCTTCAACTTTCGCTACGAGACGCGCTCCGCCAAGGACCGCATGCAGGTCTTCTACGAGGGCAAGGCGCTCTTCGACAGCGGCTGCGTGGCGGAGACCCGCGACGTGGACCTGACCTACGGCCCCGGCGTGGGCACCACCGTCGAGGTGCGGGTCACGCCCAACTGCGACGGCACACCCATGACCAGCTGGAAGTTCGACGTCGCCTGCCCCGAGGCGCCCTCGGTCGCGGTCACCAAGGTCACCCAGACCAACGGGCCCGAGCCGAAAGAGCCGAGCGACGAGCCCCGCCGCTGACGCGCCCTGAGCCGCGCGCCCGTCCCGCGCCCTCAGTCGAGCCGGTTGAGTTGGGCGGCGCACACCTTGTACTCCGCGGTGCCGGTGACCCCGTCGCCGGCGTCGACCGTGAGCAGGTTGGCGCGCGCCTCCGCGAAGTGCATCGGTAGCCAGATGCGCCCCGGCGCCACCCGCGTCGTCAGCCGCACCGCCGCTTCGATGGCGCCGCGACGGGTCCGCACCTCGACCCGCTCCTGGTCGTCGAGCCCCAGGCGCGAGGCGTCCTCTGGGTGGACCTCCACGAAGCACGCGGACTGCTTGTCGACCACGCCCTGGTCACGCCGGGTCTGCGTCGCCGCGTTGTAGTGGTAGAGCGTGCGCCCCGTACACAGCAGCAGCGGCCACGCCGGGTCGGGGAGCTCGACGCTGGGGCGGAAGTCCACGGGGATGAACTGCGCCTTGCCCCGCAGCGGGCCCTCCCGATGCAGAAAGCGGGTGCCCGGGTGATCCGGCGTCGGGCACGGCCACTGCAGCCCACCCTCGGCCTCGATTCGCGCGTAGGAGATGCCGGCGAACTTGTCGCACAGGCCCGCCATCTCGTCGTAGATGTCGCTGGGCGTCATGCCCACGTTGCCCGTGTAGCCCACCCGCGCCGTGAGATCGACGAGGATCTGCCAGTCGGGCCGGGCCTGGCCGGGCGGCGCGACGGCCTCGCGCACGCGCTGGACCCGCCGCTCGGAGTTGGTGAACGTGCCGTCCTTCTCGGCGAAGCACGCGGCGGGAAAGACCACGTCGGCGCGCTGGGCGGTGAGGTTGAGGAAGATGTCCTGCACGATGAGGGCCTCGAGGTTGGGCATGGCCTTCTCGAGCTCGTTGAGGTTGGGCTCGCTGACGAGGATGTCCTCGCCCATCACGAAGAGCCCACGCACGCCGCCGGTGCGGATCTCCTTCATCATCTGGTTGAGGTTGAGGCCGGGCTGGTCGTCGAGGGCGACGCCCCAGGCCGCCTCGAAGCGCCGCCGCGCGTCGTCGTCGACCACCCGCTGGTAGCCCGGGAAGTAGATCGGCGAGGCCCCCGCGTCATTGGCCCCCTGCACGTTGTTCTGCCCGCGCAGCGGGTTCATGCCCGACGACTCACGTCCGAGGTGCCCGGTCATCAGCACCAGGTTGCTCAGGCCGTAGACGTTGTCGGTGCCGTGCGTGTGCTCGGTGATGCCGAGCGTGTAGTAGATGCCGGCCTTGTAGGTGGTCGCGTAGAGCCGCGCCGCCGCGCGGATGTCGTCGGCCGGCACACCGCACACCGCCGAGGCGCGCTCGGGGGTCCAGGGAGCCACCTGCGCCTTGACCGCCTCGAAGCCCTCGGTGTGCTGGGCGATGAACGCGGGGTCGGTGAGGCCCTCGGCGATGATGGTGTGGGCCATGCCGTTGAGCAGCGCCACGTCGGTGCCCGGGTTGAGCTGCAGGTAGTGATCGGCCATGCCCGCGAGCCAGATCCGGCGGGGATCAGCGACGATGAGCTTGGCGCCGCGGAGCACGGCGCGCTTCATCTCCATGGCGAGCACCGGGTGGGCCTCGGTGGTGTTCGAGCCGATGACGAAGAGGCAGTCGGCGTTGCGAATCTCGCCGATGCTGTTGGTCATGGCGCCTGCGCCAAAGGTGGTCACCAGACCGGCGACCGTGGGAGCGTGTCATGTGGCCGCGCATTGATGGCAGTTGTTCGTGCCAAAGGCCGCGCGCGCCAGCTTCTGCACCAGATAGTTCTCTTCGTTGGTGCACCGCGACGACGAGATGAACCCCAGCGTGTCCTTGCCGAACTTGTCGCGGACCCCGGTGAGCAGGTCGGCTGCCCGCTGGAGCGCTGTGTCCCAGTCGGTGGGCACGAGCTCCCCGGACGCGTCGCGGATCAGCGGCTCGGTCAGGCGCTCGGGGTGGCCGATGAAGCCGTAGGCGAAGCGCCCCTTCACGCACAGGTTGCCGTCGTTGGTGGTCGTCCCCGGCGCGGGGCTGGTCACCCGCACCACCTGGTTGGCCGCGGGATCGACCTGCAGGTCGAACTGGCAGCCCACGCCGCAGTAGTTGCAGGTGGTGCGCACCGGCTTGAGCGAGGGGAAGGTGTCCTGGCGGTGCGCCACCTTGCGCTCCACCAGGGCGCCGGTGGGGCAGGTGTCGATGCAGCCGCCGCAGAGCTCGCAGGTGGAGTCGAGCAGGCTGACGTTGTCCGCGGTGGCGATGGTCGTGGCGCTGCCGCGCTCCGCCAGGGTGATCGCCGCGACCGCCTCGACCTCGTCGCAGTAGCGGGTGCAGCGGGCACACAGGATGCAGCTCTCCGGCTGGAAGAGGACGTACTTGTTGTCGTCGTCGGGCCGGCCCTCGCGCGGCGCGTTCACCTGCGGCAGGCCGGGCTCGAGGCCGTAGGTGCGCATGTGGCGGTCGAGCTCGGTGCCCGGCTTGACGCCCTCCGGCGCGTCGGCCGCGTACAGGCTCAGCAGCGACTGACGGTGGCGGTGCACGCGCGCGCTGTCGGTGACCACCTCGAGCCCCTCGGCCACGGGGTGCCGGCAGGCGGGGACCATGCGGCGGCTGTCGCTCGACTCCACCAGGCACATGCGGCAGGCCCCGGTGGGCGCCAGACGCTCGTCGTGGCAGAGCGTGGGGATGGTCACCCCCGCGCGGCGCGCGGCCTGCAGCAGCGTCTCGCCCGGCGCGGCGTGCACCTGCGTGCCGTCGATGACCACCGAGAGCGTGGCTAGACCGTCGCCCGCGGCCCGGGCTGGAGCAGCGGCGGAGCCGGGGAAGGGGCCTGGTGGGACGTCGTCTGGCATCGCGTGGGTCTCCCGAAGTGCGGCCCGAAGCATAGCGAACTTGCCGGTCGACGGCGATCGACTCAGACCACGCCGACGCCCTCGATGGCGCACCAGCCGACGTGATCGGCGCCCACGACGGCCAAGATGTCCGTCAGGTGAACCAGCGCAGCAGGTGCTTCACGGGGATCGGCGCGGCCTGGCCGAGGCCGCAGATCGAGCCCTCCTCCATCTGCCAGGACACCCGCTCGAGCGCGGCGCGGTCGCTGTCCGACAGGGCTTCGCCCGCCGCCACCGCGGCCTGCATCCGCTCCAGCAGGCGCACCAGCACCTGCGTGCCGACCCGACAGGGCGCGCACTGACCGCAGCTCTCCTCGCGGAAGAAGCGCGCGCGGGTCAGCGTGGCAGCCAGGGGATCGCGGGTGTCGTTGAGCACCACGACGCCGGCCGAGCCCAACATCGAGCCGGCCTCCTGCAGCGGCCCGAAGTCCAGGGCGATGTCGGCCATGCTCGCCGGCAGCAGGCCGCTCGAGGCGCCGCCAGGGGAGAAGGCGAGCAGCGCGCCGCCGGTGACCCCGCCCGCCGCGGCCAGCAGGGTCTCGAAGGACGCGCCGAGCGGCAGCTCATAGACGCCGGGTCGGGCCACGTCGCCGCTGATGGGGTAGAGCTTCGTGCCGGAGGCGTCCCCCGCTCCAAGTCCGGCGAACCAGGCCCCGCCGCGGCGCACGATGGCCGGGATGCAGGCGAAGGTCTCGACGTTGTTCATCAGCGTCGGCCGGCCGAGGTAGCCGCTGTCGGTCGGGAAGGGGGGCTTGTGCCGGGGCATGCCGCGCCGGCCCTCGAGCGCCTCGAGCAGCGCGGTCTCTTCACCGCAGATGTAGGCGCCGTGACCGAGGGCGAGCTCCACGGAGAGGCCGTCGAGGTGCCCGGCCGCGCGGGCCGAGGCGATGGCGGCGAGCAGGGCCTCCCGCGGCGCCTTGAACTCGGCCCGAAGGTAGATGACGAGCTCCGACGCGCCGACCGCGTGGGCCGCGATGGCCATGCCCTCGAGCATCAGATGCGGCCGCTGCGCCATGACCTCGCGGTCCTTGAAGGTGCCGGGCTCGCCTTCGTCGGCGTTGCAGATGACCACCGGGTCCCTGTCGGCGTTGCGCGCCACCGCGCGCCACTTGAAGCCCGCGGGGAAGCCGGCGCCGCCGCGGCCGCGCAGCTTGGCGTCGTCGACCTTCTGCAGCACGGCGTCGGCCCCTTCGACCCGGGCCTGAGCCAGCGCGGCCCAGCTCAGGTCGTCGGCGCCCGCCAGGTTGATCGCCAGCTCGGCGTCGTCAGGCGTCAGGTGCGGCGCCCCGTAAGGCGCCAGGGTCCACACCTCGGCCCCCTGCCCCGCGCCCGCCGCGGCTGCCTCGGAGCGACGGGCCTGCAGCGGCGTGAAGTGTCCCCCGCCACCAGGGTCGGTCTGCAGCGCCGCTGGCGCGCGGTCGCACTGGCCCAGGCAGGCGCAGCCCTCCACCGCCGCCCCGCCCCGCTGGAGCGCGCTGAGCGCGGCGTCGGCCCCAGCCATGCGGCACGACAGGCCGGTGCACACCCGCACGTCGACGTCGGGCCGCGCGAGCAGGTGGTAGAAGCTCGCGACACCGTACGCGGTCGCCTCCGGCACACCCGTAGCGTCGCTGACCACCTTCGCCGCGCCGGGCCGCAGGCCGCCCGCCGCGTCGAACGCGGGCAGCAGACGCAGCCGATCTTCCTCGCGGCGCCGCGGCTCGTCGTGCATGCGGTGGATCTTCATGGCGCACCTCGCTGAGGAAGGAGACCGCGTTACGCTAGCCTGCATCGACGACGTTGTCGCTCAGCTCGCCGGGGGAAATAGCGGACAAATTGTCGCGTGAGCGCACCGACCACCCCAACACCGAGCACGACCGCGAGCGGCGCGTGGTAGCTTTCGTGCCCCGCGGAGCCACCGACCGCGACAGGAGCCGCCATGTACCGTGCCGACCCCCGCAAGTGGCGCCCCGCGCCCGCCCTGACCCTGCTGCTGGCCCTGAACCTCGCCGCGTGCGGCAACGACGACGACCCGGCGCAGAGCGGCGACGACACGACGACGGCAACCACCACGGACGCGACCCCGGACAGCCAAGAAGACAGCACACCCACGCCCCCGGCCCTGCCCGACGACCTCACCGCCGACTGGTACGGCAAGGGCGCGCCGTGGAAGCCGGGCGTACACCTGCCCCTGGCGGCGACCGTGCTGCACGGCGAGCTCCGCGACGTGCGCGGGCTCATCCACGCCCACTCCATCTACAGCCACGACGCCTGCGACGGGAAGCCCGTCGACGAGCAGGGCAACGACAACCTCGCCTGCCTCAAGGACTTTCGCGACGATCTCTGCGACGTGGGCCACGACTTCGTGCTGCTCACCGATCACCCGGACCGCCTGATCGACCACGAGTACCCGGACCTGGTGCTCTACGACGCCAAGCGCGGCGACACCCTGGTCCAGCGCGGCGGGCTCACCGTGGCCAACCGCGCGGGCTGCCCGGGCCAGCGGCCGACGCTCATCGTGGCGGGCTGCGAGGGCGACACCATGCCGGTGGGGCTCGAGGGCCACGCAGGCGCGACCAAGGCGGAGCGGCAGAAGGCCTATCGCGGCAACGCGTCGGTCGACAGCTTCAAGCGGCTCCATGACAACGGCGCGCTCGTGCTCGCGCAGCACACCGAGGACTGGACCGTCGACCAGCTCGCCACGCTGCCCTTCGACGGCTTCGAGATGTACAACGTGCACGCCAACATGGTCAGCAAGTTCAAGATCATCGCGCAGCTGCTGCCGCTGCTCACCGAGGAGGGCAAGTTCCCCTCCCCCGACCTGCTCCTGCTGCCCCTGGTGGACGAAGACCCGCGCTACCTCGAGACCTGGGGCTCGCTGCTGGCCCGCGGGGTCAAGCGCGTCGGTACCATGGGCACCGACTGCCACCAGAACACCCTGACCCTCAAGCTGGCGGACGGGGAGCGGGTCGACCGCTACCGCCGGATCATGGCCTGGTTCTCCAACCACCTGCTGATCGCGCCCAAGCCGGACGGCTCGTTCGACGATCGCACCCTGAAAGACGCCCTCAAGGCCGGCCGGAACTACGGCGTGTTCGAGGTGCTGGGCTACGCGCAGGGCTTCGACTTCCACGCCCGCGAAGGCGGCACAGCGGCGCAGATCGGCGCCCGCATGGAGATGGGCAGCGAGCCCTCGCTGGCGAAGGGGGTCGAGCTGGTGGTGCGCCGACCCACCGTCGCGCGCCGGGACCCCAAGAGCGAGGCGCCGAAGCTGATCCTGCGCCTGCTTCGAGCGCGGGAGAAGGGCTTCGACATCGTCGCCGAGACGACGTCAGGAGACCTGCGGTGGACCGTGGACAAGCCCGGAGCCTATCGCGCCGAGGTGCGCATGGTCCCGAGCCACCTGAAGGCCTTCGCCGGCGGCGTGCCCGAGATCGCGACGCGTGAGGTGGTGTGGATCCTGGCGAACCCGGTGTACGTGAAGCCCTGACGCGACCGAGCTGGACCGGCCTGTCGGGCGGGTTCGGCGGGTGTTCCAGAGCCGTGCGCTACTCGCAGTCCCCGGCCGCGACACCGCCGATGTCCCGCGCCGTGGGCGAGGTGGGCACGTCGTGGGTCTTGGCCGGCAGGGTCCCCAGCACGCGGTCGCCCTGGTGCATCGTCACGCCGTACCAGTAGTGCTCGTTCTTGAAGTGATGCAGCCGGTGGTAGCGAAAGATGCGCTTGTAGGTCTTCGACCGCGGCTTGTAGGTCGTGTGCACGATGTAGTGCGTGAACTCGTAGACCAGGCCGATGGCCGACACGGTGAACAGACCGGTCCAGGCCAGCGCGCCGGGCACGCCGAGCGCGGGCAAGGCGGCAAACCAGAAGAGCCCGTGGCCGATCAGGGCGAACCAGAGCGTGCGCTGAGGGATGAACACGGTCGGCATGTCCCACGGGTCGACGTGGTGGTAGCGGTGGCGGCGCGCCAGCTCGAAGTCCACGGTGACCGGCCCGATCTTCCGCGGCTTCCAGTGCAGCACGTAGACGTGGATCAGCCACTCCTGAAAGGGGTGGAAGGCGACCAGGGCCAGCGGGATCAGCACGTCCCACGCGCTGAACTGACCGACCCACACGCGGCCGACGACGCTGACCACCACGGCGGTGATCAGCATCCATGCGTTGGGGTGCTTGAGGAAGGTCGCCCACGCCTGGGCGAGGGTCAGCGTGCCCTTGGGGGCGGTGGAGAGCTTGGCGGGCTTGGGCGAAGCGGGGATCGTGTCGCCGGCGGTGAGGGCGGTCATGGCGGGCTCCTGGTCGATGCTGGGGTGAGGTCCAGGCTGGGCTGAGGTGCAGACTGGGCTGAGCGCCAGGGTGGGTGGCGAGCCCGTCGGGCTTGGGGTCCGGGGGGGGGGCGCGGACCGGGCGCGGACCGCGCCGACCGGACATCGCGCGCCGCCGGGGTGCGCTAGCGGTCTTCGAGCAGGGCCAGGGCGTCGCGCATGCCCTGCATGCCGCGGTCGGTCAGCGCGCGCGCGACCTCACGCGCCGTGGTGGCGTCGCGCGACTGGATGGCCTCGGCGATCTGCCGGCAGCGAGCGACGTCTCGGATCTCGTCGCCCAACACCTCGATCAGCGCGGGGCGCACCTGGTCGTAGACCTCGGAGAGGGCGTTGTAGGCGAGCCGGTAGGCGATGTTGTCGCTGCCGTCGATCACCAAGTCCCAGAAGCGAATCGCGAGCCCCTGCAGCACGGCCGTGTCCCCGGCGACGCGCTCCATGTCGTCCACCAGCGCCGTCACCGCCGCCTGCTGCGCCGCTGTCGCGCGCTCAGCGCAGCGCCCTGCCGCGTCCGGCCCGACCGCCGAGCGCAGCTCCATGACGCTGCGCACCACCTGCAGATCGACGTCGCCGTCGGCCCGAAAGAGCAGCCTCGGCAGCAGGTCGAGCCCAGCCGAACGGCGGAAATCCAGCACGTGGTGACCGCTGCCGTGCTGCGAGTCCACCAGCCCGGCCTGCGCGAGCCGCTTGACCGCCTCCCGCACAGCGCCCCGGTTGACCTGCAGCGCTTCGCACAGCGCCCGCTCCGAGGGCAGCGCCGTGCCTGGCTCGAAGCGCCCCTCGACGATCTCCGTGGTGAGCTGTTCAAAGACGTGATCGGAGAGCGAGGCGCGAGCGACGGGGCGCAGGGACATGGCGGACCTCCAGGGTTGAGCCACGGGCACGCTAATCAACACCTCATCATCTTGTCAACTGGTATGACCACTTATGCCAAGCCGACCCAGGTCGACGCGCAAGCGCCGCTCGGGCACCCTGCCGGCCGCCACCAGGAGGACACCATGGCCATCCAGCCCCGCACGCTCAAAGGCTTCCGCGACACCCTGCCGCAAGACATGAAGCCGCGCCGCGCCATGCTGCAGACCATCGAGGGCACCTTCGCCCGCCACGGCTTCGCTCCCCTGGACACGCCTGCGCTGGAGTACGCCGAGATCTTGACCGGCAAGTACGGCGACGAGGGCGACAAGCTGCTCTACCGCTTCGCCGATCACGGCGAGCGTCAGGTGGCCCTGCGCTATGACCTCACCGTGCCCCTCGCGCGTGTCGTGGCCCAGCACCGCGGCGCCCTGCCCTCGCCGCTCCGGCGCTACCACATCGCCTCGGTGTGGCGGGCCGACAAGCCCCAGCGTGGCCGCTTTCGCGAGTTCATGCAGTGTGACGTCGACATCGTCGGCGCGACGGGCCCGCTGGCCGACGCCGAGGTCCTGTCGACCGGGCTCTCGGTGCTGGCGGACCTGGGCGTGACGGGGGCGTGCATCCACCTGAACCACCGCGGGCTGCTGAGCGCGCTGCTGTCCCACGCCGGCATCGCCGAGCCGCGGATGCAGCTGCACGCGCTGCGCGCTGTCGACAAGTGGGACAAGGTCGGGGAGCCGGGCGTGCGCCGGGAGCTCGCCAAGATCGACGATCTGCCCGCGGGCGCGCCGGACCGGCTGCTCCAGGCGCTGGAGACCGTGGCCGACACCCCGGAAGCGACCCTCGACGCCCTGGAAGCGCTGCTGGGCGAGGTGACGGCCATCGACCGGCTGCGTGAGGTGCTGGCGTTGCTGGCGGCGGCGGGGCACGCCGGTGGGGTCACCATCGACCCGACCATCGCGCGGGGCCTCGACTACTACACCGGCGTCATCTACGAGACGCGCCTCACCGACGCCAAGGTCGCCAACATGGGCGCGGTCATGAGCGGCGGCCGCTACGACGAGCTCATCGGCATGTTCGGCAAGGAGCAGGTGCCCGCCGTGGGGATCAGCCTCGGGCTCGACCGACTGCTGGCGGCCCTGCGGGAGCTGGGGCTGGTGGCCGAGGCGAGCCAGGGGGCGGACGCCTTTGTCACCGTGTTCAACGCCGCCGGGCGGCTCGACGCCATGGCGGTGGCCGCGGAGCTGCGCGCAGCGGGCGTGGCGACCGAGGTCGCGACCCTCGAGGGCAAGCTGGGCAAGCAGTTCAAGCGCGCCGACCGGCGTGGCTGCAAGGTGGCCCTGGTCGTCGGGCCGGACGACCGCGACGCCGGCCAGGTGGTGGTCAAGGACCTGCGGCGCGGCGCGCAGCACAAGGTCGCGCGCGGCGAGCTGGCGGCGGCGGTCTCCGACATCTTGCGTCAGGGCTGACAAGATGCGTCAGTCCGCGGCGCCAAGATTCGTCAGACCGCCGCGCGACCGAGCCGAGCCTGCCGCGCTCGACACCTGAGAAACACGATTACAATCCGCCACATCGCGACAATGTTCGGCGAGGGTGCGCCGGTTGGCATCGCCTGTGAAAGAGACAGGTGCGGGGGATCACACCAAGCCCCCCGCGCCGAGACGTGGCAACACACTCGGCGCGGGGGGCTTGGCAATTTTGGCCCGCGCCACCGGCCCCGCGTCGGAGCGGCGGCCCTGTCGCCGACGCGTCCGCCCTCGGCGCGGCTCGGTCCGCGGTTGACCCACCTCTGGGGAGCGGATTGAATCAGGCCATGCTCGCCGGCCCCCACCTCCGCGTTCCACGCCCTGCACGCCCCGCGCGCTGCCGTCGCCGACCCCGGGCTGCGTGGGCGCCGCTGCTCCTGGTGTTGGGCGCTCTGAGCGCGTGCGGCGCAGCGCAACCCAAGGCGCCGATCGCGCTGGCGCCGGTGACCATCAAGGTCCGCACCACCCCGTCGGGGAAACGCGTCTACGTGCGCGACTTCGGCACCCTGGTCGAGGAGGCGTCGCAGGCCTTCGAGGCCAAGGACTGGGTCGCCGCCGCCGAGCTCTACGACATCATCGTCGACGAGTACCCGGACCGCGAGGGCCTGGGCCCGGTCTACTTCAACGCCGGCCTGGCTTACATGAAGCTGAAGCGGCCGAAGCAGGCCGCCGCCCGCTTCCGCGAGGCGATCCGGGGCGGCGCCGGCAGCCGCGACGCGCGGGACGCGGTGTTTCTGCTGGCCAGCGCCACGCTCGCCCAGGGGCAGGTGCGGCGCGCGGCCGCGATCTACGGCGCCATGCTCGACGACGCTCGGGTGATCCAGCTCATCGGCGGGGAGCTCGGGGTGCTCGACCGGCTCGAGGCCTCAGCGCGGCAGGGCTTGCTGCTCAAGCGGGTCGGCGACGTGCACGCGGCCAACCGCGCCTTTCGCCGGACGCAGCGGATCTACGACCGCTTCCGCGATCTCCGCCCGGTGGCGACCAGCGACTGGGTGGTGCGCGCCTACTTCGAGCGGGGCGAGATCTTCCGCGGTCTCTTCGAGAGCATCACGTTCAAGCTGCCCGTGGCGCGCATGGAGCGCGATCTCGAAGACAAGGCCAACCTCTTCTTGAAGGCGCAGTCCCACTATTTTCGCGCGGTGCGCCTGCACCACAAGCGGTGGTCGCTGGCCGCGGGCTTCCACATCGGCAACCTCTACGCGCGGCTGATCGACGACATCTACAAGGCCGAGGTGCCCAAGGGGCTGGACGCGCTGACGGTGCAGACCTACCGCGAGGAGCTGCTGAAACACACCAGCAAGCTGGCGCGGCGGGCTGTGCGGGTGTTCGAGAAGAACATCGAGCTGGCCAAGCGCATCGGGGCCGGGGGCGCGTGGGTGGAGCGCTCGCGCACGCAGCTCGACCGCATGAAGCGGCTGCTGCGCGAGGAGGCGGCGCGCAAGGCCAAGGCCGACGAGGCAGCGGAGGAAGCGGCCGCCAAGAAGAGCGGCAAGAAGGCCAGGCGCCGGACGAAGCGGCGACGGCGCGGCCTGCAGCGAGACCCGGCGCGTCGGCCCAAGATCGGCAGCGGCACCTGAGGGGACAGCGGGTCAGCCCGAGCGCGGACGGCCCACGGAGGCAGCGTGAGCAACAAGAGAGAGGACACCCTGCGCTATGTCCGCCAGGACACCACGCGGCGACCTGCGGCGCGCGGGCGAGACGATCCGCGCATGGGCGCGTTGATGGTGCCGCTCGACGGGGAGCCGGACGCCGACAAGGTGCAGGCCGTGCTCCTCGGTGTCGCCGCGGATCGTGGCGAGGCGCTCCGCGGGGGGCGCCTGGGCGCTGTCGACGGTCCCCAGCGCTTCCGCGACTACTTCTGGCGGCTCCACGCGCCCGCCGGGTGGACAGCGGGCTCGGTGCTCGACGCGGGGGACCTGGTCAGCGCCGAGCGCACCGACGAGACCCACGCGCGCCTCTCAGAGGTGGTCGCCGTGCTGCGGGAGCGCTTCCCCAGGGCGCGTCTGTTGGTGGTCGGTGGCGGTCAGGACGCGCTCTACGGCGAGATCTTGGGCCTGGCCCGCTGGCTGCGGCGGGGGAGCGCAGAGGCCCGTGTCGGGCTGCTCAACATCGACGCCGAGCCAGATGTGTTCGCGCACGAGGGCGAACCGCACGCGGGCACCGCGCTGCGCAGGCTCCTGCTGCAGCCCGCGACGCTGCTCTCGGGCGAGGACACCGTGCTCTGGGGCCTGCAGCGCTGCGCGACGGCGGCGCCTCACCTGGCCTTCGTGCGCAGCCAGGGGGTCACCACGACCTGGTGGCCCGACGTGGGCGAGGGCCGCTCGGCGACGACGTCGCTGCTCGACCACCTCTGCGCGCTCGGCAACCGCTGCTCCGCCGTGGCGCTCTCGGTCGACCTCTCGGCCCTGGCGCAGACCGAGGCCCCGGGCGTGAGCAAGCCCAACGCCACGGGCGTGCCTTCGCTGGCGGTGCTGCGCGGCGCGGAGGCCCTGGCGGCGCTGCCGACCCCGAGCCAGATGAGCCTGTACGGGCTCAACCCGCGCTTCGACCTGGGCGGCGCGACCAGCCGGCTCGCCGCGCGCATCGCGTGGAGCTACGTCACTGCGCAGGTCTGAGCTGAGGCCCGCCGCGCGACGCAGCGAGGACCTGAGAACCGGCGCGGCTCAGTGCGCGGTGGCCGGCGCGTAGATGCCCAGGTAGTCCCGCGTGACGCCGAAGGGCTCGGTCAGGAAGCGGTCCGGGTGCTCCATGCGCAGGGCGTGGCGCAGGACGTCGTCCACGTGCTCGACGAAGACCAGCTCCATGTCCTTGAGGACCTCTTTGGGGATGTCCTCGACGTGGCGCTCGTTCTCCTTCGGCACGACCACGGTGAAGATGCCGGCGCGGTGCGCGGCGATGACCTTCTGCTTCAGACCACCGATGGGCAGCACGCGGCCACGCAGGGTGACCTCGCCGGTCATGGCGACGTCGAAGCGCACCGGCATCCGGGTCAGCGCGCTGACGAGGCCGGTGCAGATCGCGATGCCCGCGCTGGGCCCGTCCTTCGGCACCGCGCCCTCGGGGAAGTGCACGTGCACGTCCACGTTCTCGTAGAAGCTGCGGTCCAGATCGAGGGCCTTCGCCCGCGCCCGGACGTAGCTCATGGCGGCCTGCACAGACTCCTGCATCACGTCGCCGAGCTTGCCGGTGAAGGTCAGCTTGCCCTTGCCGGGCAGCACCGCGACCTCCACGTGCAGCAGATCTCCGCCCACGGAGGTCACCGCCAGCCCGTTGACCACCCCGACGCGGTCCTTGCCCTCGTGGGGCTTGTCGGTGAACCGCTCTGCGCCGAGCAGCTTCTTCACCCGCACCGGCTTGACGCGGAAGCGCTTGCGCGGCCGCTTGGCCTCCAGGTGCTCGCGCGCGAGCTTGCGGCACACGCTGCCGATCTGCCGCTCCAGCGCGCGCACGCCGGCCTCGCGGGTGTAGCTCTCGATCAGCAGGCGCAGCGCGTCGTCGGTGAAGCGCACGTCAACGTCGGTCAGGCCGTTGTCACGCACCTGCCGCGGCACCAGGTACTGGCGCGCGATCTGCAGCTTGTCGAGCGCGGTGTAGCCGTCGAGCTCGATGATCTCCAGCCGGTCCTTCAGCGGAATCGGGATCGCCTGGAGGAAGTTGGCGGTGGCGATGAAGAGCACCTTGCTGAGGTCGTAGTCGAGGTCGAGGTAGTGGTCGACGAAGGCCTCGTTCTGCTCCGGGTCCAGGACCTCGAGCAGCGCCGAGCTGGGATCGCCGCGGAAGTCCATGCTCATCTTGTCGATCTCGTCGAGCAGGATGACCGGGTTCGACGTGCCGGCCTTCTTCAGCGCGTGGATGATCTTGCCGGGCAGCGCGCCGACGTAGGTGCGCCGGTGGCCCCGGATCTCGGCCTCGTCGCGGACGCCGCCCAGGCTGATGCGCACGAACTTGCGGCCCGTGCTGCGCGCGATGCTCTTGGCCAGCGAGGTCTTGCCCACGCCGGGCGGACCCGCGAGGCAGAGGATGGGCCCCTTGCCCTCGCCCTTGGTCAGCTGCTGCACCGCCAGGTACTCGACGATGCGCTCCTTGGCCTTCTCCAGCCCGTAGTGGTCGTCGTCGAGCACGCGCTGCGCCTCGACGATGTCCAGCTTGTCCTCGGAGTAGGTCGCCCACGGCAGGCTCAGCACCCAGTCGATGTAGGTCCGCAGCACGCCGGCCTCGGCCGACATGGGGTTCATCATCTTCAGCTTGCGGAACTCCCGCTCCAGCCGCTGCCGCGCCTCGTCGGGCAGGTCCTTCTCGCCGATCTCGCGCACCAGGTCGTCGAGCTCGTTCTTGAACTCGTCGCCCTCGCCGTCGCCCGCGCTCACGCTCTGCCCGCGCTCGCCCTCGCCCTCGCCGGCCCCCACCTTCTTGCGGATGCGACGCTCGACGTTGGCGACCTCGGTCTCGGCCTCGATCAGCTCCAGCAGCCGCGACAGGCGGGGCAGCAGCGGCAACAGCGCCAGGATCTGCTGACGCTCCCCGACCTTGAGGCCCATGTGCGCGGCGACCATGTCGGTCAGGTGGCTGGGTTCGGCGATGGACACGACGCTGGCGACCACCTCGGGTGGCACGCGACGGCTGGCGCGGGCGAAGGCCTCGAAGGCCGAGCGCACCCGGGTCACCGCCTCGTCGACCGGCTCGCCCTCGATCGGGCCCAGCTCCATCTCGGCGGTGAGCGGCGTGACGATGGCCTGCAGGTAGTCGCCGCTGGTGTCGAGCCCCTGGACCCGCACGCGCTCCACGCCCTGGACGCTCACCTTCATGGTGCCGTCGGGCAGCCGCAGCACCTTGTCCACCTTCGCGACGCACGCGACATCGTAGAGATCCCCTGGGCCGGGGTCGTTGTCGCGGGCGTTGATCTGCGCGACGAGCACGATGGCGCGATCCTCGCGCGCCAACGCCGCCTCGAGGGCCGCCGACGAGCGCGGCCGACCGACGAAGAGGGACGCCACCATCTCGGGGAACACCACCACGCCCCGCAAGGGGATGACGGGCAGGTTGGTAGGCTGGGCAGACTGGGACATGCGGTCTCCTGGGGGCCGAAGAGGCGGTGGCCCTCGCGGCCGCTCACCTTACAGTCCCCACGCAAGCACGCCAGGGATTGGCCGCAAGGGACCCGTGACGACCGGGCGCCGACACGAGCTGCAAAAGTGACGACGCGCGGGCCTTGCGGGGCGCCGCGCGTCGTGAGGATCGGTGCTGTGGGAGAGGTCTGGCCGCAGGCCTGGCACGCGGCGGTCTGGCACGCGCAGGCCTGGCACGCGGCGGCCTGGCGCGCGCCGGGCCTCACGCGCGCCTAACTGGCGGCGGCCTCGGCCTTGAGGCCGACCAGCGGGTAGGCGCCGTTGTTCACGGTCTCCTCGTTGATCACGACCTCGTCGACGTTGTCCGTGCCGGGCACCTCGTACATCACCTCGAGCATGGACTCCTCCATGATCGCGCGGAGGCCGCGAGCGCCCGTCTTCAGCTCGATGGCCTTGCGGGCCGCAGCGCGCAAGGCCTCCGTGGTGAAGGTGAGCTTGATTCCGTCGAGCTCGAAGAGCCGCGCGTACTGCCGCGTCAGCGAGTTCTTGGGGTCGACCAAGATGCTCACCAGGGCCTCCTCGTCGAGCTCGGAGAGCGTCGCGATCACCGGCAGGCGGCCGATGAACTCGGGGATGAGGCCGAACTTGAGCAGGTCCTCGGGCGCCAGCGACGCCAACAGCTCGCCGATGTCCTTCGTGTCGACCTCCTCGGAGGTCTTGCCGAAGCCGATGATCTTGTTGCCAATGCGGCGCTCGATGATCTTGTCGAGCCCCGAGAAGGCGCCACCGCAGATGAAGAGGATGTTGGTCGTGTCGACCTGGATGAACTCCTGCTGCGGGTGCTTACGCCCACCCTTCGGCGGCACGTTGGCGACGGTGCCCTCGAGCAGCTTCAGCAGCGCCTGCTGCACGCCCTCGCCCGAGACGTCGCGGGTGATCGACGGGTTCTCCGACTTGCGCGTGATCTTGTCGACCTCGTCGATGTAGACGATGCCGCGCATGGCCGCGTCGACGTCATGATCCGCGGCCTCGAGCAGCCGGACGATGATGTTCTCCACGTCCTCGCCGACGTAGCCAGCCTCGGTGAGGGTGGTCGCGTCGACGATGGTGAAGGGCACCTTGAGCACGCGGGCCAGGGTCTGCGCCAGGAGGGTCTTGCCCGAGCCCGTGGGGCCCACGAGCAGCACGTTGCTCTTGGCCAGCTCGACGTCCGTGCGCTTGCCGCCCCGGTAGTCGATGCGCTTGTAGTGGTTGTAGACCGCGACCGAGAGCACCTTCTTCGCCCGCTCCTGGCCGACGACGTACTCGTCGAGGATGCCGCGCAGCTCCTTGGGCTTGGGCACCGCCTGCAGGGCGGGGCTCTTGTCGTCGCGCTCCACCTCCTCAGCGATGATGTCGTTGCACAGGGAGATGCACTCGTCGCAGATGTAGACCGAGGGTCCTGCGATGAGCTTCTTGACCTCTTTCTGGCTCTTTCCACAGAAGGAGCAGCAGAGGTTGGTTGTGTCGCGGCGGCGGTCGCTCATCGTTCTCCACGGTGCCGGTGCGGGTGCGCTCCGGCGCTGACGTCCTGTCTGGACAGGCTGTCTGGGCGGGCGGCCTGGGTCGGCCAAGCTACCCTCTACAGACGCACCATAGTAGGAATCGGCTCAGTCTGCCGTCAAAATCAACGTCTCTTTTCAGCCCTGGCCCACACGGGAGCAGCGCTCCGGTTGAGGCGCGGTTCGCGGGAGCTCCGCGCCATTCGCGGCCCCTTGGAGTCCGTGTCACGAAGGCCGCCACACGATCAGACCGCGCGGAGCGATCGGGGTGGCGCGGCGCTCGAGGACACCTGCGCGGACGCCGGCGGGACCGATGCCCACGCAGCTGCCGATGGGGCTAGACCTCGTCCCGGCGGACGACCTCGTCGATGAGCCCGTAGGCCTTGGCCTCGTCCGCGCTGAGGTAGTAGTCGCGGTCGGTGTCCTTCTTGACCTCGTCGAGCTTGCGGCCGGTGTGCTTGGCGACGATGTCGTTGAGCAGCCCCTTGATGTAGAGCATCTCGCGCGCCTGGATGTCGATGTCCGAGGCCTGCCCGCTGAAGCCGCCGAGGGGCTGGTGCAGCATCGCCCGCGAGTGGGGCAGCATGAAGCGACGCCCCTTCTCGCCAGCGGTCAGCAGCAGCGCGCCCATGGACGCCGCCTGGCCGATGCAGATGGTCGAGACCGGCGCCTTGATGTGCTGCATGGTGTCGTAGATCGCGAGGCCAGCGGTGACCGAGCCGCCCGGGCTGTTGATGTAGAGCGAGATCTCCTTCTTCGGATCCTCGCTCTCGAGCACCAGCAGCTGGGCGATGATCGAGTTGGCCAGCGCGTCGGTGACCTCCGAACCCAGGAAGATGATGCGGTCGCGCAGCAGCCGCGAGTAGATGCCCCACTCGCGCTCTCCGCGCGGCGTGGTCTCGATGACGGTTGGGATCACCCAGGACATGGTCGCCTCACTTGATGTCGCCGTGGCGACGCGCGTCGCGCACCCAGGCGTAGCCGAAATCGCCCCGACGTCGGGGATGGGTCAGCAAAGGCCGCGGCGCGCGGTGGTCAACCCAGCCTGCGCCGATCGCCCGGGGCGGTGGCCCGCGCCGACGAAAACCCGCGCGGTCCGCCGCCCATTCCGCGCTAGGCCTCGGAGCCCTCGTCGGTCTCGGCCTTCGCGGCCTTCTTCGCGGGGGCCTTCTTCGCCGCCGCCTTCTTCGCGGGCGCCTTCTTTGCTGCCGCCTTCTTGGCAGGGGCCTTCTTGGCCGCCGCCTTCTTCGCCGGAGCGGCCTCGTCGGCCGTGTCGGCCTCGGCCGTCTTCTTGGCGGGCGCCTTCTTCGCCGCGGCCTTCTTGGCGGGCGCCTTCTCCGCCGGCTCGGCGGCCGGTGCCTCGTCGGTCGACGCCTCGGCAGCCTCGGCCTCGTCGTCGCCCGGCTTCGGATCGGGATCGCGCAGACGCAGCACCGCGCCGGCCTCGACCGTGCCCTGCTCCAGGATCAGGTTCAGCACCTTCTCCTCGGTGATCTGCGAGCGCAGGTTGTCGCGGCCCTCGTCGGTGCTGAAGGTGTCGCGCACGCGGTCCGCCATGTCGGGCATCTCGACGACGAGGGCCTCGATCTTGGCGTCGATGTCGGCGTCGGTGACCTCGACCTCGTGGGTCTTGGACAGGTAGTTCAGCACCAGCGCCTGCTGCACGCCGCGCGTAGCCTCGTCGCGCATGCCGTCACGCAGCTCGTCGAAGTAGCGCGCCAGCTGCGGGTTGTCGCGGATGTTCATGCCGCCGAACATCTGGCTCAGGCGGCCGTCGATCTCGTGCTCCACCAGGGTGCGCGGGGCGTCGATGGTGTGGCCGTCGAGGATGTGGCTGAGCAGCGCCCGCTGGCGCAGCGCCTTGTTGCGGCGGTCCGCGCGGCGCTGGCACTCGGCCTTGGCGTCCTCGCGCATCGCGGCGAGGTCGTCGAACTCCAGCTTCTGCGCCAGGGCGTCGTCGAGCTCCGGCACGACGCGCCGCTGCACGCCCATGACGCCGCCCTGCAGGAAGGCCGGGCCGCCGGCCAGGTCGCCGCCCTCGCCCTCGGGCAGCGTGACCTCGAGCTCCAGGGGATCGTGCTTCTTCTTGCCTTCGACGATGTCGCTGAGCCACTTGAGCGTGCCGCCCACGGGGACCCGGCGATCCTGCCAGTCCAGCTCCTCGCTCGGCTCGGTGCCGACCGCGCGGAGGTGGTAGCGCACGCGGACCACGTCGTCGGCGCCGGCCGGCTCGTCGACGTCGATGACCTCGGCAGCGCGCTGACGGCGGGCCTCGAGCTCGGCGTCCACGTCCTCGTCGTCGGGCTCGACCCGGTCGACCTTGAACGTGGCGCCCATGTAGCCGTCGAGGGTCAGCTCGGGCAGCACGTCGCACGAGAACGAGATGTCGAGATCGGTCGCGTCACGGACCTCGCCGATGTCGTCCAGCTCCGGGCGGCCCAGCGGCTGCAGACCGGCCTGGTCCAGGGCGTCCGGGATCGCCTTGGTGAGGATGCGCTCGAGCACCTCCTCGCGGATCGCAGCGCCGTAGCGCCGCTCCAGCAGGCGCTTCGGAGCCTTGCCGGGGCGGAAGCCAGGGATGCGGACGCGGGCGCCGATGCGCCGCACGACCTGCGCCCAGCTTCGCGACACGGTGGCCGCGGGGACCTGGACCTTCACCTGCCGACGGGCAGCGTTGACCGACTCGACCTGAACCTGCATGGCTGACTCCTCGGGCAGACTGGGCGCGCTGTCACGTCTTGTGAGGCTGCGCCGCTGTCTGCTGAGACGGGGAAGCCGCGGCTCACCGCGGCCGGGGGCACGTTGGCCCCCCATGGACAGAAAACCCAGCGACGTGCGGCGGCGCCCCACGTTGCGACGGGACCGGAGAGGGAGAGCTCCCGAGGGAGAGGTCGGCCGGGTGCGAGAGGGGGGACTTGAACCCCCACACCCGAAGGCGCCAGAACCTAAATCTGGTGCGTCTACCAATTCCGCCACTCTCGCGTGGGCGGCCTACCTGCGCAGCGGATGCTCGCGCGCCTCGGAAGGGTGAGCGACACGCCAGAGCGCGCTCGCGCTGCGACGTACCGATCACCGCTGTCGCGCCCGGCCCTGCCCCGCCAGGTTGCCCGGGCGGGAGAGGGATGCGCGGACGCAGCCGAATACAACAAGACCCCCGTCGCGAGCGACGAGGGCCGTGTTGACTTCACTGGTGACTCCCGAAGGACTCGAACCTTCAACCTGCGGATTAAGAGTCCGATGCTCTACCAATTGAGCTAGGGAGCCGTGAAGCGTCGTCTCTGCTGCGCGCCTTGGGGCGGGGCCTGAGGCGCAGCCCGGGGGCTGCATCGAGCGGAGACGGCGTAAACTGGGAATGAACTGGGCGGGCGAGCTCTCGCGGTGCGCGACCTGTGGGGTGGGTGACGGGGCTTGAACCCGCGACTTCTGGTACCACAAACCAGTGCTCTACCGACTGAGCTACACCCACCGTGGATCCAGTCACGCCTGGGTTCAGCGTGACGCGGGCCTCTGTGACTGACGTCGTGGGAGGCCGAGTACCCTGGGCATCAGGTCGCGCGCAGCGGCCCGTGCGGGAAGCGGATACTAGGGAGACGAACTCCCATGTCAACACCCCACGCGATATTTTGTCGGCCCTCCCGGCGGCGCCCTGGAGCGAGGCGCGCCCGGGGTAGCCCGCGACGCCTGCGCGGGCCCGCTGTTGACGCGCTGCATCGCCATGTTTTCGTGAAGATCGACTGCGCTGGTGCGTTTTTTTTCGCACGCAGGGTCCGACGACCGGAATAGCCCAGCCAGGGCGGAGGTTGTAGGACTGTTCGGGAGCCCGCGTACCACGCTGTGTCCGACAGCCGGCGTACCGCCTGGGGGGAGAAGAGCAGATGCTAGGACTTTGGGGACAGGACCGCGCCAAGAACAAAGCGCGCATCGCCTTTGAGAAAGAGGCCATGCCGCACATGGACGCGCTCTACGGCTACGCCATGCACCTGTCGCGCAACGCCGCAGACGCAGAGGATCTGGTCCAAGAGACGTACATCAAGGCGTTGAAGAACTTTCACCGCTACAAGCAGGGCACCAACTGCCGCGCGTGGATGTTCCGGATCATGACCAACACCTTCTTCAACCTGCAGCGGGCGCGGAAGCGTCGGCCGAAGGTCGAGGCGGACGCGCTGCCGGACATCGAGCTGCAGGTCGCTGAGCACCACCAGGGCAGCGGCATCTACCGGCCGCTGGAAGAGCAGGTCCTCGACGGGGTCATCTCGCAGCACATGCAGGACGCCCTCGACTCCCTGCCCGAAGACTTCCGCACGGTGCTGCTGCTCGCCGACCTGCAGGACTTCTCCTACAAGGAGATCGCGGAGGTCATGGAGTGCCCGGTCGGGACGGTGATGAGCCGCCTGTACCGCGCCCGCCGACAGATGCAGCGCAAGCTGCTCGACCACGCGGTGAGCGAAGGCATCGTCCAGCGTCCCGAGCTGAACGAGGACGGCGTGATCCCGCTGGACGCGTTCCGACTGCGCGGCAAACGCAAGCAAGCCTAGGTGGGAGAGCCCCCCGCCCGCCGCCCGAGCGCGGCTGGCGACGAAGCCCAACGACCGACCCCTTTCGGAGGCGAACGTGAACTGTGACGACGTACGGAAGTACGAGTACACCTACCTCGACGGCGAGTTCGACCGCCGCGACTGTACCGAGTTCGAAGCCCACCTCGCCGCGTGCGCGCCCTGCCGAACGCAGGTGACGCAGTCCGCGAGGTTCCGTGACGGGCTGCGACGCCACCTGCGCTGCGACGAGGCGCCCGAGGGGCTGCGTGCGCGTGTGTGCGCCGGGCTGGACAGCGTCGAGACCCCCACGTCGATGCAGTGGACCGCGTTCGCGGTGCCGGTGGCGCTGGCCGCTGGCTTCTCGCTGGCGGTGGTGGGCTGGCAGCAGTTCGCGCCGCAGCCGAGCGCGCTCCCTGGGACCGCCATGGCCCAGCTGGGCGCGACGGTGGTGCCGACCACCACCGCGGTGGCGGGTGTGACCGGTGTGGCGAAGCGCGGCGGCGTGCTCCGGGGCACCCGTGGCTCGGATCCGAAGCGCGTGGCCCAGCACCGCCCGGCGATGCGGGTGACCCGCTCGCTGAGCAACGACATGGAGTACTGCGAGTCGGAGAAGCGGCGCGCCCCGCGCGGCGCGGTGCGGCAGGTCGGCCATGTCGGCCCGACCGAGGTGATCGGCGGCGGCGTCGGCGAGGACTTCCTCGCGCGTGAGGGGCGTTACGGCGCCGTGCGCACACGCTCGAACCTGCGCGCCCTGGTGTCGAGCCACGTGCGCCCGCTGCCCGCCGAGGTCGCGGGCGGCGCAGACAAGATCCGCGCGTGGCTGCAGCGCTCGGCGCCCGGTCACAGCGCCCTTCCGATCGCCGAGGGCGCTGGCGTGAAGCTGCTGGGCGCGCGCCTGGGGCACCTCGGTGCCCATCGGGTGGTGTCGTTTCGCTACCAGGCCTTCGACAAGCCGGTGACGGTGGTGCGTTACCTGCCCTCGCGTGGGCTGGACCTGGCCGACGACAGCCACGGCCCCAAGGACGACGCCCCGCCGAGCGGCGCGGTGCGTGACCTGGTCGCGGGATACAGCGTGGTCCACACCGCTCGGGACGGCGAGGTGCTGAGCATCGTCAGCGAGCTCGACCACCAGGCGCTGCTCGGCATCATCGAGCCGCCGACCTTTCTGTAGCGCCGCTGGCCCCTCAGCCCAGGTCGTCCGGGCGCTGCCGCAGCTCGCCGAGGATGCTCGGGAGAAAGGGCGCGGCGACCACCAGACGCACAGCGATGAAGCCGAAGATCATGGCCGTGGACCAGGCGTCGATGACCGGCTCCACGGCGCGGCCGTCGGTGACAAAGGGCGCGTAGAAGGTGCGCATCAAGATCTGCGTCGTGCCGATGCCCGAGACGGAGAGCGGCACCACGCCGACCACGGTGAGCACCGGCACCAGCACCAGCAGCGCGCCGAGCCGCGGGGTCATGCCGAAGGCCCACATCATGCCGTAGTTGGCCGCGACGTAGAGCAGCACGAAGCCGCCCCGGAGCGTGACCCCCACGAGCATGTCACGCGGGCGCAGCGCGGCCAGGGGGCGAAACACCGAGAGCGCCCGCACCCGCTCGAGTGGGCCGACCTTCAGCGGCGACTGCAGCACCAGCAGCAACACCAGCGCCGCCGCGAACACCACCAGCACCAGGACCTGCAGGCGGGCCACCAGCTCGGGCTGCGCGCCCAAGACCTCGGGGGCCAGCTGCAGCCCGGCGACCACCAAGGTCGCGAGCGCGACCAGGTCGACGTAGCTCAGGACGGCGAGCGCGGCGGCCGACTCCAGGAACGACACCCCCTTGCGGCGGGACACGACCCACGCCATGCCCAGGGTGGCGGCGTTGTAGTTGACGATGTTGAGCACGTACGACGCCGCCTTGAGCGGCAAGATCTCGCGCAGGGTGCCGCCGCCGGGCGTGCCGCGGTGGCCGAGCGTGCGCCCGACGAGCCAGACCAGGCAGCCGCTGTCGACCACCCAGGTCACCAGCGTCGCCGCCACGAGGATGCCCAGCGCGGCGCCGAGGTCGGCGCGGGCGAACGCGGCGCGAATGCCGTCGATGTCGGTGGTGTAGCCGAGGTAGCCCAGCAGCACCGCCGTGCCGACGAGCGGGAGCCAGCGCCGAAGCTGCGCCTTGGCCGACGAGGGCCGCGCGTCCTGGGCTGCGTTCGGGGGGGTGGCCATGCCAGAGACTCCGGGGGGACGCGCCGTGGGCGAGGTCGTGACCTGTGGATCCAAGAGGCCGCGGGTCGGGGTGTAGCACGGCGCCTTGACAGGGTCGAAGACACACGCGATGTGACACGCAGCCCCGGTGCGGCGCGCACGCCCCAGAGCACGCGGTCGACCGGGCCCCCAGGAGTCCTCGATGAGCTATGGCCCAGCGGTCCCTGACCGGCCCGCCCGTGACGGCGCCCGACGCCGCGCGTTCGACGCGCTGCACATCGTGCGGGAGTGGGGGCGCGGCAGTCAGGCCGCGCTGGATCAGGCGCTGCGTGTCGATCCCCAGCTGAGCCCGGAGGACCGTGGGCTCGCGACCGAGCTGGTCTACGGCGTGCTCCGGCGACGGCGGGCCCTCGACGCGTGGCTGCTGACCGCGATCGACCGGGGTTTGCGCGGCGTCGACCCGGACGTGCTCGAGATCTTGCGCCTGGGCGCGTACCAGCTGGCGGCCCTCGACCGGGTGCCCGACCACGCCGCCATCGCGGCGACGATCGACGAGACGCGAGACAGCCTGGGCAAGCGACGCGTGGGCTTCGTCAACGCCGTGCTGCGCCGGCTGACCCGAGAGCGGCCGTGGCGCGACGGCACGGTGGGTGACTTGCCGCCGTGGATCGCGGAGCGGGTGCGGCGCTACGCCCAGGACCTGAATCTGGATCCGGACGCGCTGGAGGCGGCCTTCTGCGAGCGCGCTCCCGCCCATGTGCACGTGGTCGCGCCGGCCCAGGACGACGCGCTGAAGCAGCTCGGAGCCGACGGGCTGGAGGTGGCGAAGGTGGGCGACGTGCCGGGCACCTGGGAGGTCTTGGGCGGCTCCCCCTACGCCGGCCGGCTCTTTGGCGGGCGGCAGCTGATCCCGCAGGACGGCGCCAGCGCGGCGATCGCCGAGTGGCTGGGCGCCCAGGCGGGCGAAGAGGTGGTCGACATGTGCGCGGGGCGCGGCGCCAAGTCGCTCTTTCTCGCGGCCACCGGCGCTCACGTGACCGCGGTGGACGTGGGGAGCGAGCGACTGGCCGCCGCTGAGGAGCTGGTGCGCGAGGCCGGCTTCGCGCTGCGCGACACGGTCGCGGCCGACGCGAGCCAGCCGCTCGACGCGGCGCAGCTGACGCCAGGGAGCTTCGATCGTGTGCTGGTCGACGCGCCGTGCACCGGGCTGGGCACGCTGCGGCGACGCCCGGAGATTCGCCACCGACGCCGCGCGGCGGACCTGCCACGCAACCACGCGCTGCAGCGGGCGATCTTGCAGCAGGCGGCCCCCCTGGTGCGTCCGGGCGGCGAGCTGATGTACGCCGTGTGCTC
Source organism: bacterium (assembly GCA_030425545.1). GTDB lineage: Bacteria > Myxococcota_A > UBA9042 > UBA9042 > UBA9042 > UBA9042. The sequence continues at coordinate 12,288 of JAUIAC010000007.1, read as the reverse complement.
GTTTGCACACGAAGAGGGCCCGCTCGTGATCGCCCGCTTTCTGGCGGAGAACCCGGAGTTCGAGCGGGCGCGGCGTGACGCGCAGCCGGCTTGGGTGCAGCCCCTGCTCGACGCCCAGGGGGCGCTGCGATCGCACCCGCTCTGGCACGGCGTCGACGCCTTCTATGCCTGCAAGCTGGTGCGCCGCGGGGCGAGCGCGTAGCCCAGCCGCCGACGCGGCACGGACGCGGCGCGGCGGCGCCCAGTTATTTTGACCGCCCTGTGACGAAAATCCGCGCGGCGCGCGTCGGAAGAGGTAGGGGCGCGATCAGCGCCCTCCTTGGAGGACGCGATGACCCTGCCCCACGGCGACCGAGCCGCCACCCCTGTCGACCCGGCGACCGTGCTTCGCCGCCCCTTTCGAGGCCCGCTGTGGCTCGACGGTCGACCGGAACCGCCGACCGGGGTCCGGGTCGGCGTCATCGGCTCGCGCCGCCCGACCGGGGCCCAGCGCGCGTTCGGGCAGGATCTCTGCGCCGCGCTGGTGGCCCACGGGGCCGTGATCTACAGCGGCGGCGCCCGCGGGGTGGACGCGGTGGCTCACCGCGCGGCCCTGGCCGCGGGGGCGCCGACAGTGCTGGTGTCCCCAGCCGCCCATGGCGCTCACCAGCCGCCCAACCATGGCGAGCTCTTCGCCCAGGTGCGGCGGCAAGGCGCCGTGCTGAGCCCGGTCGCGCCGGGCACGCCGCACCACCTGAGCCACTACCGGCTGCGCAACCGGGTGCTGGCGCGGGCGGTGGACGCGGTGGTGGTCGTGTGCGCCGACCTGCGCTCAGGCTCGCTCCACTGCGCCCGCGAGGCGTGGCGCCTCGGCGTGCCGGTGCTGGCGGTGCCGTGGAGCCCGGGCACGGAGCACGCCGCCGGCGGCAACCTGCTGCTCAGCGCGGGCGCGCGTGCCCTGGCTCACCCGGACGACGCGGGGTGGTTCGTGGGCGCCTTGGAGCAGGCCCGCGACCTGCACGGGCGGGACGTCAGCCCGCCCAAGGGCCCCCGCGGCAAGGGCGCCGCCGAGCCCCTCAACCAGGCCCCACGGCAGGTGGGGCTACCGATGCGGACGGCCTCGTCGCAGGGCCCTGCGCCCCCCTCAGGAGGCGCCGCTCACGAGGCGCTGAAGGCGGGATCCACCAAGGTGCCCATTGACGCCACCGGCGGGCGCTGGCAACGATACGCGCCCGCTGCGCCCCGAACGACGGGGCGGGAGGAGCAGGCCTTGTCGGCTCCAAGCGGCGTCCCGGACGCGGTCCGAGACGCGGTTGCGGGGGCGCTCACCGAGGCTGGCGCCTCGTTGGAGTCCCTGGTGCAACAGGGCGGTCACGCACGGAGCGTGGTCGCGCGCTTGCTGCTGCACTGGACAATGACAGGCGCAGTCACACGAGACCCTTTCGGCCGCTACACCAAGCGGCAGCACAGCGGTGAAGCGCCAGCGCCCTCGGACGCTGGCCCGACCCCCCTGGGTAGACACACGGAGACCTGATGGCACCCGCAAGCACCGCCAAGACCTCGGCCAAGAAAGGCCCTGTGCTGGTGATCGTCGAGAGCCCGACCAAGGCGTCGACCATTCGCAAGTACCTGGGCGAGGGCTACGAGGTCGAGGCCAGCGTCGGCCACGTCCGTGATCTGGTGACCCGCAAGGGCGACCTGAAGGCCAACGACAAGCGGCGTCAGGAGCCGTGGGTCAAGTACGGCATCAACATCGACAACGGCTTCGACCCGCTGGAGGAGATCTACCGCGTCCCCGACTCCAAGAAGCGGCAGATCGACACCCTCAAGCGCCAGCTGAAGGAGGCCGACGCGCTCTACCTCGCGACAGATGATGATCGCGAGGGGGAGGCCATCTCCTGGCACCTGGTCGAAGAGCTGAAGCCCAAGGTGCCGGTGCGGCGGCTGGTCTTTCGCGAGATCACGCGCAAGGCCATCCAGCAGTCGCTCGACACGTCGCGTGACCTGGACATGGACCTGGTGAACGCCCAGCGCGCCCGCCGCGTCGTCGACCGGCTCTACGGTTGGGACGTGAGCCAGGTGCTGTGGCGCAAGATCAAGCCGGGGCTGAGCGCTGGCCGGGTGCAGAGCGTGGCGCTGCGCATGCTCGTTCAGCGAGAGCGGGAGCGCATCGCGTTCAGCACCACCGAGTACTGGGACGCCACGGCCAAGCTCCAGGGCACGGACGGCACCGCGTTCACCGCGACGCTCAACCGGGTCAACGACCAGCGCATCGCGAGCAGCCGCGACTTCGACAGCACCACCGGCGCGCGCAAGAACCACGACAGCCTGTTGCTCGACGCGCCCGCGGCCGCCGAGCTGGTGCGCGGGCTCCTGGCGCAGACGCCCACGGTCGCCAAGCGCGAGGTCAAGCCGCAGAAGCAGCGGCCCTCGGCGCCCTTCACCACGTCGACCCTGCAGCAGGAGGCCAACCGCAAGCTCAAGCTCAGCGCTCAGCGGACGATGCGGCTGGCGCAGAGCCTGTACGAGCAGGGTCTCATCACCTACATGCGTACCGACTCGACCCACCTGTCCGACGAGGCGGTGGAGGCCGCGCGCGCCGCGATCAGCGAGGGCTACGGCGACGATCATCTGCCCGACGCGCCGCGCACCTACGCCACCAAGAGCGCTGGCGCGCAGGAAGCCCACGAGGCGATTCGCCCCGCGGGCACGCGCTTTGTGCACCCCGACGAGGCGCGCAAGCAGCTCGACGACGCGGCGCTGAAGCTCTACGACCTCATCTGGCGGCGCGCCGTCGCCAGCCAGATGGTGGACGCGCGCCTCGAGCAGACCACCGTGGACATCTCCATCGGCCAGGCCGTGTTCCGCGCCAGCGGCCGCGTCATCGTCTTTCCCGGCTACCTCGCGGTCGCCTCGCCCAAGAAGACCGGCGAGGACGGCATGCTCCCGCGCATGGCCGAGGGCGACACCTTGACCTGGGGCGAAGATCCGGCCGTCGAGGCCCTGCAGCACTTCACCCGGCCGCCCGCGCGCCTCACCGACGCGTCGCTGGTCCGCTCTCTCGAAGACAAGGGCATCGGCCGACCGTCCACCTACGCCGCGATCATCCAGGGGCTGCTCGAGCGTGCCTACGCCTTCCGGCGCGGCAGCGCGCTGGTGCCGACCTTCATGGGCATGGCTGTGGTGCAGATGCTCGAGCGCCACATGCCGCACCTGGTGGACTACGGCTTCACGGCCGAGATGGAGGCGCGCCTCGACGCGATCTCGCGCGGCGAGGCCGACTCGGCGAGCTACCTGCGCGCCTTCTACCGTGAGGGCTTCGGCGCCGACGCGGCCCCGGACGCGGTGAAGGGGCTGGTGCCGCTGCTCGACGAGGTGCGCGACGAGATCGACCCGGCCACGGCCAGCACGGTGCCGGTCGGTGAGCACGAGGGCACCCGCGTCGACGTGCGCATCGGCCGCTACGGCACCTTCGTCAAGATGGGCGACCGCACCGCGACGGTGCCGGACGAGGTCGCGCCCGACGAGCTCGACGTCGCGGCCGTGATCAAGCTGATCGAGGACAAGGAGAAGGGCGACGCGCCGCTCGGCGAGGACGCTGACGGCACCGAGGTCTTCCTGCGCAACGGCCGCTACGGCTGGTACCTGCAGCTCGGCCGCGCGGTGAAGGGCGGCGACAAGCCGAAGATGGTCAGCCTGAGCAAGGGCATGAAGGCCGAGGACGTGACGCTCGAGAAGGCGATCGCGCAGCTCTCGCTGCCCCGCGACCTGGGGCTGCACCCGGAGAAGAAGGAGCCTGTGCTGGCGCTCGTGGGCCGCTACGGCGACTACGTGAAGTGTGGCGATGAGAGCCGCTCCCTCAAGCCGGGGACCTTCGCGGTCGACGTGGACCTGGAGACCGCCCTGGCGATGCTGGCGATGCCGCGCGCCCGCGGGCGCGAGATGCTCTCGGAGATCGGCAAGCGCGAGAGCGACGGCGTCATGATCTCGCTGTGGCGTGGTCGCTGGGGGCCCTACATCACGGACGGCAAGACCAACTACAACCTGCGGGACCTGGACCCGACCGAGGTCGACGTAGCCAAGGCCACGGTGCTGCTGGAGCAGGCGCGCAAGGACAAGGAGGGCGTCGTCCTGGGCAAGAGCCCGGAGACCGAGGCCGACGTCCGTGTGCTGAAGGGCCCCTGGGGCTACTACGTGACCGACAGCGCCTACAACGCGTCCCTGCCCAAGGGGGTGCCCCTCGACGAGGTCGACATGGCCTTGGCGCTGGAGCGGCTCGCGCGCTACGGCAAGCCGGTGAAGAAGCGCGGGGCCAAGGGCAAGAAGGCGCCCGCCAAGAAGGCCCCCGCCAAGAAGAAGGCCCCTGCGAAGAAGGCCGCCGCCAAGAAGAAGGCGCCCGCCAAGCGCGGGGTCGCTGGCGTCAAGGCTGGCAAGGCTGCGAAGCGCGCCGCGGCAGGGGAGGAGCCCGCCAAGTCGACGGTGGTGCGCCGACGCCGCGCCAAGTCCACGGACGCGCCAGCGGCCAGCTGAGCCGCCGCCGCAGGTCGATCGACAGCGCCCGCGCCCTCTCAGAAGACGCGGGCGCTCTCGCGTTTGGACCTTGGGTCGAAGGCGGCGCTCCCACGAGCAGCGTCGCCACGGGCAGCGTCGCCACGGGCCGCGTCGCCACGGGCGACCTCACCATGGGCGTTGGGGGGGCGGCACCTCGCTCAGGGGCGGGGCGGCTCCAGCAGCGCGATGGGCCCGAGGTTCTCGAGTCGACGCGCGATCTTCTTCTTCAGGTTGGCCTCGATCTGACGGACCCGCTCGCGCGAGATGCCGAACTGATCCCCGACGTCCTGCAGGGTGCGCCCGTCGTCGGAGAGCAGCCGGTCCTGGAGGATGGTCTGCTCTTTCTCGTTGAGGTCGGCGTGCAGCTCGGCCAGGCGCTCGGCCACCAGCGCGGTGATCTCGGCGCTGGCGAACTCTTCCTCCGCGGTCGGCTCCGGCGACGCCAGGGTCTCCCCCAGGGTCATGCGGCCGTCCTCGGAGATGCTGCCGTCGAAGTTCATGTCGCGGCGCGCCGCCTGGGCGGCCTTGCGCCAGCCGTCCACCTCTTCCGGCGTGGGCTTGCGGTTCTTGCGGACCCGGCGGGTGGGGGCCGACGCGGCCTCGGCGGCGATGAGGAAGGTGGCGTCGTCGGACTCGGCTTCCTTGGCGGCGGCCTTGGCAGCGGCGGCCTCGGCTTCGGCGGCCCGCGCGGCGTTCACGTTGGTGTCGACGTCGATGATGGTGACGTCCCCGTCTGCGTTGACCTGGCGCACGTCGCTGTGGCCTTGCACCGAAGGCGCCGGGAGCTCGCGCTTGCCGAAGAGGACCTTCCGCTGCTGGGAGACGGGGCCGACGCGCACCAGCGACCACGTGTTGATGATGTAGTTCTGGATGTAGGCCTTGATCCACCACACCGCGTAGCTGATGAGGCGGTAGCCGGTGTCGGGCTTGAACTTCTGCACGGCCTTCATCAGACCGATGTTCCCTTCCTGCACGAGATCGGTGAGTTTGATGTCATAGTTCGAGAACTGGTAGGCGACCTTGACCACAAAACGCAGGTTCGCCGTGACCAGGGCGCGCGCCGCGTCCGGGTCGCCGGTCTCGCGGTAGCGGACCGCCAGCTCGTACTCCTCCTCCCGGGTCAGGAGCGGGTAGGCGTTGACCTCACGGAGGTACTGCTCCAGGGGATTGTTGAGGATGGGCTCACGCGCCATGGCGGGGTACTCCTGGGGACGCCGCCGCATGCGGCGCGACCGAACGATGTGCGTGGGCGCCGCGCGCCCAGAGAGTCTCAACCCGCGAGCGGCCGTCGGCATTCCCTCGCGGGGGCGGCGCCCAAGTGCGGCTTCGGCGTGCCCGGCGCGGTCGAGCCGCGCACATGCCGCCGCAAGATAACCGGTCTCGGACAGCGCGCAATGTGGACGCGGGCGGACGGGTCCACAGACCCGCGCGCTGCGACGAAGTTTTGGCCCCGGCATGTGACTCAGAGGTCTGGCGCGCTACTCTGTGTCGGCCCGCCCCTCCGACCGGGCGCTCATCTGCATCCCCCCCGAGGTGACATGGCTGACTCCAAAGCTACTCCCATCGACTTTTCGACCTTCGTACTCTCCCTGGCGAGCTCGGTGATGTTGCACCTCGGCAAGGTGCCCGACCCGAGCGGCGGCAACGCCAAGCCGAACCTGGCCCTGGCGCGCCAGAGCATCGACATGCTCGCCATGCTGCAGGAGAAGACGCGCGGCAACCTCAACGACGAAGAGGAGCAGCTGATGATCCGCCTGCTCCACGACGTGCGCATGGCCTGGGTCGAGGAGAGCCGGCACAACGCGAGCTAGGAGTGTGAAGCCCCCGTGACACGGACCCCTCGTCGATGAGCACCACCCGAGCCAAAGAGCAGCGCGCGACCATCTTGGTGGTCGATGACGAGCAGACCTTCGCCCGGCTCATCCAGGACCACCTGGAGCGCGCGGGGCACACGACGGTGGGTGCGGAGAGCGCCGAAGAGGCCCTGGACGCCCTGAGCAAGGAGGCGCCGGACCTGCTGCTGCTCGACGTGCACATGCCGGGCATGACCGGGATCGAGCTGCTGCAACAGCTCAAGCGGGAGGAGCGGCTGCCGCCCACCATCGTCATGAGCGCCTACGGGGAGCTCGACGTGGCCCTGGACGCGGTGCGCTCGGGCGCCGTGGACTTTTTGAGCAAGCCGTTTCGCCTGCCCGAGGTCGAGCTGAAGGTGGAGCTGGCGCTGGAGCGGGCCCGCATGGACCGGCCCCGGAGCGCGCGGCGACGTCGGGCGAGCCGGGAGCTGCGGGCGACGCGCAAGGAGAGCGAGGTCCCCGAGGGGGCGGGCGAGCTCTTTCACGGCATGGTCGGGCGCAGCGAGGTCATGCGCACGCTCTTCAAGAAGATCGAGCGGGTGGCGCGCTTCACGTCGACGGTGCTGGTGCATGGCGAGTCGGGGACCGGCAAGGAGCTGGTCGCCCGCGCGCTGCACGCGGCCTCGCCCCGGCGCGGGCGGCCTTTCGTCGCGGTGAACTGCGGCGCCATCCCGGAGAACCTGCTCGAGAGCGAGCTCTTCGGCCATGTGCGCGGGGCCTTCACCGACGCGTCCACAGACCGGGCCGGCCTCTTTGTCCAGGCCCACGGCGGCACGCTCTTCCTCGACGAGATCGTCGATCTGCCGCTGCACCTGCAGGTGAGCCTGCTGCGGGTGCTGCAGGAGGGTGAGGTGCGGCCGGTGGGCGCGAACCAGACCACCGCGGTGGACGTGCGGGTCATCGCCGCGAGCGCGGTGCCGGCGCGTGACCGGGTCGCCGAGGGGCGCTTTCGTGAGGACCTCTTCTACCGCCTGAGCGTGATCGATCTGCAGGTCCCAGGGCTGCGCGAGCGGGTGGAGGACATCCCGCTGCTGGTGCAGTTCATCGTCAGCCGCGCCAACCAGCGGCTGGGTACGGAGATCACCGGCGTGCACCCCCACGCCATGGCCCGCCTCATGGCCTACGGCTGGCCGGGCAACGTGCGCGAGCTGCAGAACGTCATCGAGCAGTCCTGCGTCATGAGCGAGACCCCGGAGATCGGCGTGGAGGGCCTGCCCGCCCAGGTGCGGACCGCGGCGCCGGAGGACGACGACGACGCGGCCCCCGGGCTCTCGCTGCCGACCGACACGCTGAGCATCCCGCGGGCGGTGCAGGCCACCGAGCGCGCGCTGATCGAGGCCGCGCTGAAACGCACCGGCGGCAACCGCACCCACGCGGCGCAGCTGCTCGAGATCTCGCAGCGCAACCTGTTGACCAAGATCCAGCGCTACGCCATCGACATCCCCGGGCAGGTGGGGCGGCCGCCGCGGCGCTAGCCGGGGGCACAGGGAGGGTCAGGTGGACCGCAGCAACTCGCTCTACAACCGCATGTCGGCCCGCTATCCGCTGCTCGAGGTGATCAGCAGCGACGCCTCGGACGCGCGCCGTGTCATCGGCGAGGCCGCCCGCCGCGCCGGGCGCACGGTGCTGGCCCCCCGCTTTGGGCGGCGCCCCCTGGAGGAGGCCGGCTGCGACGCCATCGAAGAGCTGCTGGCGCAGACCGAGCGGCATGTGTGCGTGATCCCCGCGGCGCACCACCTGCTGGTGACCGAGCGCTTCGTCCAGCTCCTGGGCGAGAGCCTGCGCGACGTCGAGCGGGGTGGGCACACCGTGGTGTTGCTCTCGGCCTATCGCCGCCCGTGCCCCGAGCTCGATCGCGAGCGGGTGGTGCTGGAGCTCGGGCTGCCCGGCGACGGCGAGCTGCGCGACGTGGTCCTCAGCGCGCTGACCGACGAGGACGGGCGCCAGCCCAACCTGAACCTGGTGCAGCGGTGTCTGCAGGCGTCGCGTGGCATGACGCGGGCGCAGCTGCGGCGGGCGCTGCGGCGGCTGCGGCTCGGCCGGCTGCAGGAGGACGACTCGGTGGTGTCCGCCCTGCACGCGGAGAAGCGCGATCTCATCGCCCATGGCGGGGTGCTCGAGGTCGCCTCTGGCGCGCCGAGCCTCGAGGACATCGGCGGCATGGACTCGCTGAAGGCGTGGCTGCGCCGGCGGCGGCGCGCGCTGGGCGACGAGGCCCGGAAGTTCGGGCTGCCAGCGCCCCGCGGGCTGCTCCTGGTGGGCGTGCAGGGCTGTGGCAAGTCGCTCTTCGCCAAGGCGACGTCGCAGGCGCTGGGGCTGCCGCTGCTGCGCTTCGACCTCGGCCGACTCTTCACCCGGGACTCGGCCCCTGAGGAGAACCTGCGGCACGCGCTCTCCGTGGCCGAGGCCATGGCGCCGGTGGTGCTCTGGGTCGACGAGATTGACAAGGCCTTCGCTGGGGCGACCCAGGGCTCCGACGTGACCGCCCGGATCTTCGGCACCTTCCTCACCTGGCTGGCCGAGCACCCCGACGGCATCTTCGTCGCGGCGACGGCGAACCGCGTCGACCACCTGCCCGCAGAGCTGATGCGCAAGGGTCGCTTCGACGAGACCTTCTTCGTCGATCTGCCGGACCCGGAGGTGCGCGAAGAGGTGCTGGCCATCCACCTGCGGCGGAGCGGCCGCGACCCCGAGCGCTTCGCCCTGAGCAAGCTGGCGCGGCTGGCGAACCGCCTCACCGGCGCGGAGATCGAGCAGGCGGTGGTGGAGGCCCTGGCGGTGGCCTTCGACGAGCGCCGCGGGCTGAGCGACGCCGACCTGGAGAAGGCGCTCACCGACACGGTGCCCTTCGTGGAGACCTACGAGGAGCAGGTGAAGGAGCTGCGCGACTGGGCGCGGCGGCGCGCCAAGACGGCTGGGCGGGACCGGACGCTGCGGGACCTCTTTGTGGAGGCCCACACCGACGGCGGCGAGGCCTGGCGCGGCTGAGGGACGTCGCGGGCTCGGCGTCAGGTCGCTTCCGAGCATCCGGCCGATGAGGGCGAGACGAGCCCCCTTGGCGCGGCGACGCACGGCGCGCACACTGTCGCGACAGACACGAGGGGTCGGCGCGCCAGCGACGCGGAGGCCCCAGAGCACGGAGCCAGACCATGAGCGAGACCACGACCGTCGGCGTCATCGGCGCCGGAGCCTGGGGTACGGCCCTGGCGATCCACGCGGCGCGCGCCGGTCACGAGACCGTGCTGTGGGCGCGCGAGGCCGACGTGGTGCGCGACGTCAACGAGGCGCGCGAGAACAAGATCTTCCTGCCCGGCTTCGAGGTGCCCGAGAAGCTGAGCGCCACCAGCGACATGGAGGCCTGTGTCCGCCACGCCAAGCTGCTGCTGACCGTGACGCCGACGCCCTATGTCGGCCAGGTGGTGGGGGGCTGCGTCGACTGGCTGACCGACGATCACATCATCGTCAGCTGCTCCAAGGGCATCGAGAACAAGAGCCTGGAGACGGTCAACGAGATCCTCGAGCGGGTGCTGCCGCGCCGGCTGCACAGCCAGCTGGCCTACCTCTCCGGGCCCTCGTTCGCGAAAGAGGTGGCCATGGAGCACCCGACCGCGGTGACCGTGGCGAGCTTCATGCCGGGCATCGGTCACGAGGTGCAGCGGCTGATGAGCACGAGCCGCTTTCGCTGCTACACCACGCGGGACGTCATCGGCGTGGAGATGGGCGGCGCGCTGAAGAACGTCATGGCCATCTGCACCGGCGCCGCGGACGGGCTGGGCTTCGGGCACAACGCGCGGGCGGGGCTGATCACCCGCGGGCTGGGCGAGATCACGCGGATGGCGGTGCGCAAGGGCGCCAACCCGCTGACCTTGCAGGGCCTCGCCGGCATGGGCGACCTGGTGCTGACCTGCACTGGCGACCTCAGCCGCAACCGCACCGTGGGCAAGCGGCTCGGGGGCGGCGAGTCGCTCGACGACATCCTGGGCTCGACGGTGACCGTGGCCGAGGGCGTGCTCACGAGCCGCTCGGCGTGGCAGCTGGCGCAGAAGCTGGGGGTCGCCGAGCAGGTGCCGATCATCGAGGGCGCCTACCGGGTGCTGTGGGAGGGCCAGGACCTCATGAGCGCGCTGGACGAGCTGATGGCGCGGCCGCTCAAGGACGAGTGGATCCCGCAATGAGCGCGACGAAGCTGCCCGCCGCCGAGCGCGGAGGGGACACCCCGACACCTACGAGCCCCGAGGCGAGCCCCGACGAGCGGGCACCTGCGCGCAAGTGGGTGGCCATGGCCAAGATCGGTCGGCCCCACGGCGTGAACGGCGAGCTGAAGGTGCGGCCCTTCAACGCCGACTCGACCTTGATCTTCGAGGTCGACGAGCTGCGGCTGCGGCAGAAGGGCAAGCCGCCGCGGCTGGTGCGGCTGGAAGGCGCGCGGCAGGGCGGCGACCAGTGGATCGTGGCCTTCGAGGGGGTCGACGATCGCGACGCGGCGTCTCGGCTGACCCACGGCGAGCTCTCCGTGCCGCGGGAGGCCATGCCGCCCCTGGAGGACGGCGAGTTCTACCATGTGGACGTGCTGGGAGCGGCCGTGCTCGACGCGGACAGCGGCGATCGGCTTGGGGTGGTGCGGCACCTGCACAGCGGCGCGTCGGAGCTGCTGGAGATCCGGCTCGACACCGGCGGCGACGTGTTGGTGCCGCTGCAGCCGGACTATGTCACCTCCATCGGCGAGGAGGCCGGCGTGGTGCGGGTTCGCGACCTGTCGCACTGGCAGGTCTAGACCGTGACCGAGCTGACGCAGGCCCCCGACCCGGGGACCCCTCCGCCGGAGACGGCGGCGCCGAGGGCCTTTCGGACCGACATCCTGACCCTCTTTCCCGGGCTCTTCGCGGGCTTTCTCGACGAGAGCTTGATCGGCAAGGCGCGCGCCCGTGGGCTGCTGAGCCTGCACCTGCACGACTGGCGCGCCTTCGCCACCGACAAGCACAGCAAGGTGGACGACGCGCCCTTCGGTGGCGGCGCCGGCATGGTGATCAAGCCCGACCCGGTCATGGCCTGCGTCGCCGCGGTGCGCGCGCTGCAGGAGGCCGAGGTGGGGCAGCGCACGCCGCTGGTCTTGCTCTCGCCGGCCGGGCGCCCCTTCGACCAGGCGACGGCGCGGCGCTGGGCTGCGGGCCCCGGGATCACGCTGCTGTGCGGGCGCTACGAGGGCTTCGACGCGCGGGTCGAAGAGGCCGCAGACGAGCTGGTGTCGCTGGGTGACTACGTGTTGAACGGAGGTGAGGTGGCCGCCATGGCCATCGTCGAGGCCACCGCCCGGCTGCGCCCCGGCATGGTCGGCAACGCGGCCTCGCTCGGCAGTCAGCGCGGGCTCTCGACCGCCGCGGGGGCCAACCCGGACGCGGTGGAGGAGTCCCACGGCGCCGGCCTGCTCGAGTACCCCCACTACACGCGGCCGCGGGTCTGGCAGGGGCAGGAGGTGCCGGCGATCCTGCTCTCCGGCGACCACGCCAAGATCGCGACCTGGCGGCGCGAGCAGGCCGAGGCGCGGACGCGGGAGCGCCGGCCCGATCTATGGGCCGCCTATGCAGCGAGCCGCCCTCCGCCGCCGGCGAAAAAGGGGCGGCGGCGCAGGCGCAAGGCTGACTCGGGCGACGAGGGGTAGCGGTCGGCCGCAGGAGCGTGTTGCGCCACACGCTCCCGGGGGCGCCGCGGCACTGGACCGGAGCCCCTCTCGCGCTGTAGAGACCCTGCGGCCGTGGCGAGCCGCCCGCTCGTGCCGGCGGGCTCGTGCCCCGCGCAGGCGGCGCACAGCGACCTCCGCCGTGATTTCCGGCGATTCCTGCTTGACTGGACGATGCCCATGCGTATGTTCCTCGCCCTCGTGCATCACCCCTGCGTCGACAGAGGT
>JAUIAC010000307.1 GCA_030425545.1 bacterium | reverse complement strand
CCTTCGTTGGTGGAGATGCAGACCGTGCTGTCGCAGTCGCTAGCGCCGTCGCAGGGGCAGCCTGTACCGCCCGGGCAGACCGGCACAGCAGGGCTCGTGTCTGCCCCAGCCGCCGTGTCGGCGGGCACGTCCACGCCGCCGGCGCCGTCCGTCCCCGCGTCTAGACCGGCGTCGCCGCTCGAGCCGCCTTCCGTCGGTGCATTTTTGTCGCACGCGACGCAGAGAAGCACGATCAGCAGCCCGACGGCGGCCGCCGGGTGCCCGCTCACTAGGCGGGCGGGCGCAGGGTCGCTCATGGACACTCCTGGGAAGGGCTGTGGGGAGCGGGGCCGACCTTAGTGGTTCCCACGCTGCTCCGACAAGTCGCCGCGCGGCCGGGCATGTCGTCATCTGGCGCTTGCGGCCCCTGCTTCGTGGTCCACTCGATGACGCCGCGCCAGCCCTGTGCCTCACCGCTGCCCAGCAGCTGGCGCGCACGCGCGGTGTCGCTCAGCTCGCCGGGGGAAATAGCGGACATTTTGTCGCTCCTGCGCACCGACCACGACGAGCACCCTAGCAACTCGCGGCTGGACTTCTGTTGTGGAAGTGTCGGCGGTGGCGGTTGTCGCTCAGCCCTCTCACTTGGAGCAGTTGCCACCGAACGCGTTGGTGAACTTGGTCGTGTAGCCGGGCGTGACCACGCCGCCTGGCTTGCCTCCGACGTTCACGAGCGCGCCCGTGGGCCACGTGAGGTCTTTGACCCACCACATGTCGCACTGCTTCAGGCTCGGCGAGGTCACATCGGCTTGTAGGGTCCCCGCGCGGTAGATGCGCACCCGCGCGGTCGACGGGCCGAAGTCGTGGTCGTCCCAGTAGAACACGCCGATGCGATAGGTCACGTTGGCCTCGGGCTTGTTGAGGGTCATCACCTCCGGCCCCCAGCCGTCGGTGTCGTCGAGGTCGAGGCTGGGGTTGTCGGCCACCGCCGGGCTCTGGTCCGCCCAGTTGGGGTTCGCGTTGAACCAGAAGCAGTCGAAGGGCGTGTGGAACCAGGGGTCCGCTTTGCCGTCTTTGTCGCCGTCGCTCTGGCACTTGCAGGGCTTGTTGCCGCACATCGTCGGCGGGTCGGTGCAGATGGGCGCTGCGCTCGCGAGCGGATGGGCGAAGTGCAGGTCGAGGTCGGCGCCGGCCGCGTCGAGCTTGCTGGTGTCGGCCGGGGTGTCCCAGGTGAGCTCGACGTGCAGGGTCTTGTCGGGCACGACCTCGACGGTCCGCGTGGCCGCCGCGCAGCTCTCCACGCCGCTGTCGTCCCACACGCTGAGGCCAAACTCATAGGTGCCCGCCACGTTCACGGAGATGACCTCCTTGCCCTGATGGGTGATCCGCTTGTGGCCGAACTGGACCTCGGGAGCGGCGTCGTTGGGCCAGAACGCGTGGTCGTCGGAGCCGGCCGGCTGGGCGAGTACGCTCCATTTCCACTTCGCGACCTTGTGTTTCGGGGGCGCGAAGCTCGCCTTGCCGGAGAGCGCGAGCGTGTCGAGCGGCACGATGGCGTTGCCCTGCGTGCTGTCGATCACGGCGGTGGCGCAGGGGGTGGCCGTGCCCATGCAGGACAGCGTAAGCGCGCTCCCTGAGGCCTCCGTGTTGTCCTCGGTCTGGAGCTTGGCCACAAAAGGCGTCGGCGCGCCGCTGGCGTCGGTCTGGGCAGACGGCGGCGTGCAGGTCACCTGCAGCTCGAGGGTGTCGGTGGGCAGCACCACGAGGGGGTTGGCCTTCGAGATGGGCTGGCCGCCCGGAGACGGGAGCTGGTTGAGGCCAAAGGCGGGCGACCCCGCGAGGCCGAGCGCTGTGATGACCCCCTTGGTGTGGCTGCAGCTCTTCAGCGTGACCGTTCGCGTCGCCGTGGTGCCCACGAGCACGTGCCCAAAGCCCACGGTGTCGTTCGGCTCGAGGGTGAGACAAGGCAGGTGCTTGTTGAGGCTGACGGCGACCTCAACGACGCCGTCGCCAGCTGGCGTTGCGAGGTCGTTGGTCCAGATGCGGAGCGGGCCGCTGTGGCCCTTGGCCGACGTTGAGGTGACCGTCAAGCCGAGGACCAGGGTGCTGTTCGGCGCGAGTACAACGGGCGGGTCGAGCGCGGCGGTGGCCCCCGACGCGTGGGTTTGATTGGCGAGCTGCACGGAGAGGCTCGGGATCTTCGGCACCGCGATCTTGCGCAGCTCGAGCGGCGCGTCGCCCTCGTTGGCCAGCGTGACCTCGGCCGTCGTGGCGACGTCGCGCTGGAGCCCGCTGAAGTCGAGCTCTGCGGGAGAGACGACGGCACTCGGAGCTGGCGATGTGGCAGCGTCGGTCGCAGCGTCGGTCGCGGCGTCGGCAGCAGGGTCAGGCGAATCGCCGGCTCCGCAGTCTGTGAGGGCCAGGCATAGGGCCACCAGCGCCAAGCGGTGACCTCCGGCGCGCTGTGGTTTCATGAGGCCTCCGTCAACGCGCCGCTCGGCGATACCGGGCGACGCTCTGCGACACTGGGCGGCGCTGCGACGCCTCACGCTTCCGTGTGCGCTCCATAGAGGAGCTCCGTCCAGCGCCCCTGGGCGCGCATCGTGCGGCGGGTGATGCGTGCCTGCTCTTCGGAGCCAGCCACCGCGGCGAGCCCCCGAATCAGCAGCGCGTCGTCGCCCTCGCTCCCCGCGAGATAGAGGGAGCTGCGCGGATGTTCGAGCAGCCGCCAGTGGCGCGTGGTCAGCGCGTCGGGCGGCAGGGGCGCCGCGTCGGTCCAGTGCTTGCGGGTGCACGCGCGCTCGAAGGCGGCGAACGCACGGTCGTCCGCGTAGCGCAGAAAGTCGTGCCTGGCGACGCTCACCGGCACGGGTCGCACGTGGTCGGGTGTGGCCTGTAGCAGCCAGACCTTGCCGTGGAACCGTGAGCTCGCCTCGACCAGGTAGCGCACGAACTCACGGAAGGGCGCGATCCCCGCGCTCGTGACCACCAGGAACAAGCTCGCGTCGTCGTGGGGCGGGACCACGAACGGAGGCGCGAGCGGGCCAAAGAGCCGAACCTGGTCGCCGACCGCGCGGTCGCACAGGTAGTTGGAGACCACGCCCGGCGCGCGGAAGCCGTCTGGCTCCGGCGGCGCAAAGCAGCGCTTGACGTCCACGGTCAGCCGGAGCGTGCGCGCCGCGTCGCCAATGCGCACGTGGCCGATGGTGTAGAGCCGCAGCGACGAAACCAGCGTCGCGCCCGGGGCGGCGGGCAGCTCGGGCGGCAGCACCCCCACGTGGTGGCCCACGCGGACGGGCTCCCCGTCGTAGGCGAGCTCCAGCACGAGCGTGCGCACCTCGCCGGTGTAGTGATCGCTCACCACACGGTTGGCGACGACGATCGCGTGGCGCGGCGCCTGATCTTGGTAGCGGTCGAGGAGCATCTCCCCTCCGTTGTTGGCCACCTGACGCGTCGTTTCCACGCCGCCGCGCGACCGAGCGGCGGTCCCGAGGTCGCGCTCGCGAGCGCCACGACCGAGACGGCGCGGCACCGCGGCAACTGGGGGCGGCGCCAGAACGCCTGTGAAGGACAGGAGCAGTTAGACCATCATTCCCTACCTATTTCAACCGCATGCCAGCGTTGGCGGCCGCTGACGCCAAACCGCGGTTGAATGCCGCCGCGCCAGAGGCTGTCGCTCAGCTCGCCGGGGGAAATACCGGACATTTTGTCGCTCCTGCGCACCGACCACGACGAGTCAGCCTCCCTCGCATTGCGCCGCCTGAGCCCTAGCATGAAGGCGAACTCGCGGCACGTGCGCGGGCCTCCACGCCGCGGGAGCTGATAAATCACGCCGCGCGTGCTCACCGGTGCCCACACACGGACGCTCTCATGCTCCCCAACCCCCCCACTCCGCCTACCCCAGACCGCGCAAAACCCCGCAGCGCGCTCGGCCGCCTGCTGGTGTCCGCGCTGCTCATGGCGAGCTGCACCGACACAGCGGCGTCACCGGCGGAGGCCGACGCGGCGGCGGGGGCAGACGCCGTGGCCGAGGAGAGTGGCGTCCTCTTCGAGACGCACACGCTGCTGAAGGTCGACATCGAGATGGCCGAGGACGACTGGGATGCCGTTCGCTGGCAGACCCGACCCCTCGACGGGTTCTTGGCGCCCAACTGCGGCAAGCAGCCGTTTGGCAGCCCGTTCACCTACCGACCCGCGACGGTCACGGTCAACGGCGTCAAGATGGCCAACGTGGGTGTTCGCAAGAAGGGCTTCGTCGGCTCGATCTCCAGCTTCAAGCCTTCGTTGAAGATCAAGTTCGACAAGTATGTGAAAGGCCAGGAGCTGCTGGGGTTGGAGCGGCTGACCCTGAACAACAACAAGTCGGATCCGGCCCTGGTTCGCCAGTGCCTCGTCTACTACACCTTCGCCCAGGCTGGCGTGCCAGCACCTCGATGCAGCTTCGCGCACGTCACGGTCAACGGCCGCAGCCTGGGGGTCTACACACTCCTGGACAGCATCAAGAGACGCTTCATCGCCCGGCACTTCAAGAACGCGGACGGCAGCCTGTACGAAGGCACCATGAGCGACTTCGCCCAAGGATGGACCGACACCTTCGAGCCGAAGACCTCCGCAACGGACCCCACGCTGGGTGCCGTCACCGACCTGCAGCAAGCCCTGGCGCTCGGCGAGGGGGAAGCGCTCCCAGCCATCGCCAGCCTGGTCGACCTCGAGGCCTTCTACACCTTCTGGGCGGTCGAGACGCTGGTGGGCCACGGGGACGGTTACAACGGCAACCGCAACAACTTCTACGTGTACGTCCCCGACGGCGGTGGCCCGATGCACTTCATTCCGTGGGGCGCTGACATGACGCTCTCCGCGGCTGGCAAGGGCGGCAAGGGCGGCGCAGGCGGCAGCGCGGCGATCCATCCCATCATTGGCAGCGCGCTCTCTCAGCGTCTGTACGGGTTGCCGAAGAGCCGCGCGGCGCTGGTCCAAGCTACGCAGCAGATGCTCGAGAAAGGGTGGCAAGAGGCGGAGCTGCAGGCGCGGATCACGAGCTGGGAGAAGCTCGTCGCGCCGGCGCTGGCGGCAGACCACTTCGCCAAGGACATCGATCTGAAAGCTGAGATGGACGCGCTGCGTGCGGTCGTCGCGGGTCGTCGGGCCGCCATGGTGGCCGGGCTGGAGAGCCTGCCTGCGGAGTCCTACATCACCAAGGGCGGCGGGAGCTCCCCGCTCTGCAACAAGGTCTACGGCACGGCCAGCGGCGCCTTCTCGACCACCCTCGGCACCCTCGGCGCCGTCGACCCCTTCGCAGCCGGCGCCGGCGCGTTCACGGCCACCCTCGACGGCAAGCCGTTCACGGCACAGCAGGTGGGCGCGACGGCTGGCCAGGACACCAAGAGCGCACACGTGACCTTGAAGCTGTTTGCCAAACGCTCCGCCACCGAGCGGCTCGTCGCGAGCTTCGACATCGAGCCGGCCGCGCTGGTCGCGGGTGAGCAGGTGCCGCAGGGCTGGGGAGCGGGCATCAAGGGCCAGACGCTGGAGGTCGAGAACGTCGACACGGGTAGCAAGGTCGTCGTGGCCCAGGCGTGGACCGGTCGGCTGGTGTTGAGCAAGGCCGGCCCGAGCAAGGGGGACGCCATCGCGGGCACGTTCGAGATCAAGTGGGTCGAGTCGAGCGGGGGCGGTGTCGGCAAGGGCGGCAAGGCCACGGCGGAGGGGACCTTCGAGACGACCTACGGCAAGACGGCGGCCAAGGATCCATTCGCCGCGGGGAGCGGGACGCTCAAGCTGGCCTTCGACGGCAAGGGCGTGAAGTTCGCCAAGGTCGGCGCCGAGGTCCACGGCGGGGCCAAGGGGGGAGGCACGGTCGAGCTCGTCGTCCACGGCCAGCCCACCAAGGGCGACGCCCTGGTGGCCCACTTCGGGATTCCAGCGGCCGCGTTCGTCGTCGGCAAGCCGATCTCGTGCGAGGACCACAAGGGGATGTGGGCGACGATCCATGGCAAGGACCCCAAGACACCGCACGCCGTGTTGACCCAGTGCGAGGTCGTCCTCCACACGGCCGGGACGGCAGCGGGAGACCCGGTGAAGGGCACGTTCTCGGGGAGGTCTGTGGGCGCGAAGAAGTGAGCTCGCCGCGCTCGCCGTGTCGCTCAGCTCGCCGGGGGAAATACCGGACATTTTGTCGCTCCTGCGCACCGACCACGACGAGCCAGCCGCGGCGGTCCGCGAACGCAGAGCGGCCGCCGCTGGGGTCATGCCCCGTGGGTCGGCCAGCAGATCTGAACCCGCGCCCCGCCGATGGGCGCCTCCGTGATGTGCAGCGTGGCCCCGGTGCTCGCCGCGGCCCGCCGGGCGATGGCGAGGCCAAGGCCCAACCCAGGCGTCGCGTCGCTGAGCCGCACGAAGGGGCGCAGCACGGCGGCTCGGTCCCCCTCCGGGATCCCGGGCCCGTCGTCGTCGACCGTGCACACGACGGTGCCGCCTTCGGAGCCTGAGCCCGAGCCCGCCTCCGACCCTGGCTCGTGCGCCAGACGCACCACAACCTGGGAGCGCGCGTGCGTGACCGCGTTGGCCAGCAGGTTGCGCAGCGCCCGCTGCACAGGGCCGCTGCGGCCGGCGATCGGCGGCACGACGCCCGCGGTCTGCAGCTCCACGCGCGGGCCCTCCGCGGTCTGGGCGCGGGCCACCAGCGCGGTGGCAAGCGCCTGCAGGTCCACCGCCTCGGCGGCGCTCTCCAGGGCGACGGCGTCTTCGGCCAGGTGCAGGACCTCGCTCAGCAGCGCGTCGACCGCGTCGAGCTCCCCCTCGAGCTCCTCGAGCGGCCGCGACGGCTGGCTACCCTCGCCTTTGGCGCTCGCGTCGAGCTCCTCCACCAAGAAGCGCACCCGGCTCAAGGGCGTGCGCAGCTCGTGCGCCACCGCTTGCAGGAGCTCTTGCTGCAGGGCCAGCGCGCGTTGCACGCGGTCAGCCAGGTGGTTGAGCGCCAGCGCCACCGGCTCCGTGAGCGCGCCGCGCTCGACAGGGGCACGCACGCCGAGATCTCCGCGGCCTAAAGCGCGGGTCGCGTCGCT
>JAUIAC010000306.1 GCA_030425545.1 bacterium | reverse complement strand
CGGCGTCGGCCTCGGCTGCGGTGAAGTGCCCCTGCCGGTCGCGCCCCTTGCCGTCCTTGCCCACGCCGACCCAGGCGAAGGTGCGCGCGCCGCCGGCGCCGGAGCTGAGCGTGTGGGTGTCGCTGGTGCCCACGGCGCTGTGCTTCATGCCCCGGTCCAGGAGCCCGAACCAGTCGTCGAGGACCTCGTCGGTGTCGTCGATGCGCTTGCTGTTGAGCAGCTCGATGGCGTCGAAGGTCAGCAGCTTCTTGTCCGTCGTCTTGGGGTCGAACTGGATGCCCTCGAAGTAGGACTGCGAGCCGCGCGGGTGGTTGAGCTGGTGGATGCGCATGGGATCCCCGCCGCGAATCGTGGTCATGAGCGCCTCGGCGGACTTCCCGTGCCAGCTGGGGCCGCCGCCGCCGCTCTTGTTGGCGTCCGGGGTCAGCGGCCACACCGCGTGGTGGCCGAGCTTCGACGTGCTCACCTCGACCCCGCTGGCGACCGTGATGGCCTTGTCGAGGCCCGCGGCCTTGAGCCACGGCTTGTAGTCCGCCACGTAGTCGTGGTCGGTGGCGACGGCGTAGTCCAGGCCGGCGGCGATGGCGTCCAGGATGCGCTCGCGGTTCGGCACCTCGCTGTCGGTGCTGTGCTCGGCGTGGATGTGGGTGTCGCAGGCCACCCAGCCGGTGGTGTCGACGACGCGGGTGAGGGTGGCGTCGACCTTGACCGTGGCGCCGGCCGTGAGCTTCACGGACGTGGTGTGCGCGGACCACTCCGGGCCGTGGCTCAGCCACACCTGCCAGGTGCCCGGCGGCAGCAAGTAGCTGGCGTCTCCGTCGGCGTCGACATAGACGCGCTTGTCGGCGCCCACCGCGGACGCGGTAGGGATGAGCCGCGCCTGGAAGGGGATGGTGGCGCCGCTCTCGTCGCGCACCTTCACCGTCAGGGTCCCGGGCTTGGGGGCCGTGAGCGACACGGTGGACGCCGCGCCGGCCTGGACCTCCACGGCCACGATGTCGGTGGACTGGCCGCGCCCACCGGCCTGCCCCTCGCCGTTGCCGATCCACATCGCGCGCGCGCCGCGCGTGGTCGACGGTGCCGGGCAGGAGAAGGCCCCGGACGGGTCCGGGCGGCACCGCGTCAGCGGCAGATCCTTGGCGTCGAGCAGCTCGACCACGACGCCGTCCCAGTGGCCCGAGACGGTGCCCTTGAGCGTGCCGTAGCTGGCCGCCGCGGGGTCGACCCGGGCCATGGCCTGGGCCAGGCCCGCCGTCGTGTCCCCCCCCACGGCCAGGTGCCGCACGTAGACCCGCCCGGTGGGCGGGATCTTCGGCTCGGTCGGCTGCAAGAACGCGAGGATGCCGTCCGCGTCGATGGTCGACACCGGGCTGCCGAAGCCGATGGCCGCCTCGGTGACCTGGCCGCCCGCCCGGGTCGCCACCAGCCCGAGGACGCGGGTCTTGCTCGGCGGGTCCAGGTCGCTCTCCGGCCCGCCGCTCCCCGGTCGATACAGGCCCACCTGGCCGCCCCAGAAGGTCACGTCGCCGACCAGGTGGTCCGCGCTCTTGCCGTCCTCGGGCGTCACCGTGGTGCGGAGCTCGAGCGCGGCGCTACCCGGCTTCAGGACATAGTCGTAGACCACCTTGGCCTTGGGCAGGTCCAGCGGCAGGTAGGCGTGCACGGTGGGGAAGGGCGCCAGCGTGCCGGTGACCCGGACCACCGCGGCGCGGCCCGGCCCACCAGGGTCTGCGACCACCACCGCGTCGGGCTTGAGCAGGTGCATCGCGACCACAGGGACCCACTCGCGGAGCATGTCGAGCCCCACCTGAGCGCCCTTGCCGTCCATGCGGACCGCGTCGACCACGTCGCCACCGAAGAGCCCGACCAGGGCCTCGCCCGCGGCGCCGGTGCGCACCACGAATCGGGCGACGGTGTTCTCCAGCACCAGGTCGCCGACCCGGGCCGCGGCCAGGTCGCCCTTGGGCAGGTCCGCGTCGCAGGCCAGCGCGCGAGCGCGGGTCGCTCCCTGTGCGACGGCGGGCACCGGGCAGCTCAGCGGGCTCGCGTCGGGGGCGACGTCGGCCGCCGGACCCGTGTCCGCCGGGGTCGCGTCGGCCAACCCAGCGTCCTGCGTGGCGTCGTCGGCGCCGGTCGCGGTGTCGGCGCCGCTGTCGGGCTTGTCGTTGCCGCAGGCTGGCAGCGCCAGGCACAGGGCCAGGCACAGGAGGAGAGGCGAGGACGTGAGGCGGAGGTCGAACATGGCGGGCTCCAGACGTAGGCGGGGAGCTTGGCACAATCGGCCTGGGCCTGCGACGGACAGGGCGCGGCCGCGGCTCCGCGTGTCGCTCCTTCGGCGCCGAGACCGCCAGCGGTAGCGTACAAGAACTGGTGCAAACCCCGCAGGGCGAAGGCCAACAGCAGGGTTGCTGATTCCGATGGGAATTTTGGGGCGCGCGACGCAGGATCCGAACCTGCGACCCCTGGCTTCGGAGTTCGTCCGACACCCTGCTAGCTGGTATGTTTTCAGCTAGTTAGCGTCTCCGAGAGTCCCCCAGAATGGCCCGGTGTCACCAAAAGGTGTCACCCAGAACGCCCCCGTTGGTCCTGCGACAGCAGGGCTCTCGGCAAGAAGTGTGTTCATCCGACCAGCCCTGTGGCTCAAGGTGAAAGGTGGTTCGCGATTCCAAAACCAGTTTCGTGTGCTCCTTGGGCCGTGGCTAGTGTGGGCTGCTGATCATTGGTTCTGGCCTCACGCTCTTCTTGCTACGCACGACCTTGGATTCATCATCTCGCCTCGGAACCGACTTCTGATCAGACGTTCCTTCTGCCGCTGCCGCCGCTCGTGGCGCTGCATCACGGGCTTGAACTCCGGATGCGGTTATCAGATAGACACCATACTTAGGAAGATATCTTACGACAGCTTTCCTCACCGCAACTTCAGATTTCAAGAGAACGATCCCATCAAAATAGTTCATTGCAAGACCCAGTTTCTTTCTTTGGGCTACATACGCGCCTACTAGACTTGTGATCCTCGTTGCAGCTTGATGATGGCTGCGGGTTGTGTAGAAGCGCGGTTTCACTTTTTCTAGACATGCCACTGCCGTCTTGTTGACAGCCTCAAGCTCTCCAACAGACGCAGCGCCCGACAGCCACGAGCGGCACGACTTATCACTGAATTCCATGTGCCCGAATGAGTCAAAAAGAACCAGACCAGACGGGTCGCTCCGAAGGAACCCGAAGGACTCGTCAAGACAGTCCGAGATTTCAACTTGTTGTGGTTCGATAACAGCAAATGGCATAAGTGAGGTGCCGCTTGCATCGCGCTGCAATGACAAGACCCATGATGAAAGAACGCCAAACAGCAGACCCGCGACGACGGTTGACCCCAGCGCCTTGTACCAGCGGAGTTCATGGACTTCACATAGTGTGATTGTGATCGGCACCCATGCGATCAAGCCAACACCTATTCTGGCAGCGAGAATCATCTCATCAGACTCTGCAACCGCTCCTGGGATCGCGACGACAGCGCCAACGATGTTCGTAACCGCTGACGCAAATCCAACCGCTGCAATGGAGTGAACTGTACCTCCACGCCCCCCGAGGGCTGATGCAAGGAGATGTATTACAATACCCCGGAGAATGACGTCCAAGGCTCCAAAGACCACGAGAAGAGGCAGATGCGACAGGAGTTTGACCGACGAATCACTCTCAGCAGGCAACATCCCCACTCGGGCGAGAAGAAGTTGCACGATGCATGATAAAACCAGAAGAACTCCAAAACTCTGGAGCGCTGACTGGGGCGACTTGAGGATGAACCGCCCCAACTCACGCGGAGCGATGATTGACGCTGCGGCATAGCGAAAGCTGTCCAATGTAACTTCAACCGCTTCACCGATTTGCTTTCCAACCTGCATGTTGTCTGTCCTCATTCGCAAGAAGCCCGGGTGGGCAGCATGAACTCGTAGGAATGATAATTCCACCTGGTGTGGCTAGAGAGAGCCGCTCAAGAGTAGGGAGCGACACTGGGCGACGCACTTGGGCTTGCCTGCCAGGGTGTCTTCGATGGGTGGGCAACGGTTGCGGTTGCCTCGAAGCTCATCAGATCGGTTGTGAATATCCTGCCTATGCCGCCGGACAGGTGTAGGGGCGGCACTTTTCGCTGGCTCAGAAGCTAGATGACCTCGCCAGGAATATTACACCGGAAATGTTGCGCAATGGATCCCCAGAGATCACTGATTGCACTCAGGGCAGAACCTCCCCTCACGGTGCGTCGGAAGCTGGCGACTCTGAGCCGGTTGGTCGCTCGAATTCATTGAGGGCCTCAAGCATCTTCAGAGTCACTGACGGCTCCGATTTCGTGACAGACGAACTCCGAACGCAATTGGCCTACCCTTCGATTTCGGCGTCAGGGAGGCGCTGCACGTCCACGAAGAGGAACCCCTTGTGGAAGCCGTGGATCTCCTTCCAGCGGTGACCCTCCTCACATGACTGCACGAGGCACACGCCATTTCCCCTGAAGCTCGTCTTGACCGGCTCGGCGGTGGACGTGATCGAGACCGAAGCTCCGGTGCGTGATGTCGTCACTCGATACGCCGAGTAGTCGTCGGTCGGATGAAGTTCCTCGACCGCATCCAGATGGACGTACTCAGATTCGCAGAAGGGGCAGACCTTCTGGTTGCCCTTCGGCAACGGCTCGCATTCCATCTCAATCTCAATTGACTCCACGGTGACCTCCCCACGCCAACTTGTTCTTCGCCGCACTCTTCGTTGATCGGGTGGAGGATGCGCCGGAACCCTCACGGAGTAAACACCTGAAGCGACTCTCCCCCTCGCAGGGCTATCGCAAAGTCGAAGCGGTAGCGTGAGGTCCGTGCGGTGAGTAGCCGGGCTGGCTTCTACTGACGAGCCATCCATCTGTCGTACTCGTACTCGTGCCCGTTGTCGGGTGCGACGCGCGCGCAAGTGGCGGCCACCCAGGCAGCAGCAGCAAAAAGATCGACACGATCTGCCGATCATGGTCGAAGCTGTCCATGGCCGACGCCCCACACATCGACGCCGCCCAGCTCGCCCAGATGGTGGGGACGCTCCAGGCGACCATCGAGCAACTCAACGCCACGATTGAGCAGCTGCGGACCGACCTGGCCAGGCGCGACGCCGAGGTCGCGGAGCTCCGCAAGATGGTCTTCGGCAGCAAGCGCGAGCGCGTTGTGCCGGTCGAGACCGAGATCCGCCGGCGCGACAACAGCCCGGAAGCGAAAGAGCGTCGACGCCAGGAGGGCCTGCGCAAGCGTCGAGAGCGCCGGGACCTGCGCAGCAAGCTGCCGAGCGTCGAGGTCGAGCACGAGGTCGCGGACCACGCCTGCCCAACCTGCGCCTCCGGGCATCTGCAGGACATCGGCAGCGCCGAGCAGAGCGAGGAGTTCGACTTCGTGCCGGCGAGCTTCGTGCGCAAGGTCCACAAGCGGCACAAGTACGTGTGCTCGGACTGCAACACGATGGTGACCGCACCTGGGCCGAAGCGCGTGGTCGATGGCGCGCACTACGGCCCCGGCCTTCACGCCCACGTGGTCGTCGAGAAGTGCGCCGACGCGACACCGGTGCATCGCCTCGCCAAGCGCTTCCGCCGTGCGGGCGTGCCGACGAGCCGCACCACGCTGACGGACCTGTTCCATCGCAGCGCCGAGCTGCTGGCGCCGCTGCACGCAGAGCTGCTGCGCGAGGTCGCCGCCTCCGAGCGGGTCAACGCGGACGAGACGCCTGTGCCGGTGCAGGCCAAGGACAAGACGCGCAGGGCCTACAAGTGGACGTTCCTGAGCGAGCGCGCCATCGCGTTCGTGTTCAGCCCGTCGCGCAGCGGCGAGGTGCCGCTGTCGGTGCTCGGCGGCACTTCGGGCACGCTGCAGGTCGACGGCTACTCCGGCTACAACGCGGTGTGCGTGCCGGAGTCGCGGACCCGCGTCGGCTGCTGGGCCCACGCGCGCCGTCGCTTCTTAAAGGCGCGCCAGACCTCGCTCCAAGCCGCCGAGGAAGCGCTTGCGCTGATCCGCGCGCTGTACGAGGTGGAGCACGAGGCGGCGAAGCTCGGCGTGGTCGGCACGGATCGGCACCAGCAGATGCGGCGCACGGAGTCGGCGGCGACGCTGCGCCGATTTGCGAAGTGGCTGGCGGAGCACAAGCCGCTGCACCCGCCGAAGAGCCCTATGGGCGACGCCATCGGCTTCACGCTGAACAACTGGGACGAGCTCAAGCGCGTACTGGACGATGTGGGGCTGCCGCTCGACAACAACGTGGCGGAGCGGGCGCTGCGGATTGTCGCCCTGGGGCGCAAGAACTGGCTGTTCGTTGGTCACGACACGGCGGGCGAGAACATGGCCACGCTCATGTCGCTGCTGTCGACCTGCGAACTGCACGATGTCGACCCGCAGGCATACCTGACCGATGTGCTGATTCGCGTCGGCGACACGACGCAGTCGCGCATCGGCGAGTTGATGCCGTGGGCTTGGAAGCCTCCCGACAACAACAAAACTCCTCCATCAACCACGGGGTAGATTGGACGGATACCACAGGCTCGACGTTCCACGCCTGTACCACCATCCCGCGTTCGCGATCGAGCTCAGGTCGACTCTGGCAGATGGAACGGCGGTAGTTCAGGGGGATTCTCGGCGGCACTCAGGAAGTCACCGAGGGGAGTTCCTGCTCCCGCCAACCGTGCGGAGAGAAACTCGGGCAGAGAGACCGGCCCCCGGAACTCCCCGCGGCCGGGTGCGACGACATATACCGCACCCTCCGAGTCAATGTGCCCATCCCAGTGCTGCTGCTCAGAGGTGACTTCGATGATCCCGAGTTGTGAGCCGTAGAAGTTGGCAGCAAGCGTGAGAGTGTCTCCGGGCAGCAGTAGGAACACGTGACCGGCCCGCCACCCGATCGACTCTGTCAGTCCTGAGATGCCTACGGTGTCAAGGAACCTGGCACCACGGATGCCCAAGTTTGATCGGCTTCTTGCATCTCGGCTCCACATGAAGTTGCGAAGTTGGACCGCCCTTGGACTCTGTACAAACG
>JAUIAC010000305.1 GCA_030425545.1 bacterium | reverse complement strand
CTGGCTCACCGAGCTGCTGCCGACCATGCGCAACCTGCGGCTGCTGCGCGACGCCATGAAGGCGGGCGGCCAGCCCAAGGTGCCGGCCGTGCGCAGCCGGCCCGACGGGCAGCTGGTGGCCCAGGTCCTGCCGGTGGACGGGCTCGACAAGGCGCTCTTCACCGGCATCTCGGCCGAGGTGTGGCTGACCCCGGGCAAGCCGGCGACGCAGGGCAAGGTCTACCGCGACAAGCGGGCCACGGGGGCGAACCCGGGGGCGGCGAGCGGGGCGGTGTGCCTGGTGCTCGGGGCGGGCAACGTCGGCTCCATCGCGCCGACCGACGTGCTCTACAAGCTCTTCGTCGAGGACGAGGTGGTGGTGCTCAAGACCAACCCGGTCAACGCCTACCTGGGGCCGATGTGGGAGGCGACCCTGCGGCCGCTGATCGACGAGGGCTTCTGCGCGGTGGTGCACGGCGGGGTCGAGGTGGGCCAGCACCTCACGGCGCACCCGCAGGTGGACACGCTCCACATCACGGGCTCGGACAAGACCCACGACGCCATCGTGTGGGGGACGGGCGCCGAGGGGGCGGCGAACAAGGCCAAGGGCACCAAGGCCAACGCCAAGCCCATGGCCTCGGAGCTCGGCTGCGTGACGCCGGTGCTGGTGGTGCCCGGCCCCTGGTCGGAGTCGGACCTGCGCTACCACGCGCGTGGGGTGGCCTCCATGGTCACCAACAACGCCAGCTTCAACTGCCTGGCCGCCAAGGCGGTGGTGGTGGCGCGCGGCTGGCCGCTGCGGGAGCGTTTTCTGCGCGCCCTGCGCGAGGCCCTGGCGGAGGTCCCGGCGCGAAAAGCCTACTATCCCGGGGCGACAGCGCGGTGGCGGCGCTTCTGCGAGGCCTACCCGGACCACGTCACGCTCGGCCCGCCCGTGACGGTGGACGAGGGCGACCCGGTGGTGCCGTGGACGGTGCTGCCGGAGGTGGCGCCGAGCGGCGACGAGGTGGCGCTGAGCGAGGAGGCCTTCTGCGGCGTGCTGGCGGAGGTGACCCTGGAGTGCGACGACGCGCGGACCTTTCTGGTCGAGGCGGTGCGCTTCGCCAACGAGCAGGCCTGGGGCAACCTGAGCTGCGTCGTGCTGCTGGACGGCAAGACGGCGAAAGCCCTGCCCAGCGAGGTCGACCGGGCCATCGCCGACCTGCGCTACGGCGGCGTGGCGGTCAACGCCTTCCCGGGCCTCATCTTCGCCATGGCCACGACGACTTGGGGTGCCTTTCCCGGCAACACCGACACGGACATCCGCTCGGGCAAGGGCGTGGTGCACAACGCCTTGCTGCTCGACCACCCACAGAAGAGCGTGCTGCGGGCGCCCTTTCGCATCGTGCCGACGCCGGTGTGGTTCGAAGGCCACCGCCAGGCGCTGGCGATCGGCCGCAAGATGGTGGAGCTGGAGGACAAGCGCTCCTGGCGCAAGGTGCCCGGCGTCGTTCGGCTGGCTCTGCGCGGGTGAGGTCGATGTCACCGACCGCCGCGGGGATGGAAGCGCGCCGCTCGGGGGTTGCAGCGAGCATGGAGCGCGCGCCCTCGACCCCGCCACCGCACCGCCCGGCGCCCTGGTGGGGGCGTGTCGGCTGGGTGGTCGCCCTCAGCCTCGCCGTGGGCTGCAGCCGCTCACAGCCGGACAGCCAGCCCGCGGCCACGCCGCGGGGGCCGCGGGTGGCCATGGTCGACGCGCGGCGCCCCCAGCTGAGCCAGAAGCCGACCGTGGAGCTCGCCGGGGACTGGACCGCCTCGCTGCAGGCGGCCAGCCGCAGGGCCACGCGCGCGGTGGGGCAGGTGGCGAGCCACGAGCCGGCCGAGGTGGACCTGGCGGGGGGGCTGGCTGGGGGGCTGCCGACGGCCGAGCAGGTGCTGGGCGCGGCGCACGGCAAGGTGGTGGCCGAGGTGCGCTTCCCCGGCAAGACCACCGCCATCGACCGCGCGGTGAGTCAGAGCGTGGGCACGCCGCAGACGGGCAGGCTGCTCGGCGGGACGCGCCTGCCGGTGGCGAGCGACCCCCACGTCCGGGCGCTGGCGCGCACGGCCAAGGCCGACACGCTGTGGGGCACGAGCGAGCTGGTGGCGCTGGTGCGTGACGTGGCGGCGGCGGTGGCGCGGCAGCACGGCCAGGTGCCGCTGACGGTGGGCAACCTGAGCCGGCGCGGCGGCGGCGACATCGGCGCCAGCGTGAGCCACAACAGCGGCCGCGACGCCGACCTGGCGTTTTACCTGCTGGACGCGCGCGGCAAGAGCGTGCGCTGGCACACCATGCTGCACTGCGACGACAGCGGCGTGGTGCAGCGCCCAGCGGACGCCCGTGGCTTCCGCTTCGACACCGCGCGCAACTGGGCGTTGATTCGGCACCTGCTGAGCCACCCTGCGGTGGTGGTGCAGTGGATCTTCGTGGCGGCGCCGCTGCGCAACATGCTCCTGGACCACGCGCTGCGGGTCGGCGAGCCGGCCAGCCTGCGAGAGCGCGCTCGGCGGGTGCTGGTGCAGCCGAGCGACTCGGCGCGCCACGACGACCACTTCCACGTGCGCATCGCCTGCCCGCCCGGCGACAGCCCGGCGTGTCGCTCGGGCCCGGGGCGCACGCGCTACGCCCGCGAGGCGCAGATCGACGCGCTGTTGCACATGTACCGCAAGGGCTCGCCGGCCGAGCGGCGGTACGCGCGCGAGATCTTGAGCCTGCCGGTGGACGGCGGTGACCTGGTGCTGCCGCCGGTGAAGTAGGCGCCCGCGGCTCCGTCGCGTGGTCGGTGCGCTCCGACGACAAAATGTCGCTCAGCTCGCCGGGGCAGCTGAGCGACATTTTGTCGCCCAGCTGCCCCGGCGAGCTGAGCGACGCTGAGCGACACGGCTTGCAGGTCAGGGGCGCAGGTCAGGGGCGCAGGTCAGGGGGCGCAGGTCAGGGGGCGCAGGTCAGGGGGCGCAGACGCAGGGCTTCTGCTTGGTGCAGCGCTTGCGCACCAGCGTGTCGCGGACCACCCCGTCGCGGTCGATCATGCGCACCGTCAGCGTGTCGCCGTCGAAGTCGAACACGCCCGTGCCGACCTCGGGCACGTAGCTCTGCATCGGCGCCTTCAGCTTCGCCGGCACCGGCTTGCCGAAGTCGCGCGCCCACACCGCGCTGCCCGGGTAGACGAGCGGCACGCCCGGCCCCGCGTCGCACGTCGCCGTGGTCACCTCGGCGTCCGTGTTGACCACGCCGGTCACCGGCAGGTAGCGCTGCCAGGAGTGGCACGCCCCGCCGATGTAGAGGTCCGCGCCCGCCTTCACCGCCGCGGCCAGCAGCACCTCGCGCACCGTGGGCTTGGCCTGCCGGTCGATCTTGAAGGGGTCGCGGGTCACCGGCAGCTCGTGGGTGACGACGATGTTCCAGTCTTGCGGCGACGCCTGGATTCCGCTCACCAGCCACGCCGGGTCGGGCATGGCGCTGACGCTGTTGACGACGAAGAAGCGGGCGTGGCCGTAGTCGAACCAGTAGTTGAGGCCCGGCACCGGCGCCGGCGGCCCGTTGGTCGGCAGCACATAGTTGGCCGCCATAGGCGCGCCCCCGTCGGTCTCGACGTCGTGGTTGCCAATGGCGGGCGCCACCACGGTCGACGACGCCGTCTGGGTGAAGGGCAGGAACGCCCGCGACGCCCAGTGCTCCCACTCGCCGTGGGGATAGACCACGTCGCCCACGTTGAGCAGCAGGTCCGGCTTGTGGCTGGCGATCTCCGTGTCCAGGCTCTCGGCCGCCTCGCCGCCGATGCCGACGTTGCTCACCGCGATCATGCGCCACTTCTTGCCGGGCGGCCCGCGCACCACACCGCCGCGGGGCGCCCCCTGGAGCTTGCCGTTGCGCAGGTGGGTCACCAGGTACTCGTGCTTGTCGCCGGCCTTGGGGCGCGGGATCTCGAAGGTGTGCCGCAGCCGGCCGGGCGAGCCCACGGTGCTCACCTTCGGCGCGCCCAGGGTCTGCCAGGCGCCGTTGGGCACCTTGCGCCAGTTGACCAGGAAGGTGTCGTGGTCCGCGGTGTGCCGGCTCGTCACCGTGGTCTGAAACGAGACCGTCGCGCTCTGGCCTGGGACGCCGCTCGGCCCCAGCTGCAGCGTGGGCGAGGTGTGCCAGGCCTGCGTCGCGTGCGGCACGCCGGTGACCGTGACCCAGGCGTAGGCCGGCGTGAGCACGCCCTGCGTGTCGGTGACCGTGATCAGCGAGCCGCCAGCGACCTTGCCGGGCTGGATGGTGAACGTGTAGGCGCCCGCCTCGTTGAGCTGCACCTTGGCGCTGGCCTGCCCGCCCACCGTGGCCACGGCCGGGTTCGCCACGCTGACCACCAGCTCGTTGCCCGCCGGCCCCACCAGCCCCGCCACGCCCAGCGGCACGCGCACGGTGAAGGGGCGCGGCGCCGACCCCACCGCCAGGCGCGAGAACGCGGGCGTCGCCTTCACGGTGGTGTCGCCGACCTCGACGAAGAGGGTCGCCGGCTGCAGGCCCTTGGAGTGTGCGGTGAGCTTGGTCAGCCCGGGTTTGCCGAAGCTGAGCGGGATCACGGCCTCCGGCGGCGCACCCTTGGGCACCTTCACCGCGCACAGCGGCGGCGCGGCGTGGGTCGTGGCCGTCGACGTCACCACCACGTACACGTCCTGCTTGTCGGTGGCGCCCTTGGGCAGCAGCACGCGCACGTGACCGGACGACTTGGGGTAGGCGCCAGACACCGGCCGGTCGAAGCGCAGGGCCGCCTTGGCTGTCACCACCAGGGTCGGGCGCAGGGCCGGGTTGGCCGCGTCCGAGGCGTGCACCACGGTCGACAGGTCGCCCTCGCTCGCGTCGGGGAAGGCGATCTTGGGGAAGTTGAAGGTCAGCGTCTTGCCCTTGACGTCGGTGAGCTCGAGCCACGCCTTCTGAACCTCGCCGCCGTTGGTGGTCCGGGCCCACTCGTCGCGCACGGTCAGCCACCAGCGCCCCGCCGCCTGGTCGCCGCAGAGCCCCGTGCCGTTGGCTGGGCACAGCGGTCGGTTCACACACGTCGTGTCGGGGTGAAAGGTGCCGGTCAGCGGGCTCACCGAGCCGTTGAGGGCGTGCACCGAGCTCGGCGCCTTGGGGTCGAGGATGATGTCCAGGTCCGGCACCGCCACGCCGTAGTTCACGAAGCAGTTGGGCCGGCCGATGCGGTTGAGCAAGATCGCCTGCTTGCTGCCGTGGCGTAGGTTGACCACCACCTCGCCGCGGCGGCCGGTCTTCATCTTCAGCCCGACGCGGATGTGCTTGACCTTCGACAGCGCGCCCCAAGGGACCATGACGCTGGTGAGCGTGCCCGTGGGCAGGAACATCCAGCCGTGGTTCTTGGCCTTGCCGTCGGTCATGGCCTGCACGTCGCTGGTCACGTCGATGACGTTGAGGCCCGGCTTGGGCTTGAGCGCCCAGGCGTAGTGGGGCGCCGCGTCGTCGCCGAGCTGCACGCCGGAGGCCTTGCCGAAGCTCTCCCAGCGGGTGTTGCGATCCCAGGGCACGAGCACGCGGTGCACCGTGGCCGGCACCTTGGCCGAGGCTGTGCGCAGCCGCAGCTGGGCGTTGAGGATCTTGAGCCGCAGCGGCAGCTGGCCGCGCTCGGAGCCCAGCACGCCCTTGAACTGGAGCAGCCCCACCTCGTCCGCCGAGCCCTCGGAGAACGCGCCGGAGGTCAGCCCGTGGGTGCCCATGCCGTTGGTGGCCTCGACCGCCCACTCGAAGGTCGGCGCCTCGGCGTCGGTGGGGTAGGTCGCCGCCGGGTGGGGCACGTGGAAGGTCTTGGCCGGGACAGCGAGGTGGAGGTCGACGGCGCCGGTGTAGTCCTTGTAGCCCTGGCGGAAGGTGTGGACCTCGTTGGCGTAGGGCGCCGCGAGCGGGGGGATCGGCGGGCACAGGGGCGGCTTGGCCGTGTCGGGGGAGGCGTCGCCGTTGGTGTCGTCACTGCTGGTGGTGTCGTCGCTGGTGGTGTCGTCGCCTACGTCCGGGCCCGCGTCGGGGAGGGTGGTGCCGCTGTCGGACACGCCCGCGTCGGCCACGCTGGCATCGGTCCCGCCTATGTCGGTCCCGCCTGTGTCGGTCTTTCCGGCGTCTGACGTGTGGGTGTCCGTCTTTCCAGTGTCGGTTGTTCCAGTGTCGGTTGCTCCGGTGTCGGTTGCTCCGGTGTCGGTCTTTCCAGTGTCGGTTGTTCCGGTGTCGGTCGCTCCGGTGTCGGTCGCTCCGGTGTCGGTCGCTCCGGTGTCGGTCGCTCCGGTGTCGGTCGCTCCGGTGTCGATCTTTCCAGCGTCTGGCGCGCTCGTGTCGGGCCCCGGGGGCGTCGTGTCCGAGGGCGGCGTCAGCACGTCCAGCGGCAGCGTCGGTCCCTCGGTGTCGTCGGTGTCGTCGGCGTCCTCAGCGTCTTCCGCGTCCGGTGCGTCGCTGTCGTGGGCGATGCCGTCGGGACCCGTGCCGTCGGGCAGGTTGGCGTCGGGCAGGTCGGTGTTGGGCACGTCGATGCTGGGCGCGTCCATGTTGGCGAGCGCGCTGTCCTCGTCGCCCGCGTCGACGGGCTTCGGCGCCGTGGCGTCCTCGCCGCTGTCCACCGCGCCGTGGCCGTCCTGCGCGCCGCTGCCCAGGTCCGACGTGGGCCCGGTGACCATGGTGTCGGCACATCCGGACGACGCGGCCAGCGCCGCGAGCAGGGCCAGGCGCGGCAGCCATGGCCGCGGCCCGCGCGCGCTCAAAGACAAGGAGGACACCGAGAGAGCGCGAGACATGGACATCCAACCGGTACGGGGGGCGTTCGCCGCGTTGTCCCAGTCATGCGGGCCGGGCGCCTCCACATCAATCTTTACGCGTGCCCTCGAAAGCTACTCACGCGGCTCGGCCGGATCAAGCGCACCGATGCGAGCCAGGCGGCCGTGGGCTCCGCCTCGCCGCCGTCCCCAGCCGGTTCACAGCGGCGGCAGCGGCACGCGCCAGCGCCGCAGCACGCGCTCCGCCGCGCGCCGCACCCAAGGCAGCCGCTGGCGGCCGATGCGCGCGCCGTCGTGGCGCAGCGCCAGCAGCAGCCGAAT
>JAUIAC010000304.1 GCA_030425545.1 bacterium | reverse complement strand
GTCAGGGTCGACGGAGTGGAACGCGGCGTGAGAGCGCGGCGGAAAGCAAAGACGACAGCAAGACCAAGACGGGCGTACGAAACCAATAGCGTACCAGGTCGCCAGTTGAAGACGCTGAGGTCCAAGGCAACACGATGAGCGGAGGCAAGCGCGGTGGTGACACCGGCGGTTGCATGTCGACGAGGAGGTTGTCGAGCGGGTGTAGCACGAGTCAGGGAAACCTGGGTCCGGCTGCCCCGAGCGACGGCACGCTTCGGAGGGCACCACCTTTTGGGACGACAAGCTCTGCTGACCTAGCGGCGGAAGCCCGGATCACCTCGGTGATTCGGGCTTTCGTCATTTTTGTCGGGCGCCATTCTTGTTGGGCGTCATTCTTGTTGGGCGCCATTCTTGTTGGGCGTCATTTTTTGCTGGCGTTGTTGTTGCTGACGTCGCTCGCCCAGGAGCACCGAGCGCTCAGGCGCCGACGCGCCACGGCGGCGGCGTCATCTCGGCCTTCACGAAGTCGAGGAAGGCGCGCAGGGCCGCGGAGAGGTGCCGCGTGCTCGGGTAGACAGCGTAGATGGCGCCTTCGGGGACCGCCCAGCCGGGCAGCACCTGCACCAGTCGCCCTTCGCGCACGTCTTGCGCGCAGATGACGTCGGGCACCGCCGCCAGGCCGAAGCCAGCGGCCGCGAGCCGATGCACCACACCGTACTCGTTGACCGACACCCGACCGACGACCTCCACCTCGCGCACGCCGCCCGCCCCATGGAGGGTGAAGGTGCGGACCATGGAGGGCGCGTTGTGCAGCACGAAGGTGTGGCCGGCGAGCTCCTCGGGGCGCTTGGGGCAGCCGTGGACCTGGAGGTAGTCCGGCGACGCCACCACGTGGATCTGGGTCGACCCGAGCTTGCGCGCGATGAGGCTCGAGTCGGGCAGCCGGCCCGCGCGGATGGCGACGTCGAAGCCCTCGGCGACCAGGTCCACCACCCGGCCGGTGAGCTCCACGTCGAGCTGCACGAGCGGGTTGAGCTCGAGGAAGCGGGCGATCAGCGGGGCGAGCACCTCGACACCGAAGTCCACCGGCGCGGTCAGCCGCAGGCGTCCCTTGGGGGTGTCCTGGGTCTCGGTGACCGCCTGCTCGGCCTCCGCCACCGCCCGCACGATGCTCGCGCAGCGCTCGTAGAAGTCGGCGCCGACGTCGGTGAGGTGGAGCTTGCGGGTGGTGCGGTGCAGCAGCCGCGCGCCCAGGCGCTCCTCGAGGGCCGACACCTTGCGGCTCACCGTGGACTTGGGCATGTCGAGCTTCGCGGCTGCGGCGGTGAAGCTGCCCGCGTCGACCACGCGCGTGAACACGAGCATCTCGTTGAGGTCCATGGTGTGTCTCCGGCTCCGCGCGGCGCCCTGATTGTTGCCAAGCGGGAACAGTAGCTAGCACCTGGGACCGATTGTGCAAAAGGGCACGCTGGGAGACCCGCCGAGTTGACGCCTCTTTTCGGCGCGCTCAGTGGTGGGCGGGGGGCGGGAACTTGGCGTGGTGCGCGGCCACCAGCTTGGTCACCGCCGGCGACTCGGGCAGCGAGGTGCGCATCGCGTGCAGCTTCACCGAGAAGCTGGCGCCGCCCTGCGGCGGGTCGATCTCGCCCTTGAGCTCGAGGTTGACCCGGGCGAGCTTGGCGCGCAGGCCCACCAGGCGCTCGCGCTCGAACTTGCGGGAGCGTGCGTCTTTGGGGCCGCCCGCGGCGTCTTCTTCGCTGTGCTTCTTGGCGTAGTAGGCGATCTGCCGCTGCGCTGCGCCCTGGTCGTAGGCCAGGCGATCGCGGAGGTCGGGGTCGAACCAGCGCCCGCCGGCCACGCCCTTGGTGCCCTTGCGCAGCCGCAGCTCGCCGAGCCACTTGCCCTTGTTGTAGCTGTCGAGGCGGTAGCCACGGCCCAGGAACTCGGGGCGCATGGTCAGGTCGCTGTCCCGCGCGCCGAGCACGAAGTCGATCTCGGGCACCTTCTCACCGAGCTCGTCAATCTCCTCCAGGGTGAGCCACGACAGCGCCACGATGGCGTCGACCTTGCTGCGGACCTCGGCCACGACAGCCTTGGCGGCGTCGACGCTGGGGCGCAGGTCGAGCTTGTTCTTGGCGTAGAGATCTTGCCGTCGGGGCACACGGCGGGTGGACGTGAGGCCGATGAAGGCGACCTTCAGCGCGCCGATCTGCCGGATCAACACCCGCTCGAACGCCGGCTTACCCGTGCCGAGCTGCACGGTGTTGGTGGCCAGCAGCGGCACCTTGTGGGTCTTGGCGGCGCCGCGGAGCAGGTCGAGCCCCACCGCCAGCTCGGCCGGGGCGACGTTGAGCGCGAGGCCCTTGGACGCCGCGAGACCCGCCAGGTAGGCGTTCACGCGGCCCTGCGCCTGGCCTGGGCCGTCGGTGTCCAGCGCCGGGTCGGCCATGAGCGAGCCGCCCGCGTCGACATGGGCCGCGGCCTTGTAGCGGGTGCTGCGCTCCTCGATCCACTTCACCCGTCGCGCCAGACCGCCGAGGGGGTTGGCGCGGCAGCCGCAGTCGACCAGCTCGCCCATGGCGTTGGCGGCGAAGAAGATCGCCACCTCGCCCGGCGCGGCGGCCGCTTCGCCCGGAGGGTTGGCGGTGGTCGGCTGGGGCGGCTTGGGCAGCGCCGTCGTCCCCGCGCTGGCGACCGGCGCAGCGGCCGGCGCTGGGGCCTTGGCGGCGTTGGCAGGTTGGGCGGGCGCCGGAGCCTTCGCGCTCGGCGGGGCGGCCTGGCTCGTCGCCTTGGCCGCGGGCTGCACCTGAGCCTGGCCCTGGGCCGTGGGCGGCGGCGTGGTGGGCTGGCGCTCGTTCCACATCAGCAGTCCGAACACAGCGACACCCAACAGGGGGAACGCGACGGCTGGCCACTTGCTGGAGTTCATCGGCTTCCTCTCTCGCGCCACATGCGCGCACGTGTGGGACACAGGCTTCCACCCCAGGGCGCGAGGCGCTGCAGCCTGACCGAGGCTGTGGAGGCCATGTCGACCACATAGCGCATCCAGACGGGGCGCTCAAACACTCGCTTCGCCGGGCGCGGCGCGCGGGGAGCGTCGGGGCGGCGCTACTTCGGACGGGGGAGCAGGAACATCCGCTGCCACGCCCCCTCGGAGAGGTGCCAGATGCCCGCGTCGCTGTAGGCCACCGCCTCGCCCTGCGGCTCGTCTGCGGGTGTGATCTTGTGCCACGGCGCGTCCACCAACCCGGGCAGCCCCGGGCCAGGCGCGCCGGTGGCGTCGGGCCCGAGACACACCTCCCAGATGTCGGCGTTGGTGCGCAGCAGCAGCCGCTGACGCGCCACGTCCCAGTCCGCGGCCGTGATGCGCCCGGCGTCGTCCTTCATCACCGCCTCGGGCTTGACCTTGGCCACCAGCTCCAGCGTCGCCGTGGCCGGCTTCCCCGCGGCGGGCGGCGTCGGCGGGAAGGGCGCGCGGTAGAGCCGCAGGGTCGTCTTCGACTTGCTCAGCAGCCACACCACCCCGCTCGCGTCGACCACCAGGGCCTCGCTGTTGCGCTTGCTGCCCGGGTAGCTCAGCACCAGCGTCTCCACCTGGGTCACCGCCGCGGAGCCCGCCGCCGGGTCGGGCTCCGCGATGCGAAAGACCCGCACCGTCTCGCGCGCCTCGCCGTTGTCGCCGATGTCGCCGATGTACAGGCAGCGCTGGGACGTCGCGCCCGCGCCACAGGGCCCCGCCGCGAGGTCCTCCCAGTCGGCCTTGTCGCCCTGGCTCGGCGGCAGCAGCCCGGGAAAGGTCAGGGTCGCCAGGAGCTTGCCCGTGGTCGCCTGCACGGCGTAGAGGCGCGCGTCGCTGCCGTCGTTGTGGGTCCACAGCACACCGGGGTCGACCGCGCTCACCACCAGCCCGCTCGCCTCGTCGATGGGCGGCGGCGCCTTGCCGTGCTTCACCGGCGCGCCCCAGACGCCACAGGGCTGCGTGTCAGCCCCGGTCCCGTCCGTCCCCCCGTCCGGCTGCGCCACGCCGTCTCCCGCGTCGGCCGCCGCGTCGTGGGGGGCGCCCGTGTCCGCAGGGCGCGCCCCGCCGTCCCCCGCGTCGCCGCGATGTGCGCCGTCTGGGGCCCCGCCCGCGGGCGCGTCGTCACCGGCGTCCGCGACCTGCGCCACGTCGACCCCAGCCGTCGCCGCCGGCGCGCGCGAGCCGCCACAGCCAGCCAGGAGCAGCAGGGCCGCAGCCCACGGGCCAGTCACGCGGCGTCGCCTCATCGCGCGGCCTTGATCCGGAGGTCCACCACCAGCGGCAGGTGGTCCAGGACCCAGCCCTCACCCACCCGCGACTTGCCCACGTCGAGCACGTCGAGCCCCAGCGCCGCCAGCTGCGTCGGGCTCAGGCTGGTGGTGTTCAGCGCCGCCGCGCCCACCACCTCGAGCACGCTGTCGCTCGCCAGCACGCAGTCGATGCGCCCGGGGTTGAAGCCGCTGCCGTCCCAGCGCCAGGTCCAGGTGCGCTCCCCGTCGCCGTTGTGGCGCGGCCGGACGTCGAGCAGCGCCGTGCCGTCGCCGTCGGGCGGCGCGTCGGGCCCCCAAGCCGCCTCGTCGTCGATGTCGCCCGTGCGCAGGGTGTCGAGGGGCCCGGTGCCGCCCACCAGGTTCAGGTCCCCGAGCATCACCAAGGGCAGGTCCGCCGGCAGAGTCGGCGTCACCGTGCCGGCCCGCGCCTGTCGGATCCACCCGACCACGCTGTCGGCCTCGCGCTGCCGGTTGAGCTCGCCGCCGCAGCAGGTGAGGTGCATGTTCACCAGGTAGAGCGGTCGATCCCAGAGGCTCTCGGGCACCTCGACCCAGCTCAGGCTCACCTTGCGGCCGCTGTCGGGCACGGTCGTGGAGCGGTGGTGTTTCACGGGGAACTTGCTGACCGTCATGGTCGAGCCGCCGTCCACCGCGGTCCACGTCGCGCCGCCAGGCAGCGGCGCGTGCTGGTCGAACCAGGCGGCGACCTCGTCGGGCCCGTCCCACACCTCCTGCAGGGCATAGATGTCGGCGTTGAAGGCCGCCATGAGCCGGAGAAAACGGGGCGTCTGCGGGCTGCCGGCCTCGAACACGCTGTTCTTCTCGATGTTGTACGAGACGATGCGCAGCACGCCCGGGCCGCGGGGCGAGGTGAGCAGCTCGGTGACCCCGGGCAGGTCGCTTGGGCCCTCGGCGCTGTCGGTGGCGTCGCTGGTGGTGCCGCTGACCGTGTCGCCGCCGGTGTCGCCGAAGTTGGCGCAGGCGCTCAGCGCGAGGAGCCCCAGCAGCGCGAGCCGCGCGAGCGGCGTGCGACCTGCGGCAAGTCGTCTGGCGCGTCGTGTGGCGTGGGTCGGGCTGCGGCGATCGGCGAAGGGGCGGCGGTGCATGGCGGCGATGGTTGCATGCAGCGTCTGGGGCGTGAAGCATCACGGGCGGCGCCGCGTTGGAGAGCGGCGGGCGCGAGACGGGGAGGACGTGGCATGGCGACGGGGAGGCAGGCGATGCGGACGAGGCAGACGACGTGGTCGAGGCGGACCATGGTGCTCGGCGCGCTCGCGTCCTCCCTGCTCGCGGCGCCCCTGCTCCTGGGCGCGCCGGGCGTGGCGCTGGCGAAGGCCAAGCCGGAGGCGAAGCGACCACCGCCGCCGCTGGTCTCGCTGGCGCGCATCCGCGCCCGCAACGGCGTCACCGTGGGCGCAGCGGCGCGACAGCTGGGGACCTGGGCGCGCGGCCCTGGCGCAGGCTGCGTGCGCAAACACCTGGGCAAGCGGCGTCGCGGCCGGGTCGAGGCCGCGCTGACCCTGCATCGCAACGGCAAGGTGGCGCGGCTGCGGCTGCAGCGCTTCGGCGTGCCGGGCGGGCTGCAGCGCTGCTTTCGCCGCGGCCTGGCCAAGCTGCGCTTCAACACCCACAAGACCCGCGGCAAGGACAAGCCGCTGGTGCGGGTGCGCATCGTGCCGAGCACAGAGAGCTGGAAGCAGCGTCTGCGCCGCCGTTGACCCTGCGTCGCGCTCGGTCGCATTGGGAGCCGTTGCTTCCACGCCGAGGGGCGTAGCACCCTACGGCCTCAGACCCCTCGCCCCACCGACCGGAGCACGATCATGAGCCGCACCTGGATTCACGAACACCCCGCTCGCTGGGACGCTGAGAAGGCGCGCATCCTGGGAGCGGCGCCGTCTGGGTCGCTGACCCTCCCGGACGTGGCCGAGGGCGCGCTGGCGCCGGGCGAGTGGTGGCGGGTCGAGGACGAGGGGCGCGTGGTCGGCTACGGGTGGATGGACGTGGTCTGGGGCGAGGGCGAGATCTTGCTGGCCGTCGCGCCCGAGGCCGCGGGCCGGGGCGTGGGCACCTTCGTGCTGGATCACCTGGCCGTCGCCGCCGCTGAGCGCGGGCTGCGCCGCATCTACAACACCGTGCGCCCGGGGCACCCCGAGCGCGCCAAGATCACCGCTTGGCTGCAGGCGCGGGGCTTCGCCTTTCGCCATGACGACGAGCGCTTGTCGCGCCCCGTGGGCGGCTAGCCCGGTGGTCGACGGACCGTCTCGGGCTTCGAAGGCCGCGGCCTTGCCGAGCCGCGACGAGGCCTTGCCCCTCGTGCGGGTCGAGCCCGCGCTGCGCTGGTGCCTCGGTGGCGCCGCGCCCGAAGAGGGCGGGGACCCGCCGCCCGTGGCCGACGCGGCCGTGGCCGGGTGGTGGGGCGCCATGGCCGCCGCCCGCGCGGGCTTTGGCCACGTGCCGCTGCTGAGCCGCGATCGCGCCGGTGCGTTGGTGGGGCTGGCCTGGCTGGCGCCGCCGCCTGCCGAGGCCGACCTTGTTGGCCAGGAGCAGGCGTTCGAGGCGCTGCTGGACACCCTCGAGACCCTGGCCGACGAGGACGCGGTGACGCGCTACCTGACCTACGCCGAGGCGGTCGACAGCCTGCAGCCCGAGGCGCCGTGCCACAGCCTCAGCGGCGTGGTGGTGGCCACGTCCGAGGCCTTGGGCGACCTGGTGGGCCAGGCCCTGGCGGCGATGCACGCGAGCCACGTCGGCACCGGGCTGCTGGCCGAGTGCGCCGACCGCGCGCTGGGGCCCGACTTCAGCGCCACGGGCGCGAG
>JAUIAC010000303.1 GCA_030425545.1 bacterium | reverse complement strand
AGCACGCAGCGCAGCGCGCCGCACAGGAGCGGGCCGCGGCGCAACAGAGCGCCGCAGCGACCAAGGCCGCAGCGCTCAAGGCCGCCGTAGAGAAGGCCAAGGCGGCCGCCAAGGCCAAGGCCGACGCTAAGCCGGACCGCGTCGCGGGGCAGGACGTCGCCGTGCGTCAGGTTGGCCCGTGGAAGCAGCGCTCGGTCCCCAAGCCCGCGCCGCAGGCGCTCGCGCCGCTGCGCGCCCCCAAGTCGGTGCCACCAGCCCCAGCGGTCCCCCTGAGCGAGGACGTGGACCCAAGCGCGTTGCTGCGGGCGCGTGAGGCCTGGTTGAAGGAGCCGCGCGCCCGCAAGCAGAGCGAGCTCCTCGACATCCGCGGCGGGCGCACCGCACAGGTCGTGGACACCAAGGGCCGCTCGGTGCCCATGGCGGTCGTCGACATCCACAGCGGCGGCAAGATCGTGTGGCGGGCGCGCACCTACGGCGACGGCAAGATGCGCTTCTATCCCGGCATGGCCGCGGGCGGCGGCGCACAGCAGAGCGCCGCGTTCCGGCTGAGCACCGTCGAGCTCGCCTCGCGGGCCAAGGCCACTCTGGCGCCCGGGCAGCGGTCCGCGACGCTCAAGCTGCCTGGCACCTGGCCTGACCGACCGGTCAAGCTAGACATCGCGGTCATCGTCGACGCCACGGCGTCCATGGCGCCCCTGCTCGCGTCGCTGCAGCGCGCCCTGCCCGCGGCCCTGAAGAAGCTCGACGTCCTCAAGGTGCCGGTGGCGGTTCGCATCGGCGCGGTGGCGTTCCGCGACGCAGGCGACGCCTTTGTGACAGCGCGGCGGGCGTTCACCCGCGACGTCGGCGCCTTCGTCCGGGACTTCGCGACCTTGAAGGCGACAGGCGGCGGCGACACCCCCGACGCGCTGGGCGAAGGGCTGCGCGTGGCTTTGGACGACCTGGCGTGGGGGCGCGTCAGCGCCAAGGTCTGCCTCCTGGTCACCGACGCGCCTCCCGGGACGGCGACCGAGGGGGACCAGCCCTTTACCTCTTCGACGATCCGCGCTTCCGCGCTGGGCATTCGGATCCACAGCGTGCTGCCCGTCGGCGCCGACCCCTACGCCGCGTACACGCTGCGGCAGATCAGCCACCTGACCCGCGGCCAGCTGCTGCCTGTGCCGACCCAGGGCGGCGACGCCGCGCTCACGCGCTGGCTCTTCGACCGACTCCACGCCGCGGCGGTGGGCTGGTCGCCCGCGCTGCCGGGAGCTGCGGGCGCGGCCCCGCCTGCGAAGGCTCCCTAGACCGTTCCACTTTCTCAGGAACCTTCGGACGCGGCGATAACGTCGACCGCGTCGGGGTGCTGCTGCGGTGACCCGCGTGCTAGCGTGCGCCGCGATGCGCATGACCGACCAGATCAAGCCGATTCGCGCGGGCACCGTGCAGTCGGGGACGCTCGTGCTGCTCGACGTGCCAGCGCGCGACCTCCGCGACTGCATGCGGGTGGCCGCACGCGAGCTCCGCGCGACCGAGACCCTCACCGACGAACAGATGGCGGAGGTCGACCGCGTCCTCCACCACCACGAGGCGCGGAGCTCCGACACCCTCGACCACGGCGTGGCGGTGGTCCACGACCGCATGCGGAGCAGCTGCCCGCCCGTGCAGCTGCTGATTCGCCTGGCGACGCCGCTCGACCTCGGAGACGACGACGAGGCCCACCTCGCGCGCTTCGTGTGGATCCTGCTGTCGGAGGCCGAGACCCATCCCCACGTCGCCGTCGCCGCCGAGTTCGCCCACCTGATGGGGGACGCCGCGTTTCGCGCCGACGCCGTGGCCGCCACGACGGTCGAAGCGATCGAGGCCGTCTACCTCGAGGGACGTGACGAGGAGCTTCACTTTCAGGCCCACATCCCGGACGAGCTGAAGCGGACAGGCTCCCTCTTTGGCGCCCTGCGCGCCGACATCGCGCGGAAGCGGCCGCACTATGGTGCGGATCTGCGTGACGGGCTGCGCACCAAGTCTGTGGCCTCCATCCTCTTTCTCTTCTTTGCCTGTCTCGCGCCCAGCGTGGCCTTCGGCGGTCTGCTCTCGGTGATGACGGACGGCCAGATCGGTGTGGTCGAGATGCTGCTCTCCACCGGCGTCTGCGGCGTCGTCTACGGCCTCGTCTCGGGGCAGCCACTGACCCTGCTCGGCTGCACCGGTCCCGTGATGATCTTCATGGGCATCCTCTACACGGTATGTGAGCGATTCGGCGTGCCTTATCTACCCACCCTGGCGTGGGTGGGGCTGTGGACCAGCGCGATCCTGCTGGTGATCATCGCCATCGACGGATGTTCGTGGATCCGCTTCTTCACGCGCTTCACCGACGACACCTTCGCCGCGCTCATCTCGGCCATCTTCATCGTCGAGGCGGTGAAGAAGCTCGCCGGCGTGTGGGGCAAGGAGGGCGTGGAGACCGACACGGCGCTGCTGTCGATGCTCCTCGGGGTCGGCACCTTCTTCGTGGCGCAGAACCTCTCTCGCTTTCGTAAGAGCCCCTATCTGCGGCGCCCGGTGCGAGAGTTTCTGGCCGACTTCGGACCGACCATCGCCATCTTCTCCATGGCGGCCGTGGCGTTCGTGCTCGACGGGGTCGAGCTCGAGACCCTGGCTGTGCCGCCGACTTTCGGCACGACCGTGGAGCGCGCCTGGCTGGTCGACCTGAGCGCCACGCCGATGTGGGCACGAGGCGCAGCCGCTGCGCCGGCGCTGCTCCTGGCGATCCTCCTCTACCTCGACCAGAACATCACCGTCCGGCTGGTGAACTCGCCGTCGAACCAGCTCAAGAAGGGCGGCGGGTATCACCTCGATCTCTCGGTCATCGCGGTGTTGGTCGCCGTGTGCTCGCTCTTCGGCTTGCCCTGGGTGGTAGCCGCGACGGTGCGCTCGCTCAACCACGTTCGCAGCCTGGCAGACGCCACCACAGACCCCGTGTCGGGCGAAGACCGGATCACGGCTGTGGTCGAGAACCGCGTCACGGGCACGCTGGTCCACGGCATGATCCTGCTGAGTCTGGCCGCCCTGCCCGTCCTGCAGCGCGTGCCCATGTCGGTGCTCTTTGGCCTCTTCCTCTTCATGGGGGTGGCGTCGATGCGCGGCAACCAGTTCTTCGAGCGCGCGCGGCTGTGGTTCATGGACCCGACGCTGTACCCGCCCACCTACTACCTGCGCGCGGTGCCGCGTCGGTCGGTGCACGTGTACACCGCGATTCAAGCCGCGTGCCTCGCCGTGCTCTGGGCGGTGAAGGCGAGCCCGGCGGGGATCGTCTTCCCGCTCTTCATCGCGCTGCTCGTGCCCGTGCGCATGGGCATGGAGCGGATCTTCCTGCCCGAGCACCTGGCCTTGCTCGACGCCGAAGGGGAGCCGGACGAAGAGGCTTACCGCGAACTTGAGTGAACGCGACACGCCCGCTCGGACCTCCGCCTTGCTCGCACCCGCGGCAATGCATACCCTCCGCCTGAACCGAACTCTGAGGCAGTCCATGCGTAATCAGTGGAAATCCAGCCTGTACCCTGCGCTCGCAGTCGTGGCGTGCGCCCTGTTCGTGGTCGGGTGCGGCGACGACAGCGCCGACCCGGACAACGGCACGGCCAACGCCGACACCGTCATCGGCTTCCCCGACATCCAGGGCACCGACACCGGTGCGCCGGACGCGGGCGAAGAAGACACGGGCGCCGAGTCCGACGCGACGGGCAGCACCGACACGGGCGTTGGGAGCGACACGGCGGGCGGTGGAGACACGGGCGGCGACGCCGGCGGCAAGGACTGCCCCGGCGGCTTTGGCTGCGCGTGCGGCGAGAGCGGCGACTGCGACAGCGGCCACTGCATCGAGACGCCAGCGGGCAAGATCTGCACGGTCACGTGCGTGGAGAACTGCCCGAGCGACGACTTCAAGTGCGTCACCACGGGCTCGGGTGCCGACACCGCCACCATCTGCGTCAGCAAGGGCGGCAACCTCTGCAACCCCTGCAACAGCAACAACGAGTGCCAGATCGCGGGACACGGCGACGCCCGCTGCGTCGACCAGGGCGACGCCGGGGCCTTCTGCGGCACCGGCTGCAGCAGCGACAACGACTGCGCCACGGGCCACAAGTGCACCGAGGTCAAGGACGTCGCCGGCGCCACGTCGAAGCAGTGCACCCCGACGGCGGGCTCGTGCGCCTGCTCGGACGCGGCCATCACCGCTGAGCTCTCGACCACCTGCTACAAGACCGTCGGCAACGCCAAGTGCGCCGGTAAGCGAGTCTGCCTCGCCGACGGCAAGCCCAACGCCCCACCCGGCGGCGGGCTGAGCGCCTGCCTGGCCGAGACGCCGGACGCGGAGAGCTGCGACGGACAGGACAACGACT
Source organism: bacterium (assembly GCA_030425545.1). Classification (GTDB taxonomy): domain Bacteria; phylum Myxococcota_A; class UBA9042; order UBA9042; family UBA9042; genus UBA9042. The sequence goes on along the minus strand of JAUIAC010000303.1, from coordinate 2,740 downwards.
GCGACGGCGAGACCGACGAGAGCACCTGCGACGACAACGAGGAGTGCACCGTCGACGCCTGCGACGCCAAGGACGGCTGCAAGCACACCAACAAGTCGGGCCCCTGCGACGCCGACGGCACCTCGTGCACGCAGGACGACGTTTGCAAGGACGGCAAGTGCGAGGCCGGCAAGGTCTTGAACTGCGACGACAACAACCCGTGCACCAAGGACACCTGCGACCCCAAGGACGGCTGCAAGTACGAGAACACGCAGGCCCCCTGCAACGCCGACGACAACGACTGCACCGTCGCGGACAAGTGCAAAGAGGGGAAGTGTGTCGCGGGCGAGGCAAAGAGCTGCGACGCGGGCAAGGAGTGCGTCACGGGCTCGTGCTCCATCGTCGACGGCAAGTGCAAGTACACCGTCACCGACGGCTTCGCGTGCAATGACGGCGACCAGTGCACCAAGGACGAGAAGTGCGTCGGCGAGCTGTGCAAGGGCCAGCCGCTGAAGTGCGACGACCTCGACGCGTGCACCGCCGACAGCTGCGACCCCAAGACCGGCTGCAACCACAAGGCGGCGACGGGCCCCTGCGACGACGGCAACGCCTGCACCGAGAAGGACGTGTGCTCCAGCGGCAAGTGCCAGGGCAGCCCGGCCGACATCAAGACCAAGTGCGGCGACAACAACGACTGCACCAGCGACCTGTGCGACCCCAAGTCGGGCTGCCAGAACAAGCCGCTGGACGCGACGGACTGCGACGACGGCAACACCTGCACCCAGGGCGACAAGTGCGCCCAGGGCTTGTGCAAGAGCGGCGAGAACAAGTGCTCGTGCACGAGCGACGCGGACTGCAAGCCGAAGGAAGACGGCAACCTCTGCAACGGCACGCTCTTCTGCGACAAGTCGGGCAAGACCTGGGAGTGCAAGCTCGACCCGAAGACGGTGGTGAGCTGCGACACCACCAAGGACGGCGCGTGCGCCACCACCGTGTGCCAGCCGGGCTCTGGCAAGTGCATCGCGCAGCCGAAGAAAGACGGGCTCGCGTGCGACGCCGACAGCAGCCTGTGCACCCAGAACGACAGCTGCAAGTCGGGCGTGTGCACCGCGGGCGTGCTCGCCAAGTGCGACGACAACAACCCCTGCACCAACGACGCGTGCGACCCGGCCAAGGGGTGCGTGACCACGAACAACACGGCGAAGTGTGACGCGGACGGCGACGCCTGCACGGTGGACGACACCTGCAAGGCGGGCGCGTGCGTCAAGGGCACGCCCAAGGACTGCGACGACAACGAGCCCTGCACCGAAGACGGCTGCAACAAGGCGGACGGCAAGTGCACGTCGAAGCAGCTGTCGAAGTCCTGCGATGACGGCGACGTGTGCACCGAGACCGACCAGTGCGGCCTGTCGTCGAAGACCGGCAAGTGGACCTGCATGGGGAGCAAGCCCAAGGACTGCGACGACAAGCTCGGTTGCACGGTCGACAGCTGCGACCCGAAGACCGGCTGCAAGCACGAGTCGGCGGTCGGCAAGGCCGTGGCCTGCTACACCGGCGACCCCAAGACCAAGGGCGTGGGCGTGTGCAAGGACGGCACGCAGACCTGCAAGAACGACGGCACGCTGACGGCCTGCTCGGGTGAGGTCACGCCGGCGCAGAAGGAGGTCTGCGGCGACAGCAAGGACAACACCTGCGACGGCGCAACCGACGAGGGCTGCGCCCCCACGGGCGTGTCGGGCCGCCTGGCCAACGCCGCTGTGAGCGGCAAGTCGGGCAAGTACACGCTGCGCTCTTCGGTGGGCGCCAGCGCCGCGGTCGGCTCCGCCACCGGACAGGGGAAGATCGCGCTCGACAGCGGCTTCTACGCCTGGCTCAAGGCCCTGCTCAAGTAGTCAAGCAAGAGGAAACGTCGGCGCGCCGGGCCTGTGTCCACGGCGGCCGACGGAACAAGAGGACGTAAGATGACAGTCGCAATTCGCCGGGCCCTCTCGGCCCTCGCTCTCGTCGCGCTCGCCATGTCCACGGCGCACGCCGCGGTCCCCTCCACCGTGCTGTACGAGGGCTTCTTGCGCTCGACCACCGGTGGCCCGGCTGCCGACGGCGAGTACACCCTGACCTTCTCGCTCTACGACGCCAAGGCCGCACAGTCGGCCTTCTGGCAGGAGAAGGGCGTCAAGGTCACGGTCAAGGGCGGGCAGTTCGCCTACGCGTTGGGCACCACCTCCGCGATCAGCGCCGCGGCGCTGGCGTCCAAGGCGTCGAGCTGGCTCGGCGTGACCATCGGCGCGGACCCGGAGCTGCCACGGCAGCAGCTTCACGCGTCGGCCTTCGCGCTGACCGCGGCGGTCGCGCAGTCGGTCTCGTGCACGGGCTGCATCTCGGTCAAGGCGATGAAGTTCGACGACAACGTCGACCTCGGCGCGAGCGGCATCAAGGCCAAGACGGTCACGGCGACCACGGTCACGGCGGGCACGGTGCAGGCCCAGAGCTTCGTGGGCGACGGCTCGAAGCTGACCGGCATCAAGGTGCCCTCCGGCAGCTGCGACTCCGGCAAGGTGGTCATCGGCATCAACGCCGACGGCACGCTCAAGTGCGCCACCACCGCCGCCAGCCTGCCCAAGGACGGCCTCGACGAGATCAGCAACGGCGTGCTCAAGAACCAGTTCGTCGAGACCTTCGAGATCCCCGCCGGCGACAAGGGCAAGGCCATCCCCGACAACACCGGCGTCGAGCTGGTCAGCACCATCAGCATCCCCAACAT
>JAUIAC010000302.1 GCA_030425545.1 bacterium | reverse complement strand
GACGTGAGCCAGCCCGAGCCGCCGGTCGCGCCGAGAGACGAGCCAGGGGGCGTGGTGGTCGAGACCATCGGCCGCCTGATCGACCGGCTGCTACCGGAAGAGCTGCTCGCCGACGTGGAGGACCGGCGCCGCGCGCGCGTGCTCGTCGGCGCGTCGGTGCTCCTGGCGACCGTGGGCGGCGTCTTTCTGCTCAACGCGCTGCGTGTCCCGACCAGTCGGCTGCTCAACTTCGTCGCGCTCGGCGGGATCACCGTGGTCTTCGGCGCGGTCCCTTGGGTGCTGCGACGGAGCGGGCGCGTCCGCAGCGCCGGCGCCTGGGCCTGCGGCTGGGCCACCCTGTTCGTGAGCCTGCTGGTCTGGTCGGGCGGGCTCCACGCGCCCGCGCTGATGTGGCTGCCGATCCTCCCGCTCCTCGGGCAGTTCTTCGTGGGGCGTCGCTTCGCCCGCGTGATGCTCGTGGTCTGCCTGCTGATGGGGGTCGCCGCCTATGTGCGGACGCTGACGGGGGCCGTGGGGCCGCTGCCCTACGTGGGCGACGATCTGAGCCACCTGGTGTGGTTGAGCAACGCCACCATGATGATCGCGGTCGCCGGGCTCGCCGGCCTGTACGACCACGCCCGCCAGCGCGCGCTGGAGCTGCAGCGGGAGGTGCACGACCGGCTGCGGGAGGCCAACGAGCGGCTGGCCCACGCGCGAGACGAGGCCGAGGCCACGAGCCAGGCCAAGAGCGTGTTCCTGGCCACGGTGAGCCACGAGCTGCGCACGCCGCTGCACGGCGTGCTGGCCATGACCGGGACCCTCGCCGAGCGGCCGCTGGACCCCGCGACCCGCGAGCAGGTGGGGCTCGCCGACCGCGCTGCGCGCACGCTGCAGGTGTTGATCGAGGACCTGCTGCAGCTCTCCGCCATCGACGCCGGCGCGCTGGAGCTCAGCCCGCGCCCCTGGCGGCTGCGCGAGGGGGTCGGCGACCTGGCCCACATCTTCGAGCTGAAGGCCGAGGCGAAGGGCATCGACCTCCACGTGCAGGTGGACGACGCGGTGCCGCAGCGGGTCGTGGTGGACCCGCTGCGCGTGCAGCAGGTGATCGCCAACCTGCTCGCCAACGCCGTGAAGTTTACGGACGAGGGCCGGGTCCAACTCGACGTGAGCTGGCGCGTCGACGCCGGAGCGCAGGTGCCCGACGGTGGCGTGCTCGTGGTGTCGGTGAGCGACACTGGTCCAGGGATCCCGGCGGCTCACCAGGCGTCGATCTTCATGCCCTTCTCGAGCGCCCATGAGGGGGCTGAGCGTCAGCGGCACGGCGGCACGGGCCTGGGGCTGAGCATCGCGCAGCAGCTGCTCGACCGCATGGGCGGCACCATCGCGGTCCACAGCGAGGTCGGCAGCGGCAGTCGCTTCGTGGTGCAGGTGCCCTGCGGTGCCGCGCCCGAGACGCTGCCCGCCCCGACGACGCAGCCCCTGCTGGCGACGGTGCGTCCGCGGGTGCTGGTGGCCGACGACAACCGCATCTGCCGTGAGGTGCTGGCGCAGCTGCTCGACGTGCTCGAGTGCGAGAGCACGCTGGTGAGCGACGGCCAGGCGGCGGTGGACGCGTGCCGCCAGGAGCGCTTCGACCTGGTGCTGATGGACTGCGAGATGCCGGTGCTCGACGGCCTGGCTGCCGCGGCGCAGCTCGGCGCGTCGGAGGGCGCGCCGCCGATCGTGGCGGTGACCGCCCACGGCCAGCTGGAGCAGCAGGAGCGCTGCCTCGACGCGGGCATGAGCGACGTGCTGGCCAAGCCCTTTCGCGTCGACGAGCTGCGGGACGTGCTGTTGCGCTGGCTCTCCGGCCCGGCGCAGGCGCGGCTGGCGGCGCTGGACACCGAGCAACCGTAACTGTTCGCCGTAGCCCTACGGGCCAGGTGGCGGCAGGCCTGGCGGCGTATACATTCCGTTCTCCGTGCAGGTTGTGGCGAACTTGACCTGGTTGGCCCCCGTTTGAATACACTTCGCGTACACCCAGCGCGGCTCGATGTAGCCCTTGCCAGGCGTAGGTTTGTCCTTAGGGTCAATGCACCAGAGTTGGTCGCTCTTCGTGTTCGCAAGAATGAACCAGTACATGCAATCACTCGCCATTCCGTTACATGCCTTGAGCTTCGACTTCTGGCTGGAATGTAGTCTCCCCATATCAACTGTGCTCAATTCGTTGAATGATGCACACTTCCAATATTGCGCGCCGTTGGGCTGACAAAGCACCCTCCCCTTGTCCTTTGGACCGCAGAATGCAATAGAACTTAGGGCTGGACAGCAACGGTGCCCCGTCGATGATGCCTGGCAGTGGACAGCATTGAACTGCCTCGTTGAGACAGGAGCCGCACATGTCGACTCCGGAAACTTCTGAGCTGACACGCAACCATTTGGAGGACCCCAGGTCAGACTCCCTGCTGAATTCTTGATGCACTCCACGAAGTACGTGCGACTGCAGAACTCAGCCTGGATTGGCACTGACGGATGAATTCCCGGGACCTTTGTGATGAAATTCTTCAAATCGATACAACGCCGCTCACCCAAGACTTGACAGGAGGTCCCGACCTTGGGACCAGGACCGATCCCATCATCGCAGATCCCGGTGGGAGAGGGGTCGGCATCAGACACTACGTCCACGTCCGCGGCGGCCGCCGTGTCGCCGGCACCATCAGAGCCCTTCCCTCCATCGTCCCCGTCCTCTTTGTGTTGTCCATCCGTCATTCCATCGAGAGCGTCGGAAGCCGCGTCCGCACCGTTCGAATCAACGGACGACGAAACCGCGTCGCCATCGACACGAGCCGAAACATCAACCGCTCCAGTAGCGTCCGTATCACCACCGGCCTCCATGGCACCCGTATCCGCCTCGCTCCCTAGAGAGGACTCAGTCTGTGGCACAGCGCCACTGTTATCCCTACCACAACTCGCGGCGTTCGCCATCACGAGCAACACTACCGCAGAACGGATGCAAGCAAGATGTCTACACCACGGCTTCATGGCTGCACCGTGCATGTCGAGAGTGCAGGAACAAGATTGCCAACAGAAGTATCGATCGTGTTCTTCACATAGAGGTTATCGACAGCGCCCCGCAGACGTTTGGTGGCTCCGCTGCCCTCTCCGCCCACAACTACATGTCCCGTCGGCGGAAGTGCACCCAGAGTCGCAGAGGATCTCACACAGGACGACGATCCCAGGTTCGTGTAAGCTCCCGCTTCGAGACGCCACGGTGACACCACGAGATAGAACGCTCCTCCAGACTGGGTGTACCCAACTCTGACCCTATACCATCGGCGCAGTGTCCATGGACTGGTCGGCGTAAATATCAAGGTCGGGCCTCCGGGAACTCGAGCACGCAAGCGAGTTGTGCCGATGTCGTCAATGAGCTCCAGCATGATGCTTCCGCTCGCTAGCAGAACCTGTGCAGTCTGACTGGAGACAAAGCCATCGAATCTGAAATCCATGCCTACGAGGAACGTGTCATTGTCACTGATGGTCTCCAGTGGACTAGTGCTACCAGTGCTGGTGAGTTGCATCACGCCGCCGCCGTCAAACCGGAGATGAGCAGCCGCCGGCTGTTCATTTCCGCTCATTACAGACGCATCAAAGAAGGATTTGCACACGACATCCCCTCCGAGAGCAACACACGAGTTCTGGTTGGCCCCATCCATCGAGCAGTCACTCGCCGTTGTACACGAACACCCGCCCCACTCCGTTTCGCACAACTTCAGCGTGCCCACTACATTACATCGTCCAGATCGACAATCTCCTGCATTAGCACACGTGCAGGTATTCGACGTAAGGTCGCAGGTCTGAGAAGGAGCGCAGTCGGAGTTCTGGGTACACGCGTCGAACTTGCATGTCTGCCCCATCCCCGGGAGCGAAGCACAATCCGCCGTGCTCTCGCATGCATTGATCGGATATACATCCGTCGCGTAGCTAGCTGATGTCGTAATTGGGATCGGCCAAGCCGCATAGTTGCTTGTCGTCATTGCGTTGAATCCATCTGCATAGATCGTCCACCAACGCGTCCATTCTCGATTCTGCTTGAGGGCCTTCGTACCAAGGCTCAGGATGTAGCCCCACTCATCGAGGTCGCTAAGGACATCGACTCTGCACTGACTCATCTGAGTGACCCGGCTACTATTTAGATTCGCAGTGTACGTTGCAGAATTCGGGTTGGGGGGAGTCGCCGAGTCTTTGTCCCAGTTCACAAAGCACTGTGTTGATGTGCAGTATGGCGTTTGTCGAATTCCTGCGTCAGCAGTCTTGAAATCAAAGCTCGGGACGGCCCAGCATGGCTCGTCTGTTGGGTGGTCGTAGCAACCATATGCTTGGACACTGATGATCTGTTGCCATCGTGGCGGCGTCCCGTTCGAACTGTGACCCAACTCTTCATTGACGGTTGCCTCGTTCATTGGGATGTAGGCTCCCTTTGAGAACCGTAGCTTCGCTTTGCTGCATCCAGTCGCCGATGAGTTGGCCGGGTACGTGTAGGCGGGTGCAGTCGCCGCCTTGGCCCTCATTCCCCAGACACCGTAGTCGTAGCTCATGATGCTCGCGCGAACTGGGTTCGTATGTCGGGAGGATGTGCACGGCAGGCAACTAGAAGTCGATTCGGGGCACGGCGAATTCGCGCAATACGATGGGCCCTCAGGGTATTCTGTATGTGGATGACTCAGACCAAGAGTATGACCAAATTCATGACTGAAGTCACTAATCGCACGATCGTTCGGATTATTCCACCAAGGGAAGCTGTTTCCCCAGATATGAACTTCGCCTGGTATCCAAGCTTGTCCACCTACGAAGTGGGTAGCAAGGCTGTAACGTCCCAGGCGACCATGCCGCCAAACGTCATCATGAAATTGGGCATAGTACGGCACTACTGCGCTAACGCCGCCGTAGTTCGCCTCAACGCCAAATGCATCGTCCTCAAGCCTGTGACCGACGCCCCAAACATGAAGTTGAGAGTAGATACGACGATCGCTTGTCAGGGGATCAAGGTCGTTTCCTTGGGTATCCTTGCAACTCCCCGTTGGGTCCGTGCCGTCCCAGCAGCTACCGGGAGCTTCAGTCCACACGTCAGTTAGAATCGATGTTTGATCGGAGGAACTTGCGCCGCCGGAGTCAAAGATCTCATGGCTATACCCGCCCGCGGGCCAGTTGATACTGTGGTTGTTAGCACACCGATTTGGGTCTCCGGCTGCGGCCGAATTCTCGCAGATCCAATAATCATTTCGAACGTACAAGTCGTAGGCTGCCGGATTCGGATCCATGACGGCCGAGATAGACTCAGAGACACACCAACCGGTACACCCTCCCGTGTCATGCAAACCAATCGGCGTGCACACTCCAGCATCGTTCCGTGGCGAGACTGGTGTCTGTGAGCAGTCAAATGCGGCTGCCCACACCTCCATATCGTCTCGGATCCCGTCATTGTCGGAATCCGTCGGGCTCCAGCATGTCTCTAACGGACCACACGCTTCCCCCGCAGCCGTTGAAGTGTCGTTCACGTACTTGCGATAGTCACGACACGTGAAACCGTTGACTACCATTCCGGCCGCAGGCATGTCACCGACGGCATCACAGGTCCCAATCTGCGCCTCGATCTGCGCAGAGAGCCCATCCTGGTCCGCGTCCTCATATGTTGCTCCAGACCAGGCTCCCTGGTCGGAGGTGTGTCGTCGATGATGGAATAGGCGAGCGTTCATCTTGTAGGGATTGGGGGCCTGCGCCCCGCACTCAGATGTGCAGTCCCCAGTGTTCCATACGCTGACGAGCGCGCGTCCATTCGTTGCCGCCATACCACTCGGAAACTCGATGCGGCTCAAACGCGTGTAGTCATTCCCCCAGTAAACGTCGTCGTTGAAGTAGAAGTCTCCACAACTAGCACCGAGGTCACAGTCGTTGGTGTTTGTTCCGAGGAAGAACAACATTGAATCATGGTATTCAGGGTATCCTGACAGGCCCTTTGTTGTTGAGTCGTTCGTGTTCTTTCCGACAAAGATCGAGTCATTCTCACGAACCTCTTTGTTTTGGACTTGATATCCACCAAAGTAGACGGCGGCGTCCGTCACAGCGGACTGGTTGTCCCAACTGTAAACCACGTCGGCGGTCCCCATTCTGCCGCTGTCGTACGAAAGTACCAGCAGCCAGTACTCACCTGTCTGATCTGGATGAAAGCTGAGCTTCGAGGCGAACGTCGAATCTGGCCCGTGGTCGTCGTCCACTCCCATGATTTTCCCTTGGCTACAATCAGCAGCATCACATCGAAGTGCGAAAACGAGTGTGTCTGGAATGTTTGACGTACCAGGCCAACTCTGCAGGTTCTTTGTCTCAATCTGAACAGGAAACTGCGTCTGTGTTACAGTGATCTTCACGCGATGGACGTGGTGAACATCATCCCAAGCGCACACTGTCTTTGTTGCGTCGACACATGCGTCTGGCCCGGAATAGGTCGGCTGAGGGATACTGGCTGCCATAGCCTGGAAGCCACTGGAGGGCTTCAGAGAGTTGCTGGTTGTAATATCGGTCAACGTCGAAGTTGGTTGCGTGCCAGGATGGTGGGAGTGAGACGAGGCCTGGACTTCAATCCTTGCCTCGTTTAACTCTCCCTTGGGTGCCTGGGTTGGCTTTGCCCAGACCTTCTTGCCGACCTTGCCCTTGCTCTTCACAGTTGCACCGGCTGCTGACGTTTGGCATACGGCCAACGCCAGGGCGAAACACCCCGCGATGCACCGAAGCGCTCGCGACGGATTGCAATACGTCCAGTCTTGGTGAGTCATCGAGGGCCTCTACTTCGGGTCTGCTGACATCCGTTGAGCGTCTGGTGGGTGCCACGGCAGCATAGACTCGACAGGGGCCACCTGCAAGGGTCAGTTTCTGCACGCACCGAGTGTCTGAGAATCCGCGTGGTGGTCCAGTCCGTCCAGCCGACAACGCTTCCGAGTCACCGCAGTTGGTCTTGTGCACTGTCCCCCTTCCGTCAAGTCACTCGCCGGCGCAGAAATGGGCGTCGTAGCGGGGGTGTCTTGAGCGTATCGGGCACTGCAAGCGTCATCGGCGGCACAACATCCGACCGGCGGTCCGGTCTCGGGTGAGACCGCCGGTCGGATGTCGCGCCACCTCGGGAAGATGATTCGATGGCCTGCT
>JAUIAC010000301.1 GCA_030425545.1 bacterium | reverse complement strand
TGACCCGGTTCTCCCCGTCTTTCGGGCCTTTCAGCACCTTCAGCCGCTCCCACGTGCTGCGCCGGTACATGCCCACCCACACGTCGTAGGTGCCCGGCGCCATGAAGGGCGGCAGCTGCACCAGCGATCGGTCCTCGACCACGTCGCCCTTGCGCCACCGGTCCGCCGGCCACATCCAGTCCCCCGGCACGTGGTCCGCCGGGTGGCGATAGCCCGGCTTCTCCAGGTGTACGAAGACCCACCAGTCCTTCTCCAGCGGCCCAGCCACGTCGAGCCACAGGGTCAGGTAGAACTCCTGCTTGGCGGTCACGTCGGCCGGCAGGTCGGAGCCGATGAGCTCCACGCCCCGGTCCCAGGTGGCCTTGACCCCGTGCACGTCGGCGGGCGCCTTGTCGAAGACCACCTCGCGCGGCACCTGCTGCCACAGGTCCTTGAGATAAAAGAGGCTCAGGTAGTAGCTCCGCGAGCGCGGCCAGGTGCGCACGTGCGTGTACTTGCGCTTGAACTCGCTGTTGTAGACGCCGAACTGGTAGCGGTTGCTGCCCACCACGTAGCCCAGGCTCTCCGGGGTCGGCACCTTCTCGAAGCGCTTGGCCACCGCGTCCATGTGCGCGCCGCCGTGCACGTAGCTGGTCAAGATGACCCACTCCGGCCGCTGGGTGTGGAAGTAGGCCCGCATCTCCTTGTCGTACTCGCCCTGGTAGCGCTGCGCCGAGGTCTCCAGGAAGGCGTGCAGGCCGTAGCGGTGCCGCGTGCGCGCGACCACCCGGTCGGTGAGGCCGATGAAGTCGAAGAAGTCGAGGTCCGGCGCGTGGTAGGGCGTCGAGCCCATGTCCTGAAAGGCCACCAGCGCGCCAGGGCGGGCGTGCCGCGTGACGAACTTGCCCATGTCCGGGTGGTAGTTGCCCGAGAGGTCGCCGCGGCCGTTGAGCCCGTGCTGGTGCCGCCACGTGAACTGAAAGCTCGTGACCACCAGCGCCGCCACCGCAGCCCAGCCCAGCGCGTAGGCCGCCGGACGCCCCCAGGGCCGCCGGATCAAGGCCGCGACGGCGTCGCAGAGCGCGGCCAGCCCGAGGCCAGCCAGCCAGGCCAGGAAGGGCAGCGCCGGCAGGTAGAGCCGGTGCCAGTGCATCTCGTCGCGGCCGACCTTGACCAGGTAGAGCATGTAGCCCACGGAGATCAGCCCCAGGGTCAGCTTCTCCGCCAGAAAGCGGCGCCGCAGGAAGGCGAAAGGAGCCAGCAGCGCCAGGGCACCGATAGCATTGAAACCCCACATCTCGCGGAGCGCCTGCAGGCCCTTGAGCCACACCAGCCAGCCGCCGCCGGTCTTGACGTAGAAGGTGTTGGGCATCAGCGCGCCGTAGTAGAGGTAGCGAAAGCCGTGCCCCGGCACCGTGACCAGCAGCCCGCCCGCGGCGAAGCGCAGCAGCACCGGGTCGAGCCGCCGGGTCCGCAGCGCGCGCACCAGGAGCGGCACGGCCAACAGCACGCCCATGAGGTGGATGTCCGGTCGGGTCATGCAGCCGAGGCCCACCAGCACACCCGCCACCAGGGCGTCGCGCTGCGCGTCCGCGTCGTCGGGCCGCCGCCAGGAGCGCCACAGCCACCAGGTCCCCGCCACCGGCAAGGCCATGGCTAGCGGCTGCTCCATGCCGCTGGTGGTCCACAGGCTCACGCTCGAGCTCGACGCGATGACCAGCGCCGCCCACAGGTTGCTGAGGGTCTTGTCCTCGCCGCCCAGCGCGCCCGAGAGCCGGGTCATGCTCCACAGCAGCCACAAGATCAGCGCCGACCCCAGCACCTCGGTGACCTGAAAGAGGTCGAGCCCCAGCGCCTCGAAAGGCACCAGCACCACGGTCCACAGGAAGTTGGTGATGCCCTCGAGCTTGTCGTGGGCGTTGAACACCAGGCCCTGGCCCACCACCACGTTGTGCGCGTAGCGGAAGGAGATGTAGGCGTCGTCTTTGACAAAATCGATAGCGACGATGATCGAGAGCACCGAGAGGCCGCCGAGCAGCAGCAGCGGCACGCGCCCCAGCCAGCCGGTCAGCGCCGCGCTCGGCACCGGCGGCAGCTTGGCGCCGAGCGTGAAGCGCCCGACGAGCCCGAGGATCAGGGCGAAGAGCAGGCCCAGCCCCCAGGTGCGCCACGGCGTCGCGGCCGCGATCCAGCGCTGCATGCGCATGTCGGAGGGGGTCAGCGTGCGCGGCTCGCTGTCGGGCGTGTCAGTGACGAGGTGCAGGTAGGCCGCGTGGACCCGGTCGTCGGCGTTGACGGCGTGGCGCAAGGTGAAGCGACGGCCGGTGCCGCGCTCGTAGAGGCCAGCGCGGACCTCCAGGCGCTGCGGGCCGCACTGCGCCGTGGTGGGCACGGTGACCTCGAGGGTGTGCGTGAGCAGCCCGTCGGCGCCGGGCTGGGTGACCTGACGGTCGAGCACCACGCGGCAGCGCGACGAGGTGGACTCGACGTGGACGAAGACCCACGACGTGGGCGGCAGCGGGCCGGTGGCCTTGAAGAAGAGCTGGAGCGGCAGCGGCTTGCCGGCGACGGCCTCGGCGGGCAGGCGGGCGCCGAGGAAGTCGACGGTGGCGCCGGACTTGGCCTGCAGGGTCAGGGCGTCGTCGAGGTCGAGCCCGTCGGGGAGCGCGGCGGCGGGGCTGGCCACGGTCAGCAGGCTGGCGACCAGCGCCGCGAGCGGCAGCGCGGCGAGCAGTCGCAGGGGTCGAGGGCGGGCGGGTGCGGGCACGGGGAGCTCCGGTCGGGGTGAGGCGACGCGGAGGCTGGCACAAGTCAGCGACGAATGCCCAGCGCAGCGGCGCGGCCGCGACGTGGGGTGGTCTGGGGTGTCGCGGTCTCGACCTGCGACGACAAAGACCCCTGCACCGTCGACGCCTGCGTGCGCGGCAGCGGCCCGGCGAGCGCCTGCGCGCACACCCAGCTCCCCTGCAGCAAGGGCTGCGCGAAGGGGGTGTGCCTGTGATGGGGGTGTGCCTGTAGGGGGTCAGCCGCCGCGCTGCACGCCCTCTTTGTTGCACGCCGGCCAGCAACCATGCTCGTCCAGGCAGTCGAAGGACACCACCACGCCGCTCCGCGTGCCGTGGATCCACTGACCGCACTCGGCCCGCGACCAGGTGGTGCAGCCGTTGTCGACGATGCAGTCGCAGCACGCGGACGCGCGGGGCTCCTTGCCCTCGGGGCCCAGCTCGGCACAGGCCGCGCCCAGCGTCGCCAAGCTGGCGATCAGCAGCGCGTTGCGGAGGCGCGTCAGCGTCCGGTGGCGCCACACGCGCTCGCCTCGGCGCCCCCCTGACCTCGCTCGGTGCTCCCTCTTCATGCCAGCCCCCTCTTCATGGGCGGCCCTCCTCGTGGGCGGCCCGCGTGCGTGGACGATCCCGTGTCGTGCGGGTCGACGGTCACGCCGACGCCGCGCGTGGCTCCAGCGCCAGGACGCGCAACGCCGCCGGAACAGGGCCGCAACACACAGGATCATCGCGTTCGTTCGACGGCAGCATGGTCGATCGCGCCGCCCGCTTCAAGGGTGGTCGAGCGGGCCAGCGCGAGGCTCGAGAGGCCGCGCGGCGGAGCGGCGTCGGTCGGGCGCCGCTGCAGGCCTGCACACCACGCTTCACATCGTGGGCCTTGCAAACGCCTCCGCAGGCGGTATCCACATGGGGTGCGGCGCGGGTCTCTCGAGGCAGCCCGCCGCCAGGCTCACCGCAAGCGAACACGCGAAGGATCCCCATGCGCCACCCCTCCTCACCGCCGCGGCGGCGACCGTCAGGCCTGCGACGCCCCCGGATCTCCGGCCTCGCAGCGGCCCAGACGCTGACGCTGCTGACCCTGGCGACGCTCGCCACCGGCCTGCCGCCGCTCACGCCCGCCGCCTGGGCGATCCCCGAGGCGCCGGTGGAGTTCTGCCGCACCTACCCGGACGCGCCGGCCTGCGCGGGCGCCCCGGCTCCCTGCGGCACCTGTCACACCACGCCGCCCAACCGGAACAGCTACGGCGCCGCGGTCGCCGCCAAGCTCGCCCCGGGCGTCGAGCGGCCCCTGAGCAAGGAGGTCTTCCTGCTGCGCCTGCCCGAGGCCCTGCACGCCGTCGACGAGGCCGACAGCGACCAGGACGGGGTCAGCAACGTCGAGGAGCTCGCCGCGGGCAGCCTGCCCCACGACCCCGACAGCCGCCCGACCTACCCCGTGTGCGACGCCGTGCAGGAGCGCGCGGTCAAGCGCTTCGGCGACACCGACCAGGTCTGGGGCTACAACGTCTGCGGCTACGACGCGGTCTACGCCTTCAAGAAGGCCACCCTCGACTTCTGCGGCCGCTCGGCCACCCGCGCCGAGATCGCCAGCTACGCCGCCAGCGACAACCGCGAGGCCGCCCTGGCCGCCCTGCTCGACTCCTGCTTCGACAGCGAGTGGTGGCAGGGGCCCGACGGCGTGCTGTGGAACCTGGCCAACACCCGCATCGAGCCCATCGCCTCCGTGAAGTCGGGGGACGACGCCGGCCCGATCCCACTGGCCGACTACCTCGACGACTACAACCTCTTCGTCTGGACCCAGATCGACGGCCACGACGCCCGCGACCTGCTCACCGCCGACTACTTCGTCGAGCGCGGCGACGGCACCAAGAAGACGGCGGGCTCGCTCAAGCTCACCGTGGTCAAGCGCAACCCCATCGAGGACTACCAGAAGCGCGGCTTCGGCAAGGCCCAGCTGGTCGACTTCTCCTACCGGGCCGGCATGATCACCGCGCGCTGGTTCCTGATGCAGTACGTCATGTTCACCGCCGTGCCGCGCACCGCCGCAGCCCAGGCCTACCGCGCCTACCTCGGCCTCGACATCGCCCGCATGGAGGGCCTGCACTCGGTCGCCGGCGAGCCCCTCGACTGGGACGCCAAGGACGTCAAGCGCCCCGAGTGCGCCAGCTGTCACGCCACGCTCGACCCGTTGACCTACCCCTTCTCGCGCTACGAGGGCATCGGCGGCGGCGTGGGCGGCAGCGTCGGCTTCGGGCCGGGCAAGTACCTGCCCTACAGCTACAACCCCAGCCGGCTCGAGCGCTTCGTCAAGACCGACGGGCCCAAGGTCACCGAGACCCCCGAAGAGGGCGTGCTGCTCGGGCAGAAGGTCAAGGACCTGGTGGCGTGGGGCAAGGTGGCGGCCAACAGCGACGCCTTCGCGCGCAAGCTGGTGCTCGACTACTGGCAGCTGCTCATCGGCGAGCCGCCGCGCCCGTCGGAGATGGGCGAGTTCAACCAGCTCTGGCAGGACTTCAAGACCACGCACAAGTACAGCGTGGAGGCCATGTTGAAGGCCTTGGTGCGCACGGAGGCCTACGGTGTTCCATAGCCAACCCAGGTCGCGTCGTCGGCC
This sequence comes from bacterium, assembly GCA_030425545.1. GTDB lineage: Bacteria > Myxococcota_A > UBA9042 > UBA9042 > UBA9042 > UBA9042. The sequence continues at coordinate 1,794 of JAUIAC010000301.1, read as the reverse complement.
CCTCTTCTCTGGCGTCAGCGCGCGCGAGCCGGCGATGCGCCGCCGCGTCGTGGCGGGCTGGCTGCGCGCCGCCGCGCTGGTCGGCGTGGTGGTCTTCGCCACCGGCTGCGGCGACGACAAGGACAGCGACACCGACAAAGACGCTGGGGCTGAGGTCGACACCGGCCCCGCCAAGGAGCCCTCGCGCGAGATGGTGCGGTCCAACCGGCCGCGCGTGCGCTTCAAGGGCGGCCGCCGCATGGCCACCGACCTGGCCACGGCGCTCAACCTGCCCCGCGGCGAGCTGTGCAAGGAGCTCGGCAAGTTCGACTGCGTCGACTTCGTGCACAACGTCGCCCTGGGCGGCGTGGAGCCCTACGAGCTGGGCGTGCGCGAGCCGCTCGACCAGGCCAGCGTGACGACGCCCATCGCCGTGGACCGGGTGGCGCTCGCGGCCTGCGGTCAGCGGGCCAAGCTCGACTTCGACACGCCGGAGTCGGCCTTCCTCTTCGGCGACCTGGCGGCGGCCACCGACGCCACCCGCGAGGCCGCGCTCAAGGTCACCGCCAACCGGCTCTACGACCAGCTGCTGCGGCGCGACGCCAACGTCGACGAGACCGCGGCCCTGGTGGCCTTCTGGGACACCGCCAAGGCCGCGGCCGCCAAGGGCGCCGACAGCGCCACCCTCGCCCGCGACTACGCCACGCTGGCGTGCTTCGCCGTCGCGACCTCCGAAGAGGCGCTCTTCTACTAGCCGACCCCCGAGAGCGCGCGCCCGAGAGCGCTCTCCCGCCCGCCGCACATCCCGAGGCTGCCCATGACCCGCGACCCGCGCCTGCCCCGTTCCGCCCCCGCCAAGGGGGGCCCGCGCACCCTCACCAGACGGCAGTGGCTCGGCACCACCGGCCTCGCCGGCGCCGGCCTGCTCGCCGCGCAGCTGCCCTTCGCCCAGCGGGTGCTCGCCGAGGGGCGCGCCCGCGACAAGGAGAAGGACCCGCACTTCCTCATCGTGCTCTGCGCGGCGGGCGGCGCGTCGCAGGTCGACGGTCCCCTGGCGGTGGCGGCGAGCGAGTGCCCCGACGCGGCGACGCTCAACGTCTTCGCCGACGACGCGGTGAAGCAGGTGGCGGGCACGCCCTTTCGCGCCGTGGACCAGAAGATCAAGTCGCTGGGGCCGATCCCCATGGGCTTTCAGGCCAACCAGTCGGACTTCGTCAAGAAGCACGCCGCCGACATGATGGTGAGCACCTGGTCGCGCACCAGCGTCAACCACTTCATCGCCCAGAACCGCTCGGTGACCGGCAACGAGGCCTGGAGCGGCCGCACGCTGCAGGAGGCCGTGGCGACCCACTACGGCGCCGGCTACCCGCTGCCCAACGTGATGATGATGCAGGGCAGCGGCTACACCAAGCGCGGCAAGGACGACAGCGTGCCGAGCTGGGCGGTGGGCGAGGTGGTGCCGGACCCGCGGCTCTACCCCTTCTCGCTGGACGGGGTCGCGGGTGTGCCGCACGCCCCCAGCCGCGCCCTGGTGCAGGCCGCCCGCAAGCTGCGCGCCGACAAGCTGGAGCCGGCGTCGCGCTTCAGCGAGGTCTTCGGCGACGCCAAGCGGCTACAGCACTGGCGATCGCTGCGCGGCGCGCGGCAGCAGGCCCTCGAGCAGGCCGACCTGATCACCAAGCTGACCCTCTACGCCGACAGCGCCAGCGTGCCGCTGCAGAAGTACGGGCTGAAGAGCTCGCCGGCGGCGCCGGACGTGACCAAGGTCTTCCCCGACTTCCAGGTCGACCCGCTGGAGGCGCAGGCCGCGTCCGC
>JAUIAC010000300.1 GCA_030425545.1 bacterium | reverse complement strand
AGCACGTAGCGGGCCAACGTGCGGCCCCGCACCGTGCTCTTGGCTGCGGCCAGGGTCTTCCGGGCCGCCGCGCCGGCGTCGCCGCGCTTGGGATCACGCGCCAGAGCACGCACGAGGGGCTTGAGCCCCGGCTCGTCGTCGGTCAGCGGCCGCAACACGTAGGTCGCCGCGCCCGGCGGGTCCACGGGCACCACGGCGACGTCACCCGGAGGGCAGACGTCGTCTTCAGCCCAGGCGGCTGGCGTCGCGACGCTCAGACCGATCAAGCAGCAGATGGTGGGGGTGAGCCTGCGCATGGCGGCCCGAGGCTAACGCACATGCCGGGAGTCACAAGGAATCCTTGCGTGCGCGGGGTGTCGAGGTGCCGTGGGCGAGCCCAAAGGGGGGCGGGCCAAAAGGGCAGCGCGCGCCCAAGTGACCAGGGGTCGACTCGGGCGCGCGCCGCGGGGTCTCAGCAGGACATCGAGGGGCTCAGGGCGCGACCAGCTCGGGGCACTTGTAGTCCTTGAACTGCTCTTCCTTGTACTTGATCCACTCGGGATCCTCGTCGTTCTGATGGGCGATCTCGAGGAGCACCTTGGTGAAGGCCTTCTGCTCCCACAGGAGGGCCTCGGCGTCCTTCTTCCCCTGCTCGTCGCGCGCCTGGTACTCCTTGGTCTTCTGCAGGCAGAAGATCTCCTTCTGCGCCTGGATGTAGCGGGTCCACAGGGTGCGCGGCTCCGGCAGGAGATCGAAGGTGGCGTTCTCGATGACGAACTTGCCGTCGGGGTGACGCTTGAAGGGGCGGAAGGTGACCTTGTCCTCCTCCTCCATCTTCTTGCGGTTGATGTCGGGCGGCAGCGGCGGCTCGAAGAACACGACCGAGCGCGGCTTGTAGCCCTTCGCCGAGATGTGGATCTCGTAGACCCACGTGGACAGGGCCTGCGTCTTGACCCGGTAGCGGGGATCCTTCTTCGCGTCTGCGCCCTTGGCGTCGCGCTCCTTCTCCAGCTTCTCGATGTCGTCGGCGTTCAAGCGCTTGCCGTTGCCGTCGACCTGCTCCCGCTCGAGCAGCGGCAGCTCCGACAGGCTCAGCGGCAGCACCAGCGCCTTGCCCTGCTCGGGCTTGAACGTGACGTCGCTCGGGGCGTTGGCGCTGAACTTGATGCGGCCCTTGATGACGCCCTCGACGCTCTTGCCGGTGGAGTACACGCCGACCTTCTTCTCCTTGAAGGTCCGCTTGTCGGTGGCCCCTTCGCGGATGCGCTTGACGAAGTCTCCGCGGGCCTCCTCGTAGCGCTTCTGCACGAGGGTGAACGACGCGTCGGACTCCGGCGTGAAGCTGAGGTCGAACCCGCCGTAGTGGTGGGTCATCAGCTCCATCTCTTCCTTCTTCTCCTGCTGCTCGATCTCCCAGAGGCGGTCTTCTTCGGTCACGCAGGCCGACTTCTCGCCCAGGATGTTGCAGCGGAAGCGGGAGTTGAGCTCGTCGTCCGCCGCGATGAAGGCGCCGCCACCGCCGATGACCGCGACGAAGCCGATCAGCGCGATGAGGCCCACGGGAGGCGCCTTCTTGCCGCCGCCCACGTCCCCGTCCGGGAGGTCGAGGTGGTCGGACAGGTCGTCGTCGTCGTCGTCGTCGCCGCCCGCGAGCAGCGCGGCCACGGGGTCGACGTAAGCAGACTTCTTGCCCTCGTCGGCCTTCTTCTCAGCGGGCTTGTCCGCCTTCTTCTCGGCGGGCTTGGCTTTCTCTGGCGCGGGCGCGCTCAGATCCGGCGCGTCGGGGGCGCCGGCCTTCTTCTCGTTGCTGGGCTCCTCGCTCGGAGCGGGGCTCTCCTCGGCGGGCGCCGCCGGGGCAGCCGACGCCGCGGTCGGGTTGCCACAGGAGGCGCAGAACTTGGCGCCTTCGGTCAGGGGCGAGCCACACTGTGAGCAGAACTTCGGCGTTGACATGCGGGATCCTCCAGCGGGATTGGGGCGGGCGCACACTCAGGCGCCACCGCGCCGCACGTCCCTGAGACAGCGCGGCGATGCTGGCAAGGGGCGGCGCACGCGTCAACTGGGGCCCGGCGGGTCCTCACAGGCACGTCTGCGACCGCCGTGGCGGGCACTTTTCGCCGATGTCGCGTGGCCTGCCTCGGACGCGACGTCCGGGTCCGCGGGCCGTGGTCCCCAGGAGCGGCCTCCCACGCAAGCGCAGCGCCCCCGCCAGCCGTGCGGCGGGCGGGGGCGCAGGCTCGAGGACGGCCGCCCTCAGTGCGTGTCGAAGCCCGGGCTGAGCAGCTGACCCAGCACGCGACAGGCGTCGGTCGTGGTGAAGATGCCGACCACCTTGTCGGCCTCGGTCACCACGGCCGAACCGTAGCGCTTCTCGGCCATCTCTGCGGCGACCATGCGCAGGTCGGAGCCGGGATGGGTGACGTAGATGTCGCGCGCGCACACCTGACCGGCGTGGGTGTTGGACACGCTCGCCCCCTTGAACGAGAGCGCCGCGTGCAGGTCGCGGTCACTCAGGACCCCCGCGAGCGTCTCCCCGTCGAGCACGGGCAGGTGGCGGATGCCATGACGTGTCATGAGCTCCTGCGCGTCGGCGAGCGGCGCCTTGGCATCGACGGTGATCGCGACAGGCGACATGACGTCTTTGAGGTGAACGTGCTTGAGCGACATGGGGCCTCCGGGCTGGCGGGCTGCTCCCGCGGTGGCCCCCAAGAAAGGGCCGCGAGCGCCCGCTTCAAGACCTGCTTTGTGCGGCGGTCGCGGCGCCCCCTCACGCGGCGGCGCGCCCGTGCTCAGCCCGGGTCTACGGCCGCTGTGGGTCACGCCTCGGCGCTTCCGTCCAGCAGCTCGGGCTCCGCGAAGACCCGCCGCATCTCCTTCGCCAGGATGCCGCCCTGAAAGCCGTCGATGAAGCGATGGTCGATGGTCGCGGTCAGCGTCACCATGGGCCGAATCACCACCTCGCCGTCCTCCGCCACGGGCCGGTCGCGCAGGGCTCCGACCAGCACCCACAGGGGCACGCGAGCGAAGGGGGTCGGGGGCGCGAAGCCCTCGTCGAGCCCGAGCATGCCGACCGATGTGACCACGCAAGATCCAAAGGGAAAGGGCTTGACCCCGAGCGCAGGAATCGACATGCCCACGGCGCTCGCGAGCCACCCGGTGACCGTCAGGAGGGGGCGGATCAACCAGGTCGGCAGGGCGCGCAGCAGGCCCTTGCTCTTGTTGAAGTCGTCGTCCTCGCCCTTGCGCAGGCGCAGCGCCAGCTCGCGCAGCTCCCTGGCGATGGCGGTGACCCCCTTCTCGTCGGCGTCTTCGATGGTCGCCTTGGCCAGATCGGCGCCCTCTTCCAAGGCCACCAGGTAGGTGACGTTCACGGACGGAAAGGGCTTGAAGGCGCCAAACACGATGCGGCCGTTGAGCCCGGGCGCCTTGTGGAGCGCCAGGGCCACGGCGCGGCCGACCACGTGGGTGAGCGAGACCTTGACCCCGGTCTCTTCACGCACGCGGTCGATGTACGCGAGCACCTTGGACGCGTCCAGCTCCAACTTGCCGTAGATGTTGCCTTCACGCGGGGCGCTCCAGGTGGCGATGGCGAGCTTGCGGCGGGTGGACATGCCCATGGAGAGCCTCCGATCGCGCCTGGTGGCGACGAACGTGGGCAGCGCGCGCGGAGCGGACCTCGCCTTGAGGTCCCCAGGCGGCGCTGCAGAGAGGGGTGCAGACGCCCGTGGAGCAAAGCGCCGCGACGGGGGTCCTGTCAATGCGCCGCGGCGGCGGGCACCGCGATCGGGAGAGGCGCCGTGGCGCGGCGGGGCTCAGTGGGCGGCGCCGGCGGGGCCCGCGGCGCGCACCGTGGTCTCAGCGCCCACCGGAACGAAGTGCAGGGTGTAGGTCGGAGGCACCGGCGCGCCGGGCGCGTAGGCGGGATCGGCGCAGACGTCCTGGGGGCCGTTGGGCGCTGTCCGCCAGGTGCAGCCGAGCCGGAGCCGCACGGCGACCAGCCCGGCCTTGGCGTAGTGGGTGGCGTCCTCTGGCGCCCAGCGGCAGCACAGCGACTCACGGCGAGCGAGCTTGGGGGTGGGGGCGAGCGCTGGCGGCTTGCGCAGCGGCATGCGCCAGCGCGTGGTGCCCCACATGAGGGTGAACTGGTTGTGGGTGATCTGCACGGGCGAGCGCACGTCCTGGCCGACGATCGCCCTGTGGTCGGACTGCCAGGCGCGCGCCGACCGGATCGCGGCCGCGCGGAGACCTGAGGCGGCGAACGTGGCGGGGCCCTCGTAGACGAGCCACCGGGTCTTCAGCAGGCCTGGGGCGCGACGGAGCTCCAGGGCGACCTGCAGGGTGTCGCCCACCTTGTGCTGCCACCAGCAGAGCACCTCGCTGCCGTCGACCGCGGCCCACGGGCAGCCCTTGGCCGCGGCCCAGGTCGCCAGCGAGGCGGCGTCTGTGGGGGCGGTGAGCGAGACCGTGGCGGCCGGGGTCGCAGGCTGGGGCTGGGCGGCCGCGACGTCACCTGGGGCCTTGGCGGGCGGCTTCGGCTGACCCGAGGCGGCGGGCACGCCAGCGGCGGGCGCTCCAGCGGCGGGCGCTCCAATCGCCGGGGGCTTGGCCGCCCCGTGGCCGGGCGACGCGGGTCCTGCGCTGCCCTGGACCGGGGACGCTGTCGGCGAGCCAGAGCTCGGCTGCGGCTTGGAGCAGGCCGGGGCGATCACCAGGCAGGCGACCAGGCACACCAGGGGCGAGGCGGGTGGGACGGGAGCGATGCGATGCACGATGGCCTCCGGGTGGGTGACGCCGCGCGGACGTGGGCGTCGCGTCTTGCGGCGCCGGGACGCACGCGACCCGCACGCTACACGGTCCCACCGCGCCGCGTCTCGTCTCCCGTGGCGCGGTGGCGACGGGGCCGCGGGCCGCGCGCGCAGGTCAGGCCGAGGGCAAGGCCGGACGCGCCAGCCAGCGCTGCATCTGCGGCGTCGCCCGGGCGAGATGGGCGGGGTCCGTGGGCGGGAGCGGCCGCGTGCTCTTGGTCGCCCAGTAGACGACCGGACCCTCGAGGGAGCCACCGGCGAGCGCGAGCAGCGCGGCGGCGCTCTTGGCGGTGTAGACGGGATCGAGCGCCGGCCCGCCCACCGCCGCGAACGCCCGAGTGGCCGCGTCGCCGGCCGCGGTGGGGAAGCCGTAGCCGCGGCCGATGAAGTCGCCGTGGACGCGCAGCCCCCCTCCCAGCCGACGGACGTCGACCGGCAGCGCGCGGCCGAGCAGGCCCTCCAACGTCCGCAGCGTTCGGCGCGCAAGCCAGAGGATCGCGCTCTTGGAGGTGAAGGGCCACGGACCGATGCGCACCGCGTGAACGGTCGGCGGCGTCGCCGGGCCGATGCCGAGCGCAGCGGCGAGCTGCACGCCCAGGAGCAGGCCCGCGCTGGTACAGGTGGAGCCCACCGCGAGCACCACGTGGCGCATCTCAGGGCAGGTTCCGGCGGCGATCTGACCCGCGAGCTCGAGCCCTCCGCTGACGTGGCCCAAGCACCCGATGGGGATCGCGCCTCCGGGGGTCATCACGGCCGCGCCCCGCCGCGCGAAGAGCCGGCCGAGCACCCACGGCAGCAGCAGGGTGGACGGCATCGGCGCCACACGGACGCCGGTCGAGAGCGTCGCCCGCAGGTTGCGCTGCGCCGCCGCCGTGACCGGCTGTGGGAAGAGCGCGACCCCCACAGAGAGGCCGACCCGCGGAGCGTTCAAGGCGGTACACAAGGCGTGGTTCGACCCGAAGGCGCCGGAGGCCCAGAGCTCCCGCTGCCCGCGATGCAGCGCGCGCCCCACGTGCCCTTCGATGGTGCGCACCTTGTTGCCGCCATAGGCCGGGGCGGACTGGTCTTCGCGCTTGATCCACAGCTCAGCGGTCGGGCGCGGGGAGCGCGCCGTGGGTGTCAGCGGCAGCGCTTCCACAGCGGTGGGGTACACGCCCAGCGGCGCCCACGGGAGCACGTCGACGAGCGAGGGGTAGCGCTGAAAGAGCGCGACCTGGGCGTCTCTGGGGTCCTGAGGCGGCAGCGGGCCGGCAGGGGAGACCGTCATCGTCGTCCACGCGCCCCGGTGATCGCCCAGGCGCCGCGGCGATAGGCCCGGTGGCCCAAGACGACCTTGATCAGGAAGCCCAGGGGGAAGCCGGCCCACACGCCCCACGCGCCGAGCTCCATGGGGAAGCCGAGGAACCAGGACATGGGGATCTGGAAAGCGAAGGTGGTCAGCAGGTTGATCCGGAGGCTCTCCATGGTCGCGCCAGCCCCCTGCAGCAGGCCCACGTAGGCGATGTAGAAGCCCACGAGCGGCATGCCGTATCCGAGCAGGTTCATCCAGTCGAGCGAGAACCCGCCGAGCGTGGACGCAGGGGAGACGTCGAACACGCCGAGGATCTGGGGCCCGGCCGCGATGATGAGCACGCCCAGGGTGGTCATGATGCCCATGCACAGACGGACGGAGGCCCGCAGCACACCTCGGGCGCGCTCGACATCCCCTGCGCCCAGCGCCTGCCCCACCAGCGCGCCCGTCGCCTGGGAGACGCTCATGCCGGGGACAAAGGCCAGCGCTTGCACCCGGAGGCCGATGCCGTGAGCGGCCACCGCGACCTCGTCGATGCGCCCCAACATGCCGACGATGGAGAGAAACGCGGCGTTGAGCACGACCATGTCCGTCGCCGCCGGCCAGCCGATGCGATAGAGATCGCGCGCCAGGGAGAAATCCGGCGCCTCGAAGCGCAGGCGGAGCGGGAGACCGGCGACGGCGCCGCGAAAGAGCAGGCCCATCATCAGCACGTCGCCGACCCCGTAGGCGCAGACCGTGCCCCAGGCGGCCCCCTCGAGACCCATGGCCGGGAGGCCGAAGTTGCCGAGGATCAGACCGTAGTTGAAGAGCGCGTTGAGCCCGTTGATGACCAGCGCCACCAGGAAGGGCAGCCGGGTGTTGCCCACGCCGCGACAGGCGGCGGCGTAGAGCACCGAGAGGTAGGGCAGCGCTGTGGCGCCGAGCATGGGGCGCAGGTAGCTGACCGCGATGTCGCGCACCTCGTCCGAGCCGCCCATGACGGTGACAAAGGGGCCCGCCGCCACCTGCCCGATGAGCCCGACCGCGATGCCGAGCAGCGCCGTGAGTTGCGAGCTCTGAGCCAACACGTGCGCCACCCGCTCCCGGTCGCCGCCGCCGTGGGCGCGCGCGATGGTGGCCACCGTGCCGACGGT
>JAUIAC010000299.1 GCA_030425545.1 bacterium | reverse complement strand
TGCCGTTGAGCTTCCAAGCCTACGCCAAGATGTCGTAGCCCTCGATGTACTCGATGTCGTCGTCCTGAGCGTTGGCGAGCGCGGGATCTTCCGGCTCGGGCTCGGGCGCGAGGCCCTCGACGATGACATAGAACACGGTCTTCACGTCGGCGTGGAGCGCGCACGTGACCTCGAAGGTGCCGACCGACTTGATCGGCTCCTTCAGATCGAGGTCGCGGCGATCCACTTCGAAGCCGCGATCGGCGAGCAGGTCGACGATCTCCCGCGGGGTGACGGAGCCGAAGAGCTTGCCTTCCTCCCCCGAGTGCTTCTTGACGTTGAGACGCTGGCCCTTGAGACGATCTGCGATCGTCATGGCCTCGGCCTTCGCCATGGCGAGGCGCTTCGCCATCATGCGCTGCTGGTGATCCAGCTGCTTGACGTTGCGCTCGTTGGCCAGCAGAGCCAGCTTGCGCGGCAACAGGTAGTTCCGGCCGTAGCCGTCAGCGACGTTGACCACGTCGCCGATGTTGCCGAGATTCGGCACCTTCTCGCGAAGAATGACCTTCATGACAGCCTCCTCAATCGATGCCTGTGGTGGAGTACGGCATCAACGCGACCATGCGGGCGCGCTTCACGGCCATCTGCAGCTGGCGCTGGTGCTGAGCGCACACGCCGGAGATCCGGCGCGGGACGATGCGGCCACGCTCACTGATGAAGCGCTTGAGCATGCTCGGGGTCTTGTAGTCGATGTACAGCGACTTGTCGGCGCAGAACGGGCACACCTTGCGGCGGCCAAAGCGACGGCGACGTGCGGTGTCGGTCCTCATGCTGCCTCCTCGTCACCGCGGCTGCGCGGCGGACGGTCGTCGTTGCGGTCCCTACGGTCGCCCCGATCGTCGTCGTCGTCGTCGTCGTCGCGACGGCGGTCGCGGCGGCGGTCACGGCGACCGAACTCCTCTTCGTCCTGCGGGTCGGGCGTGAGCGCGACGACGCGCTCACGCTCCTTCTCGATGTCGAAGTGGCCGATGGGCTTGCTGCTGCTGAGGGTCACCGACTGGAAGCGGATGATCTCAGCGCTGAGACGGAGCTGACGGTGCATCTCCGTCAAGCAGCTCGGCGACGCGATGAAGCCGAAGTAGAAGTAGTTGCCTTTGCGATGCCCGTCGATGGGGTAGGCCAGACGGCGGCGCCCCCAGTCGACAAGCTTGAGCTCGAGCCCGCCCTCGTCGCCGATGGTCTTCAGAAGCCGGTTGTGCAGCTTCTCGAAGCCCTCCTGATCGAAATCAGGCTTGGCGATGAGGATGGTCTCGTACAGACGAGCCATGATCATGTGAACATTCTCCTCGTGGGTCCGCAGCGACATTGCTGCGTTCGCCCCGAGACACCATGTCGCGGGGCGAGGAGTGCGTGCCAGAAGGCGACGCTTGGCAGGAAGCTCAACCGAGCTGCTGCCGCGGCGTGGGACGAGGGCTTTGCCTCGGTCACCCCACGCGCGTTTGGTTGACAGGGTCCATGGCGGCGCGGACGCCGTCGTTCAGCGTGCGCTCCACCGCGTCCGCAGCGGCGTCGACCAGCTGGTCGACCCAACCGCGCTCCTCGGCGCCGAAGGGCGCGAGCACCCAGCTGGCCACGTCGCCCTTCTGCGGGCGGCCGATGCCGACGCGCAGCCGGACGAAGCTCCGGTCCCCCAGCTGTTGGCCGATGGAGCGGAGGCCGTTGTGGCCACCGTGCCCTCCGCCGACCTTCAGCTTGAGCTGTCCGAAGGGCAGCTCGAGCTCGTCGTGAACCACGAGCACCGCTGGCGGCGCGATGCGGAAGAACGTGCACATGGGCTGCACGCTCTGGCCGCTCAGGTTCATGAAGGTCTCCGGCGCGAGCAGGACGACGTCGTTGCCGGTGTGGCGCATCAGGCGACACCAGCGACCCTTGAACTTGCTCTGCCAGCTCAAGGCGTGGCGGCGAGCCAGCTCGTCGACGACTCGCGCCCCGATGTTGTGTCGGGTCGCGGCGTACTTCGCGCCGGGGTTCCCCAGGCCGACGACAGCCTGAATCGCAGGAGTGGGCGCCTTGGCGTCCGCACGTGCAGCCATCGGTGGTCCTGTGCCTCTGGGAGGCGGTTCGGGGAACAGGCGTACCCGGGGGGACGGGCGGCCAGGAGGTTGGAGCAGGGCCTCGCGGCCCGTGGACTCCTCTCGATTGTCAGGTGCAGACCGCGTGGGTCCGGGCATGTCGCTCGCGCAGAGCGTGCAGCCGGGCGGTGTTGTTCAGGGCCGCCTGGCCCCACGCGGAGGCAGGGCGGCGGGCGCAGGTCAGGTCGACGTCGGGGAGCCCCAGCGGTCGACCGGACCTGCGTCCGAGCCTGGCGAGGTCTACTCGGCGGCCTTCGCGTCCTCGTCCTCGGTCTTGGCGACGCGCGGGGCCTTGATCTCGAAGACCTTGAAGGCCTTGCGGTACATCGGCTTCACACCCTCGGGGAAGGGCAGGTCGTCGACGCCGACAATGTCGCCCTTGTTGAAGGGCTCGAGCGCCATGCTGATCGCGGGCGGCAGCGTCTCGGCGGTGCACTGCACCTGGACGAAGCGACGCACGAAGATCAGCTTGCCGCCGATCTTCTGACCGGCCGAGCGGCCCGTCAGGCGGATCGGCACGTTGAGCTGGATCACCTGCTTGGGGTCGATGCTGAAGAAGTCCGCATGCTGGATGCGGCGGGTCACGGGGTGGATCTGCACGTCGCGGCAGAGCGCGAGCAGCTCGGTGTCCTCACCAGCGACCTTGATCTTGAGCAGCTGGTTGCGGCCGAAGTCGCTGCTCAGCGCCTTGGTGAGGGGGCGCGGGTCGCACGCGACCATGCGGTTCTCGGTGCCGACGCCGTAGAGGACGCCGGGGATGAGGCCCGCACGACGGATCTTCTTGGCGACGCCGGCGCCACCGAGGTAGCGCTTGCGGAGGGTGATGTCGATGGTGTTCATGGCTGTCTCTTCTCCATTTCGACGGGGTTACCGGCCTCGCCCTGCCGCCCGGTGTTGGCACGGCTTGGGCTCCAGCGGCCAGGGCCCGCGGGGCGCGCTAGTATGGGGAAGCGAAGGCGGGTGTCAATGCGTAAAACGCCCCGTCGCGTCGCTCAGCTTGGAGGGAGGGCGTCGCTCAGCTGGGAGAGATGCCGGTCGCGGCGAGCCGCTCGAAGAGCTTCTTCTGCTCTCGGCTCAGCTTCTTCGGGATCTGGACCCGCACGTGGGCGTAGAGGTCGCCCCGCCCGCTGCCGTTGAGGTGGGGCACGCCCTTGCTGCGGATGCGCACCCGCTCGTCGGGCTGGATGCCCGCAGGCAGCTTGACCCGCTCCGTCCCGCCGTCGATGAGGCCCACCTCGGTCTTACCGCCCAGCGCGGCGGTGGCGACGTCGATGGTGACCTCGGTGTGCAGGTCGTCACCGTCGCGCTCGAAGCGGTCGTGGGGCTGGACCACCAACACGACGTAGAGGTCGCCCGTGGGGCCGCCGCGCTCGCCCGGCTCGCCCTCACCCGAGACCCGCATGCGCGTGCCCGTGTCCACGCCCGGGGGCACACGCACCTGGACACGCCGCTCGACGCGCTCCTTGCCGCTGCCGCCGCAGTCGCCGCAGTGGTCCTCTTCGCGCACGGACTGGCCGCTGCCCTGGCAACGCGAGCAGGTCATGGAGAACATGAAGGGCCCCTGGGCCCGCGACACCTGGCCGCGACCGTTGCACTGGCCGCACGTGCTGGTCTGAGCGCCGGGCTTCAGGCCGCGCCCCTCGCAGGTGCCGCACGACTGCACCCGCGGGATCACCAGCTCGTGGCGCGCGCCGGCGACGGCCTCCTCGAGCGTGATCTCAAGATCGTAGCGCAGGTCGCTGCCCCGCGTGGGCCGGTTGCGGTTGCGACGACCGCCGCCGAAGAGGTCGCCGAAGATGTCCCCGAAGTGGCTGAAGATGTCCTCGGAGGGCCGCTGGGCAGCGCCGCCCAAGCCCGCGTGGCCGAAGCGGTCGTAGCGCGCGCGCTTGTCGTCGTCGCTGAGCACCTCGTAGGCCTCGGCCGCCTCCTTGAAGCGCTCCTCGGCGTCCGCGTCGTCGGGGTTGCGATCCGGGTGATACTTCAGCGCCAGCTTGCGAAACGCCTTCTTCATCTCGGCGGCGGACGCGCCCCGCTCGACACCCAGAACCTCGTAAAAGTCGCGCTTCGACATGCCGCTCTCTGACCCCGGTCATCACTGCCGGGCGGGAAAAGAAGGGGAGGGACGGGTCGCCCCGAAGGGTGCCGACACCAGCGTCGACCTCGCGTCGTGGGCGGCGAGCCGCGGTAAGGAAGGTGACAGCCCCGCCGCTGTCAAGGCGGACGGCGGGCGCGCTGGCGTGCGCCGGGGAAAGGCCGGCCCCCTTGTCGCGTCTTGGGGTCGCAGCTAGACTGCTGATGCGTCGCCGTGCAAACGCCGGACCAATCCTGCAGACACTGGGAACATCCGGTGTAAAATCTGCACCTTGCAAAACAGGATCTTCGCCAACTTTCGCGCCGACTCGGGGTTCGTCCGAGTCGCAACAAGCAGGGACCATGGACTTCAAGCAGGGACTGCATCTCGGACAGCGACTCGAGCAGCGGCTGGTGATGACCCAGCAGCTGCAGCAGGCGATCCGGCTGTTGCAGCTCTCCCGCGCCGAGCTGGTCGAGCAGGTCCGCGAGACGCTGAACGAGAACCCGCTGCTCGAGGAGCAGGCCTCGCTCGACGGCGCGAGCTCGTCCTCCACGGTGACCGGCGGCGAGGGCGAGGTGACCAGCCTCGACAGCCGCGAAGGCAGCGAGCGCGAGCGCTCCGAGATCGACTGGCAGGAGTACTTCGCCGACCTGGCCCGAGGTCCCAGCGCGCAGACCGGGAGCTACCGCTCACGGGACGACGAGCTGCCGCCGCTGACCCAGACGCTGACCAAGGACCAGACCCTGGCGGAGGAGCTGCACGACCAGCTCGCGGTGTCCGGGCTCGACGAGCAGCGGCTGGACATCGCCAACGAGGTCATCGGCAACCTGGACGACGACGGCTACTTCCGCCCTGCGCGACTACAGCTGAGGGGCGGGTCGGACGCGGGGCGGCGGCTGCTGAAACGGAAGGCCGAGCAGCGCGGCATCGAGACGGTGGACGAGCGGGCGGCGCTGGTGCTGCTGTGGCTCACCGACGCGGAGGTCGCCGAGTGGACCGAAGAGGGTGACGGGCGTGGCATGAAGGCCTTCGTGGTGCCGGGCAACTCGACCCGCGCCATCGCCGAGCTGCACGGGGTCGACGTCAAGATGGTCCACGAGGTGCTCGCGGTCATCCGCAAGTGCGAGCCGGTCGGCGTGGCGAGCCGCGACCTGCGCGAGTGCCTGCTGACGCAGGCGCTGGTGGAGCACCCGGACGACGAGAAGCTGCAGCGGCTCATCAGCAAGCACCTGCACCACCTCGAGGAGCGCAAGACCGGCCCGATCCTCCGCGATCTCAAGCTCAAGGCGCATCAGGTCAAGGAGCTGCTGGCCAAACTCCAGACCCTCGAGCCCAGGCCAGGGCGCGGCTACAGCGGCGAGAGCGCGCGCTACATCACGCCCGACGTCTACGTGCACAAGGTCGGCGACGACTACACCATCGTGGTCAACGACGACGGTCTGCCCAAGCTGCGGGTGTCCAACTTCTACAAGCGCGCGCTGGCGGGCGGTGAGGCGCGCGAGGCCAAGGACTACCTGCAGGAGAAGATGCGGCAGGCGGTGTGGATGATCCGCAGCATCCAGCAGCGGCAGAACACGATCCAGAAGGTCACCGAGTCGATCATGCGGTTCCAGCGCCCCTTCCTCGACCAGGGCGTCGCTGCGCTGCGGCCGCTGGTGCTGCGACAGGTGGCCGAGGACGTGGGGCTCCACGAGTCGACGGTGTCGCGGGTGACCACGGCGAAGTACGTGCACACGCCGCAGGGCATCTTCGAGTTGAAGTACTTCTTCAACAGCCGAATCGAGACGCGCTCGGGCCACGACATGGCGAGCGAAGCGGTGAAGCACGCGATCAAGAAGCTGATCGACCGCGAGCAGGGGCGCGCGCCCCTCTCCGATCAGGAGATCGCCGAGCTGCTGCAGGGCAAGTGGGACCGCGGCAAGACCCTCAGCCGGCTGGAGATCGACGAGCACGAGCTCGGCAGCGTGCTGCCCGAACGTCGCATGAACATCGCCCGGAGGACGGTTGCGAAATACCGGGAGGCGTTGAACATTGCCTCGTCGTCGCGCCGACGCGCGATGTTCTGACCCGACGTCGTCCAGGGCGCCCCCCTCTCCGTGGCCTGGACCTGAGCGCCTCCCTGACGAAGAGCCCAGCCCCCGTCCCACTGGCCGGGTCCCCCACGGCGACGCCGACCGGTGCCGCAGAGGTCTCATGCTGCTGACCAGCTACATGGCCGAGCAAGACGTGCACCTCGACGTGCCCGCCGACACCAAAGACGGCGTGCTGCACGCCGCGGGTGACGCGCTGGCGCGCGGCGACATCAGCGGCGCGGACGTACACGCGCTCCTGGCGCAGCGAGAACGGGTGGCGTCCACGGGCGTGGGCGAGGGGGTGGCGATTCCCCACGCGTCGGACGCTGGGGTCACCGACGCGCGCGTCGTGCTCTTGCGCACCGCTGCCGACATCGACTTCGACGCGGTGGACGGCGAGCCCGTGCGGCTGGTCTTCGGGGTGCTGGCGCCCGGCGCGGCGGCCGGGCTGCATCTGCGTCTGCTCGCCCGCATCGCGCGGATCGTGCGCACGCCCGCGGTGCGCAACGGCTTGCTTGAAGCCCCCAACGCGCAGGCCGCATACTCGGTGCTACGAGACGCTGAAGGGCGCACGGCGAGGCGACGATGACGGGACACGAGGCCGCGGGAGAGGCGACAGGCGCGCGGTGGCTCGTCGTCACCGGCATCAGCGGATCGGGCCGAACGACCTGCCTCCGGGCGCTCGAGGATCTCGGCTGGTTCTGTGTCGACAACCTCCCGGCGCGCCTGCTCCCCGCGCTCCACGACGCCATGCAGGAGCGCTCGGAGCCGCAGCCGGTGGCCGTGGGCATCGACGTGCGAGCGGGGGCCTTCCTCGACGACATGGACGCGGCCCTGCGCGCGCTCTCGGGGCGGGGCGCCCACGTGGAGCTGCTCTTTGTCGACTGCGCGGACGACGTGCTCGTGCGGCGCTTCGCGGAGACCCGGCGCAAACACCCGGTGCTGGCTGGGCGGACCATCGTCGACGCCATCCACCGGGAGCGTGACCTCATGCTGGC
>JAUIAC010000298.1 GCA_030425545.1 bacterium | reverse complement strand
GGCATGGCCAACTTCTCCTTCGCCAACATGCCCCAGTCGCCGGTGGTCTACCCCGACACGGGCGGCCCGCCGACCCTTCGCGCGCGCTGGGAGTGGCTGCCGCATCTGTTCCGCTGGGGACGCGAGGGGCGCTTCTACGACTACGTGCTGGTCCGTGGGGCCAAGCGGCAGATCGACCTGGTCTTCGGCCGCCACGCCGACGAGCTCAAGCTGCTCAAGCGGCAGGGGCGCTGGTGGCTCTTTGCGCACCAGCGGCGGGGGGCCGCGGCGGCGGAGTGAGCCGACGGCGCTGCCGCTGCCTACAGTCGACTCGCGGGCACCTCGAAGGGCAGCGCGGCGTCCACGGGCCCGCGGTCGTCGCCGAGCTCGCCGCCGCTGGCGGTGCCCCAACACCACAGCCGGCCGGTGATCAGCACCGCGCAGAAGCGGTCTGCGGTGGCGCCCGCGGCGCTGGCCAGGTCGACCGCAGGGGCGGGCAGGGCGACCTTCAGCGGGGTGGTCGAGCGCAGCGGCGAGAGCCTGCCGAGCCCGCCCTGGCTGTTGTCGCCAAAGCACCAGACCTCACCCCCCAGCTTGGCATCGCTGCGCGCGCAGTAGGCGAAACGCGAGGCCACCAGCTCGGCGACGTCCTTGACCCCTGGCACCGCGGCCGGGGTCGCGATGGTCGCTGGTGCATCGCCGAAGCTCGCCCCCTTGAGCGTGTCGGTGAGGCCGTGGTTCCGGCCCCAGCACCACGCCTTGCCGCCGCTCGCCGCCGCGCAGGTGCTGTCCACGCCGCACGCGACCTTGAGCGCGTCGCCCACAGGCAGGCTGAAGGTGTGCAGCTTCTCCTTGGTGGTGCCGGCGGCGCCGGGCTTCACCTGGCCCTGCGCGTTGGCGCCCCAACAGGAGACCTGGCCGTTGTCGAGGGCCACGCAGGCGTGGCGCTGCCCGCGGCACAGGCTCACCGCGGTCCGCCCTGTCGGCAGGGTCACCTCGGTGCGGCCCACGGTTGTCTTGCTGGACTGACCAGCGTCCGCCTGCCAGTGGCTGTTGTCCCCTGAGCAGGCGACGCTGCCGTTGGTGCGCCGCACGCACAGGCCGCCGGCAGAGGCCGCGAGCTCCGTGTTGGCGCCCCAGTCGCCCGAGGGGTTGGCCTGACCGGCCTTCCACAGGCCGCCGAGCGACGACAGCCCGTTGTGATCCTGGCCCCAGAACACCAGGCTGCCGTTGGCCTGGCGGCCGACCGTGGTGGTGTGGGCGCCGTCGACGTCGACCAGCCCCGTCACCCCGGGCACCGGCGTTGGCACGGCGCTCTTGGCCACCTTCTTGCCGTCGAGGGCGACCTCGCCCTGGCCCCCTTCGCCCCAGCAGGCCACGGCTCCGGTCGCGCGCACCGCGCAGCTGTGGTCGTCGCCCAGGCCGACCGTCAGGCCCCAACGGCAGCGCCCCTCCAAACAGCTGCCCGCGCCGCCAGCGCAGGGTTTGCCGTGGTTGGTGGGGCTGTGCACGCAGCCCTTGCTGCCGTTGCAGGTGTCCACGGTGCACGCGTCGCCGTCGTCGCAGGCCTTGCTGACGTCGATGTGCACGCAGCCCTTGCCAGGATCACAGCCGTCCCACGTGCAGGGCTTGTTGTCGGCGCAGTCGGCCGCTTTCTTGCCCTTGCACAGGCCGTCGCCGCCGCAGGTGGTGCTGAGGTCTGCGCCGAGCCGATAGGCGAAGGGGACGACCTGCTGCTTGCTCGTGGTGGTGCCAAGGACCACCCAGTCGCCGTCAGGCTCACGCGCCAGGGCGAGGTGGGCGTCACTCACAGCGACCTGGGTGAGCACGCTGGCCAACAGGGTGCCGTCGCGCGCCAGCCGGCTCACCCGCAGCGCGCCCGTGGGCGCCGCGACGCCCTTGGCCAGGGTGGCGGTGGTCGAGGCGATGATGAGGTCGGCGCCGTCGCGGGCCACAGCCGCCACAAAACCCTGGGGCGCCAGCGACGCGAGCCCAACGGCGGCGGTGGCCGCCTTGCCGTCGCCCACGTTGGCTTGCCGCAAGGTCGTGGTGAGCGCGCCGCCGCTGCCTGCCGTCGTGAGCCACAGCGGGCCGGGCGTCGCGCTCAGCAGAGGCGTCGCCGGCGCGGACCCCAGGGTGCGCGTCCACAGCAGCGCGCCGCGCGCGTCGACGTAGCCGAGCCGGGCGGCGCCGGACGGGCTCTCGCGCCAGGTCGCGAAGTAGCCG
This sequence comes from bacterium, assembly GCA_030425545.1. Taxonomy (GTDB): domain Bacteria; phylum Myxococcota_A; class UBA9042; order UBA9042; family UBA9042; genus UBA9042. The sequence goes on along the minus strand of JAUIAC010000298.1, from coordinate 5,052 downwards.
CCTTGCCGTGCGGCGACCAGGCTGCCACCGCGGGGCAGGGCGCTGGCGCTCGAGGCCAGGGTGGCGCTCCAGCGCAGCGCGCCGCTCGGCTCGAAGGCGTCCACGGAGACGGTGTCGACCGACTTGGCGGAGCTACCGCGCTCAACCAGCGCAGCGAAGCGCGGCCGCCGGTGGTCGTCCGCCAGGTCGACCACCCGAACCGCCGTGCCGCCGAGCAGCGCTTCGCTCTGGAGCGTGGCGCCCGCGCTGCCACTGTAGACCCGCGCCAGCCACCCCTGCGTGCCCTTGCCCGCGACCTGTACGCTGCCGCCGACCCAGGCCGCCGAGCCGCGCGCGAGCAGGGCGCGTGCGTCGGGCCCGGTGCCCTTGCTCAGGCTCGGCAGTGGCCACTTGCTCAGCGCCCCGGCCCCGTCGTCGAGCTGGCCCAGCCGGACCTGCCCGGTGGTGGAGCGGCTGAGCAGCCAGGTGCCGGCCGCGTCGCTGCTGGCGTCCACCAAGCGCACACCCGCCTGGCCTGTGTCGACGCCCCAGTGCGAGGGGCCGGGCTTGCAGATCCCCAGCAAACACGTGCCGTCGCCAGTGCACGGCTGCCCGTCGTCGCACGGGATCGCGGCGGGCTCGAGCGTGAACTTACAGCCAGCCTTCGGGTCGCACGTCGCCCGCGTGCACGGGTTGCCGTCGTCGCACTCTGTCGGGCTGTGCAGCATGCACACGCCTGTCCCCTCGCACCCGGTCTTGCCGTCGACCGCGTGTTGGCTCCACTGCACGTACTCGCCGAAGTAGACCCGCGTGGTGAAGGAGAAGACGCCGCCGCCCTTGGTCCACACCAGGCCACCCAGGGCCTCGCCGGCGCTCTTGTCGAGCAGGTTCTCGTCGACGAACGCGCCGCCCCCGGTGAAGCGGGCCAACATCACCTGCGTGCCGCCGCCGAGCTCGTTCTCGCCGCCCCAGAGCACGCCGCCGTCCGGCAGCGCGATCACCCGAGCCACCGGCGCGGGCTTGTCGTCCCCTGGCATGAACGTCGTCTTGGACCACTGGGTGTGGCCGCGACGGTCCACCCGCCACACCGCCGCGCGTCGCTTGCCGGCCGAGGTGGTCACCAGGCCGCCAATCACCAGGTCCCCGCCCGTCAGCCGTGCGGCGTCCATGGCCCAGGCGTCCTTGGTCTGGCTCGTGGGCAGGGTCCAGCTGCCTCGGTGCGTTGGGCCGAACGTCGACGCGCCCAGCAGCCCCCACAGCGGCTGACCGGTGCCGGACACCTGCCGACCCGTGACCACCACCTCGCCCTCGGGCAGCGCCGTCAGGCCGTGGCAGGCCCCCTTCATGCCAGCGCCAAGGTCCACCGGGGTGCCTGCCCACGCGCCGCCTGGCGTCACCACCGCCAGACGGCAGCGCAGGTCGCCCTCGAGCTCGTTCCACGCCACGGCCCACCGCAGCTCCCCAGGGACACGGGCCACGGCCGCGCCCTGCTGCTTGCCGGCCACGGGCCACGCCACAGAGGCCACGGCGGCGCCGTTCTCGGTCGCCCGGAGCGCGAACCACACGTCGTCGCCGGTCTTGCCGGCCGCGTGGCTGGCGGTGCCCACAAGCGCAGCCACCGGGTCGCCCGGCGCCAGGTCCAGATCCGCGGGCACCCCGGCGCCGGTCGCCGTGCCGGTGGGCGCCACGGTGACATCCCAGAGCTTCGCGTGGCTCGCGGCGATCTTCAGCAACATGGCCGAGGCCTTCCCGGACTTGGGGACCCGGTGCGCGAGCGCAAACATCACGCCCGAGCTGTCCGGGGCACAGGCCGTCGCGGTCACGTTGGCGTCCGTCGGCTTGAACCCGCCCGTGGTCAGCGGCGTCCCGCCGTTGATCTTGCACTGGTCTGCCACACAGGTGCCCGACTCCCCGCACGTCGCGACGCACGGAGCGCCGGCCGCCATGGCGGAGTGGACGCACCCCTTGACCAGGTCGCAGACGTCCTGTGTGCAGGGCTTGCCGTCGTGGCAGGTCAGCGGCTGTGCGGTGTGAACGCAGCCGCTGACGGGGTGGCACAGGTCCAGGGTGCAGCCGAGCTTGTCGTCGCAGGCCGCTGGCACGGGCACGTGGCTGCAGCTCGTCCCGCTGCACACCGGCTTGGTGCACGGCACGCCGTCGTCGCAGGGCACGACCTTGGTGTGGGCGGAGCAGGTGCCCCCCTTGCAGCTGTCCCCTTGGGTGCAGCTGTCGCCGTCGTCGCAGCTCGCGCCCTCTTTCAGCGGGGCGTTGGTGCAGCCCGTCTTGGCGTCGCAGGTGTCGGTCGTGCACGGCTTGCCGTCGTCGCAGGGGGCGCCCTTGCCGGGCGAGCACTTACCGCCGGCGCAGACGTCGCCGCCCGTGCAGGGATCTCCGTCATTGCAGGGCTGCTTGGACGTCGGTAGGTGGACGCAGCCCACCTTCGGGTCACAGACGTCGGTGGTGCAGGGGTTCTTGTCGTCGCAGCCCTGGACGGCCAGCGGCTTGCACGCGCCCGCGACGCAGCGGTCGCCCAGCGTGCAGAGCAGCCCGTCGTCGCAGGCCGCGCCGTCGCTCGAGCACTTCGGTACCGAGCTCGGGTTGACGGCGCACACCCCGCCCTGGCTCAGGTCGCAGAACAAGGTGCCGCTGCACGGGTCTCCGTCGTCGAGCTTGGCGCAGTCCGCGTCGCCCTGGCACTGACAGATGATGGTGCCGGAGACGCAGGTCCCCTTGGTGCAGCTGTCGTTGACCGTGCAGGGGTTGTCGTCGTCGCAGCCGGCGCCCTCGGGCGCCGCGCTCATGGCGCAGACGCCGGTGGTGGCGGCGCAGCGGTTGCGCAGGCACGCCGTGTCGCCCGCTGTGGGGTAGGAGACCACGGTCGTGGGGTTGACCTTGCATGAGCCCGTGGCCCCGTCGCAGTACAGGGTGCCATTGCACAGGTTGCCGTCTTCTTTGGCGGCGCAGTCGGCGTCCTTGGCGCACACGCACACGTTGGTGCCCGCGGAGCAGGCGCCGGACTTGCAAGCGTCGTCGGGGGTGCAGGTGTTTCCGTCCGCGTCGCAGGTCGCCCCGTCGGGCAGCGCGACCGGGCTGCACTTGCCCGTCTTGGGGTCGCAGGTCGGGGTCGCGCAGGGACCGCTGGCGTCGCCGCACGCCACGGCCAACATGGGGTTGTGCACGCACTTGGCCTGGGCGAGGTCGCAGTAGAGCGGGCCCTTGCACAGGTCACCGTTGGTCTTGCCCGCGCAGTCCGCGTCCGTCTTGCAGGCGCACTGGTTGGCCGAGGGCGGCGCGCCGCACACCCCACCCGTACAGACCTCGCCCCCGGTGCACGCGTTGCCGTCGTCGCAGGCGGTGCCGGTCGCGGCGTGGGCCAGCGCGCACGCGCCCGTGGTCTTGTCACACGTGCTCTTGGCGCACGCGGTGTCGTAGGTCGTCGGGCAGCTGACCACCGTGGCGGGGTTGAACGCGCACTTGGCCGCGCTCAGGTCGCAGTAGAAGGTGCCGTTGCACAGGTCGCCGTCGTCTGCCTTGGCGCAGTCCGCGTCGGACTTGCAGCCGCAGGTCCAGACGCCAGCCTTGCAGGTGTGGCCTGCGCACACGTCCCCCGTGGTGCACGAGGTGCCGTCGTCGCAGGGGGTGCCCGCTGGCGCCGCCGTGAGCTTGCACACGCCGAGCTTGGGTTGGCAGGTGTTCTTCTGACAGGGCGTGTCGGCCCCGGTCGCGCACGTGACCACCGTGGCCGGGTTGGGCTTGCAGGCGCGCGTGCCGTCCGACTCGGTGGCGCAGTAGGCCACGCCGTTGCACAGGTCGCCGTCGCCGGCGCAGTCCGCGTCCACCTCGCACGGGCACACCCAGGCGCCAGCGATGCACTGCTGGTCCTTGCAGGCGTCGCCCGGCGAGCACACCTCGCCGTCTGCCTCACACTTGGCACCGTCGGCCAGGCCCTCGCACTGCTTCTCGGTGCACTGGGCGCCTGCGCCGGTCAAGGTCACGCAGCCACTGAGCCCCGCCGCGTCGCAGGTGCGCGCGCCGGCGCAGGTGAGCGCGGCGTCGCCTGCGCCGCTGGTCTCCGAGCAGAGCGTGCTCGCCTTGGCGCCCGTGGCCCCGACGCTACAGGCACAGGGGGCGCCGCCAGGGGTGAGCGCCTCCAGCGCGACGCAGAGCGGGCGCGGCGTGCCGCCGCGCGTCGCAACGCTGGCGCACACGGTCGGCTTTGGGCAGTCACCGTCCACCGTACAGGGCGCACCGCAGAAGCCGCCGAGCTTCGTGCCCCACTTGGCGCCGTAGTCCGCGCAGTGGGCGGTGGGCAGCCCGGGCACCTGGCAGTCGTCAGCTCCGTCACAGGGCCGGCACTGCAGGCCCCACGTCGGCGAACAGTAGGACACCGAGGCGCCTCCCCGGGTGAAGGTCCGGCAGGACCAGCCGCCAGGACAGCCGTCGGCGCAGCGGGGGTAGCACACGCGACCCGCCGGCGAGTCGCCGCAGAGGCCGCCGTCGCAGTGGTCGCTGAGCTCGCATGGGCAGCCCGCGCCGCCGGGACAGAGCACGCCAAAGGCCACGTCGTTGCCCACGTCCGCCGCAGCCGTGTCTGCGCCGTCGCCGTCCGCGAGTTGGGTGTCCGCTGAGCGCGCGCCGTCGACCACCGAGCTGTCTGCCGCGGCGTCCTGCACCGCGCCGTCCGCGCCGCCAGGAGCGTCGTCATCGCAACCCGTCACCATCAGGAGCGTGCACAGCGCGAAGACCACCGGGGCCAGGGGGCGAGTCATGTGTGGTCCCGGTAGGCAGGTTGGCGTGCACGGTAGTCGCCCACGTCGCCGACTCAACTCCGGCCCGCGTCGGCGCCGCCAGGCCGCTTCGCCGCGTCCGAACTGCGACGCGCCCTTGCTTCGGGCGGCGGGTGTCGCCACCTTTGGGCCCGCTCCCGCCATGTTCCGGTCCCTGCCACGCCGAGGAACGTCCCGTGCTCGCCCAACTCGCTCGCCCTTCGGCGAAGACCCTCCTGACGTTGGTCTGTCTCGTGGCGCTGCCGCTCGCCGCCTGCGATCCGAAGTCAGACAAGGCTGACGCGGC
>JAUIAC010000297.1 GCA_030425545.1 bacterium | reverse complement strand
TGCTCTTTGTCGACTGCGCGGACGACGTGCTCGTGCGGCGCTTCGCGGAGACCCGGCGCAAACACCCGGTGCTGGCTGGGCGGACCATCGTCGACGCCATCCACCGGGAGCGTGACCTCATGCTGGCGCTGCGCGAGCGCACGGCCCTGGTCATCGACACGTCTGAGCTCAACGTGCACCAGCTGAAGGCCCGCGTCGGCGAGCTCTTCCGCACCGACAGCGACGCTCCGGCGATGTCGGTGGCGGTGCGCTCCTTCGGCTTCAAGCACGGCCTGGTGCGCGACGCGGACTATGTCTTCGACGCCCGCTGCCTGGCCAACCCCCACTTCGTCCCGGAGCTGCGCCCACGGACCGGGCTGGACCCGGCGGTGCGCGACTACGTCATGAACGACGCGGGCGGCCGGGGCTGGCTGAACCACGTCCTGGCCCTGCTCGATCACGCGCTGCCCTTGCACCGGGCCGAGGGGCGGGCGCTGGTGACCGTGGCGGTCGGGTGCACGGGCGGGCAACACCGCTCCGTCGCCTTGTCTGAGGCGGTGGCCGCGCACGTGCGCACGCTCGACATCGCCGCGGTGCGGGTGAGCCACCGCGACAAGCCCGACGTTCCTGGCGAGCCGTCGTCGTGAGCGGCGAACGCGCGCCGGACCCCGGCGCACCGGAGGTCGCCGCTGCGGCCTCGGAGGTGGTCGAGCGCCGGGTGCGCGTGGTGAACCCCATGGGCATGCACGCCCGCCCTGCGGGCCGCTTCGTCGAGCTGGCGCGCGGCTTTGACGCGCGCGTACGTGTGGGCTGCCGGGGCGAAGAGGTCGACGGCCGGAGCATCTTGTCCCTGCTGATGTTGGAAGCGGTGAAGGGCACAGAGCTGGTGCTCCGCGCGCGCGGTCCCGAGGCCGACGAGGCCGCGTCGGCGCTCGCTGCCCTGGTGGCGGCGGGCTTCGACGAACGCTGGTCGTGGGACGGGCGAGGCGCCCGTGGCTGAGCCAGGCGCCCTGCCGGAGCCCGTGCTGCAGGGGAGCCCGAGCGCTCCCGGCGTCGCCGTAGGTCCGGCCCATGTGGTGCGATCGCGGCGCAGGAAGGTGGCGCGACGTCACGTGCGCTCGGACCGCCGCAGCGAAGAGCTCGCCCGCCTCGAGTCCGCGGTGGCGCGCGTGGTCGAGGGGCTCGACGACACCGACGCCCACCTCGCGCTCGCCCCGCCCTCCGAGGCGACCCAGCTGGCGGGCGCCCTGGTCACGAGCCACCGCGCGCTGCTGGTCGACCCGCTCTTCATGGGCGGCGTGCGGGCGCGGGTCAGCGACGAGGGGCTCGCAGCGGAGTGGGCGCTCGAGCAGACCCTGGCCGACCTCAAGACGCGCTTTGCCCAGCTGACCCGACCCGAGTTCCGCGGCTGGTTTCGCGATGTCGAGGGGCTCGCCAGTGAGCTGCTGGGCGAGCTGGTCGGGCAGTCTCCGGGCCGCTACCTGGAGTGCGACTCGGGCGACGTCGTCATCGCCAGGGCCCTGACCATCAGCGATCTGATCACGTTGATCCGCCGTGGGGCGGCGGCCGTCGTGCTCGAGGAGGGCTCGCTCACCTCGCACGTGGCGGTGCTCTGCCGATCCGCCGGGCTCCCTGCGGTCACCGGCGTCGTCACGGCGCGCGACCGCGTCCACGAAGACCAGCTCGTCGAGGTCGACGGCGACCGGGGCACGGCCCGCGTCGGGCTGCCGCGGAACAGGGCCACCGGCAGGCCGACGTCCGGCAGCTGGACGCCCGCGCCGGAACACGAGGCCCTCCGCGTCGCCGACGGCACCGAGGTGCTGCTGCGCGCCAACCTGGACCTGCGCCTCGACGCCGACTGGGCGCGGCGGCAGGGCACGACGGGCGTCGGGCTGTGGCGCACCTTCTTCCTCTACCTCAACCGGCTGACCCTGCCGACCGAAGACGAGCTCGCCGCCACGTTCAGCGAGGTGGTTCGTGACTTTGCCCCCGCGCCCGTGACGATCCGCCTCGTCGACCTCTCGGGGCCCTTCGACGACGAGGAGCTGCCGGTGGACCTCCGCGGGCTCGGCGAGTGCCGGGGCGTGCGTCTGCGCCACGAGCGCCCCGAGGTGGTCCGCACCCAGGTGCGCGCGCTGGTTCGAGCGTCGGTTCACGGTCAGGTGCGCGTGCTCGTCCCCTTTGTCACCGAGCCCGAGGAGGTCGCGTGGGTGAGGGCAGAGCTGGCCCGTGCGCAGGCGGAGCTGGGCATCGACACGACCATCGCGCTGGGGGCCATGGTCGAGGTGCCGGCGCTGCTCCTCGGGCTCGACGCGCTCGCGGCCACGTGCGACTTCATGGCCATCGGCAGCAACGACCTGTCGGCCCTCCTGCTCGCCCACTCGCGGGACCGGCCACGCTACGAGCGGGGCCCCGGCCCCCACCCTGCCCTGTTGGCGGCGATCGAGGCCGTCGTGGCCGCCGGGCAGCGCCACGGGGTCGAGGTGTCGCTGTGCGGAGAGCTCGCCTCCGACCCACGGGCCACCCGGGCGCTGCTGGCGACCGGGCTGCGGGTGCTCTCGCTCGCACCGCGCCTGGCCCCGGCGCTGCGCCTGACCGTCGCCGACCAGACGCGACGCAGCCTCGCCGCCCGAGGCTGACCTGGGCGCAGGCCGGAGGCCCCCGTCGCTGGGTCAGGTCGACCCGGCGCCGCGGCGAATTCGTTGCGTCCCTCGCGAGCCGGCCCAACTATGACGGGCGTGAGTGACCCGCGCCCCACCCCACCCCACCCCACGACACGCAGCCTCCGCGACGTCGGCGCTCGGCTGGGGTGCGCGCTGCTCGTGCTGGCCACAGCGTGCGGCGGCGCCGAGCCCGCCCGCCGCCCGGCCTATGTCTCGCGCATGGTGTTTGCGCCACCCGAGGTGGACGACAACGCCGTAGAGCTGCCTGGGGCGCGACGCGGCTCCCCTCGGCGGGCGCGGCCGCCGTCGGCGCGACGCGCGCAGCCGCCCCCCTCCGACCCCGAGATCCCGGCGCCTCCGTGCGCCAACGCGCCGAAACCGCCCTCGCAGTCGCACGGCCGGGCGACCGGCGGTCGGCTGGAAGACGGCTGCCTGCTGCCGCGCCGAGGACGCGGCTATGTCCGCCGCAACCGCGCCGGCTACGGCACCGACGACATGGTCGCCTTCGTCGCCTGGGCGGCGGGAGAGGTCGCTCGCATCTACCCGAAGACAGCCCCGGTGGTGGTCGGCGCGCTGGCCCGCCCGGGCGGCGGCAAGCTGCGCGGCCACCGCAGCCACCAGAACGGTCGCGATGTCGACATCGGCTACTTCGCCAGCAACAACCGGGCGCTCCCGCACTTCCGTCGCATGCACCACGGCAACATCGACGTGGCGAAGTCCTGGTCGTTGATCGGCGCCCTGCTCGCCACGGGCCGCGTGCAGTACGTGTTCATGGACTACGAGCTGCAGGTGCTCTTCTACCGCTACCTGGAGGACGAGGGGCTCGACGCCACGACCTTGGGGCAGATCTTCCAGTACCCGGCAGGGCGACGCGCCCGCCGCGGGGTCGTCCGTCACGCCAAGGGGCACGCGGACCACTTTCACGTGCGCTTCACCTGTGGGCGCAGCGACCCCCACGGATGCCAGTGACGGAGCGCTACTTCGCCGCAGGGAGGCCGTGGCCGGGCGCGCGCAGCTTTGGCACATAGTCGCGGAACGAGAAGCGCGGCGCGTGCTCCGGGGTGTGGCAGGTGCCACACACCGACGCGTCAGGGGAGCGCACGATGCCGCTGTCCGGCCCGGTCTTCTTGGCCGCAGCCACGTGGAGCGAGCCCGGGCCGTGGCAGGCCTCGCACTGCACCCTTTGGAAGCGCTCGAGGTTCTTGAACGCGCTGCCCCCTGGCTTGCGCCACCCGGTCACGTGGCAGGGCACACAGTCGAGGTCCTTGGTCTTGCCCGCCTTGACCAGGGTCTCCCACGCGTGATGGTGCTTGTCATGCTCGGCCCACTTGGCCGCGGGCTGGTGACACGCGCTGCACACCGCCTCGCCCACGTAGCTGGCCTTGCCGGCCTCCGGAGGCAGGGGGTCGCCGGCGAGCTTCACGTTCATCGCGCCGACCTTGGAGTCGTAGGCTTTCACCAGCGCGCTCACGGCGGGATCGGTCGGTGCGCTCCACGGCAGCCCGACCGAGGCATAGCCCGCCAGCTTGCCCTTGGGGAGCGGCTTGCCCTGCGCCGCGACGGCCTTGTCGTGTGCCCGCTTGAGCTCCTTGAGCTGCCGCTCGAAGAAGGGCAGCGCCTTGCGGGTCGCCACGCTCTGGTCCGGGCCGCGCCACGTAGCCAGGTCGGCCTCGAGCGCCTTGACCCGCTGGGCGAGGCGCTCTGTGGCGCCCGGCAGCCAGGCGCTGGCGTCACGCCAGGGTCCCTCGCCGTTCATGGCCAGGGTCAGGGTCGCCATGTAGGCGCCGTGCCGCGGCGCCATGAGCATCCAGGCGTCACCGTCTTGCTCCGCCTCTTCGACCGGCTCGGTCTTCGGCGGGACGCGTCCGAGCACCACTGCGTCGATGCCCTGCACCGCGCGCGCCACGCGTCGGCTGCTGCGCATGTCGAGGTTGCTGAGCGCGACGACCACGGCTGCGCCCTCGGCCCGAAGCAGCTTGACCTGTTCCGCCGCGGCCGCCTTCAGCCGCGCGAGGTCCCCGGTCTCCGGCGAGAGCGAGAAGAGACCGACCTTCACCCCGCTCCCTGTGGTCACCACGCGCCGCGGCTCCGCCCGCTTCACCCCGGACTTCCAGCCGTGGGCCAGCAGCGGAAAGCGGCTCTTCGCGAGCAGCGCGCGCACGGGCTCGCCGCCTCGCTTGAGGTCCTCAGCCGACAGGGCCACGGCCGCCAGGTCGAGGGTGTCGAGGATGTGGGCGAAGGTGGTCGCTCGCTCGAGCCGCTGCGCTTCCTGGCCCGCGTGCGCCGCCTCGTCTTCCGACAGGAGGGCGCCGGCGTGCACGACCACCACGGAGTCGTCTCCGGCGCGCTGGGTCTTGAGCCAGGCCGCGATGCGCTCGACCCCGCCCCGCTGCAGCTCCTCGACGCAGCCGCAGGGCTTGATCACCCCCTGCCAGTCGGAGAGCGCGATGAGCGTGACATGGGGCAGCGCGCGCAAGGACGTCACCGTCTGCGCTGGCGCCGCGGGCTTCGCCACCGTGCCCCCCGGCTCGGGCGGCGGCGCGGACTGTCGGCCGCAGCACGCGGTCAGCAGCGCGAGGGCTGCGACGGCCGCCAGGACAGCGATGGAGCTTCGTGTGGCATGCATGGGATCACGTGGGTCAGGGCCAGGTCGCGAGCGACAGGACCCAGCCTCGCCGCGACGCTGACGGTTCGAGATCCGTGGACGCGGTGCACGCGTTGAGCGCGATGGCACCCGACGACAGCCCCGCTAGCGGATGGTCGCCGACGTGTGGCCGTAGACCTTTCCGGGCGGCAGCTTGCACTTGGCCTTGGAGCGGGTCGGGTAGACCGCGATGACCTTGAAGATGCCGCCGCGGACGCCCTTGATGACGCCGGTCATGCCCTTCTTCACGCCCTTGTTGTCGCCCGCGGTCAGCGTCAGCACCGACCCGGAGCCGCTCACGCGGGCGTCGATGACCTTGCAGTTGATCCCCGACCGCTTCGCAGGGCGCGGCTTGCGCGGCTTGCGCGGCTTGCGCGGGCGATGGACCCGAGGCTTGGGCTCGGCCTTCTTGGCGACGCACTTGTCGTCTTCGCAGGTCTGGTCCGGTGCGCAGGAGTCGCAGGGGCTGCCGGCAAAGTCGACCTCGACGGCGTACTCGCCGGTACCGATGTTGGCGCGAAAGCGCACCAGGTAGCGCATGTCGTCCTTGACGTCGAACTTGAAGCGGAGCGTGCCGCTGCCCTCGGGCATCGACTTCTCGGCGATGCGATCGCCGACCTCGGAGAAGATGGTCACGTGGCCCTTGACGGTGGACTCCTTCCACTTGCCGACCGAGATCCGCATCTCCATCGTCCCGGTCCGCGCGGGCTGGATGAAGCGCCAGTCCTCGCGGTCGCCGACGCGCGTGTTGAGCTTGTCTTCGGTGGGGCCGCCTTTCAGGAAGGGGCGCGCGCTGTTGCGGTCACCGTCTCCGTCAGGGTCCTTGAGGTGCTGGCCGCTGCAGCCGCCGACCAGGGCCAGCGCGAGGAGCGCGGCGGTCACCTGCCACAGCCGCGTGGAGCGGGCTACGGGCCGGGGCATCGGAGGCAGGGCGGCGCTTGAGAGGGCCACGTTCGAGCTGGACGAGAGGCTGTTCTGCATGGTCTCCATCAGTCTTTGTCGCCCGCGGATCCCAGGAGGGCCCGCGCGGCGGAGGCAGCGAAGGGTCGCTCGCACGTCTACGGCCCCGGCGGGCTCCAAGCGGAGCGCGGCGTGGGGGCCAACGTGCACGCGCCGGCACGAGGCTCCCGCGGAGGTGGACACGCGCCGACCGGGCGCCCCGAGCGCGACGCCCACACACAAGGTTGGACGCACGAGGGAGCGAGCCGATTCGGACGTTATCGTCGGCAACATGGAGGGTCAAGGAAGCAGCAGGCGCCTCGCGACGGCCCAAACGCCGAGGTCCGACGCGTCGCAGGCGCGGCTTCCAGGCTGCCTCCGCCCCCGCAGAGACGGCTCACCTGCGCTGGATCCACGCGGGGTTGAGGGGGCTCGCGGCGCTTTCGCCGCGGGCGGCGATCCAGTAGAACCCCGCTGCGTTCCCCGCGCTTCGCCTCGAAGCGCGGCGCGCTCAACGTCCCCGCTCGCCCCGTCCCAGGAGTCGCCATGGCCGACAAATACCGCCCTCAAGGCTCGCGTCGCTTCGGCGGCGGAGCAGGCCGTGGCCCCGACCAAGGTGACGCGGGTCGCTCCGGTGGCCACCCTCGCGGCGGTGGCTCCCGAGGCAGTGGCTCCCGCGGCGGGGGCTCCCGCGGCGGGGGCTCCCGTGATGGGCGGGGCGGTCGCGGTGAGGGTCGTGGTCGTCAGGACGCGGCGGCGCGGCCGCTGCCGAGCCTGGAGCCGCTGGAGCTGCTCTTCGCCACGGGCAACGCGAACAAGCTGCGCGAGCTCCGCGAGCTCTGTGGTGCAGACGGGGTGACCGTCACGTCCGGCGCCTCGTGGCGAGGCGAGGACGGCGGGGCGCTGCCCGAGGTGGTCGAGGACGCGCCGGACTTCGTCGGCAACGCGCTGCTCAAGGCCGCGAGCGCCGCCCGACTCACCGGGCTCACAGCGTTGGCAGACGACAGCGGCCTGGCCGTCGACGCGCTCGCGG
>JAUIAC010000296.1 GCA_030425545.1 bacterium | reverse complement strand
GCGACGGCGATGGCGGCGTAGAGCCGGTCGATGCGGCCCGTGGCGGTCCACACCTCGCCCTGCCCTGCTGCCTTGCGGGTGAAGCGCGGCGTCGGCCAGCCGAGGTCGCTGTAGGTGCGTGTCACCAGCGCCCGCCAGGCGGCGCGGGCCGCCTCGCGCTGGCTCGCGCCAGGGTCGTCGCGCCATGCGATGACGACCGCCGCCGCGGGCCCGGCCGCCCAGCGGCTGGGGCCCGTGAGCCTGCGGCCGTCGGCGTCCGCCACCAGCTCGCGCAGCGTGGCGCACCGCTCGCGCTCCGCAGCGTCGGGGGCGCTGGCGGGGGGCGTGTCGCGACCGCTCTGGCCTGCCGCGCCCATGGCTAGTCGTTCTCGTCTGGCTTGGCCAGGCGCACGCCACCGTCGGCGTCGCGCAGCACCTCGACCCCCTGCCACTCCGTGACCAGGAGCGCGCCGTCGACCGCGCCGTCGTCCACCAGCGTGTCGGGCCCCGAGGGCGCCGCGCCCGCGGAGTCCGACGCCGGCGCGCCGCGGCCGCCGTAGTAGATGATCTGCTTCCACGTGCGCGTGATGTCGTCGCCGAAGATCAGCAGCAGGTCGCCGGGCTCGGCGAAGGCCAGAGCCGTGGCCACCGCCTCGTACTCCTGCTCGATGACGTGAATCGCCTCGTCGTCCACACCCTCAGCCCGCAGCGTGGTCGCGAGCAGCTTGGGCACCTCGTCGTGGGCGCGCCCGCGGAGCCGGTCGTCGCGCTTGCAGAAGAAGACGTCGAAGCTGCCAGCGGCCCGCCGGGCGATGGCCTCGATGTCCTCGTCGCGCCGGTCGCCCGGCGCCGCCAGCACGCACAGCCGCCGCGCGAAGCGACCGCCCTCGCTCATGGCGTCGGCGAGGTCGCACATGGCGCCCACCGCGGCCGGGTTGTGCCCGTAGTCCAAGATGACCTTGAAGCCGAGCTCGTCGAACACGTTCAAGCGACCCGGCGCCTGGAAGAAGCTGGTGTCGAAGGTGCGCAGCCCCAGTCGGATGTCCTCGAGCTTGACCCCCATGGTGAAGGCCATGGCCGCGGCGAACATGGCGTTCTGCACGTTGTGCACCGCCTTGCCCTCCAGGGTCGCTGGGATCAGGTGCGTCCACAGCAGCGGCATGTGCGCGCCGCCCTCGTACACCACGATCATCTCACCGTTGACGCCGCGCTCCAGGCTGACCGCGCAGCCCCCGGCGCGGATGTGCTCGCGCACCAGCTCGTGGCCGGGGTCCATGGTCACGTAGACCACCGACTTGGCCTGGGCGTAGGCCGACATGGCCAGCACGCGTGGATCGTCGGCGTTGAGCACCACCGCGTCCTTGGCGGCCTCGATGGGGATGCGCTTGACCGCCGCGAGCTGCTCCAGCGTGTCGACCCCGCGCAGGCCCAGGTGGTCGGCCGCGACGTTGAGGCAGCACGCCACGTCCGGGCCGCTGTAGCCCATGCCTGCGCGCAGCATGCCGCCGCGCGCGGTCTCGAGCACGGCCACGCCCACGCGCGGGTCACGCAGCACCATCTGCGCCGCCATGGGGCCGGTCATGTCGCCGACCACGGTGCGCGTGCCGTCGACGTAGACGCCGTCGGTGGTGGCCATGCCCACGGTCTCGCCCGAGAGCTTGTGGATGTGGGCGAGCATGCGGGTGGTGGTGGTCTTGCCGTTGGTGCCGGTGATGGCCGCGATGGGGATGCGGCTCGCTGCGCCAGGCGGAAAGAGCATGTCGATGACCGGCCCGGCCGCGTCGCGCGGCGTGCCCTCCGAGGGCGCCACGTGCATGCGGAAGCCGGGGGCCGCGTTGACCTCGCAGATGCCGCCGCCCGCCTCCATCCACGAGCGGGAGATGTCGTGGGTGAGGAAGTCGACCCCCGCCACGTCGAGCCCGATGGCCGCGGCCGCGCGCTGGGCCATCTCCTTGTTGTCGGGGTGGATGATGTCGGTGACGTCGATGGCCGTGCCGCCCGTGGACAGGTTGGCCGTGGAGCGGAGGTAGAAGATCTCGCCGGCGGGCAGCACCGTCTCGGCGCTCTTGCCCGCGCGCTCCAGCAGCCGCTCTGCCTGGTGGTCGATCTCGAGGCGGGTCAGCACCTTCTCGTGGCCGATGCCGCGGCGCGGATCCTCGTTCACCACGTCGACCAGCTCAGCGATGGTGCGCTCGCCGTCGCCGACCACGTGGCCGGGGACACGCTTGCTCGCGGCCACCAGCACGCCGTTGACCACCAAGAGGCGGTGGTCGAAGCCACGGATGAAGCTCTCGACCAGGACCCCGCGGCTGTGCTTGCGCGCCTGGGCGAAGGCCACGGCCACCGCCTCGTCGCTCTCGAGGCCGATGCTCACGCCGCGACCGTGGTTGGCGTCCAGCGGCTTGACCACCACCGGGTAGCCGATGCGACGCGCCGCCCGAACCGCCCGGCTCTCGCTGTAGACCAGCTGCTGCGCTGGCACGGGCAGCCCGAGGTCGTGAAGGATGGTGCGGGTCTCTTCTTTGTCGGACGCGATCGACACGCCAATGTGCCGGGTCTCGCTGGTGATCGTCGCCTGAATGCGGCGCTGGTGCTTGCCGTGGCCGAACTGCACCAGGCTGTACTCGTTGAGCCGCAGCCAGGGCACGTCGCGCTCCTCGGCGGCCTTGACCAGGCTCGCGGTCGAGGGGCCGAACGCGCGCCGCTGCGCCCGCCGGATCAGGTGCTCGAGCTCCTCGGAGAAGTCGAAGTCGTCGCCGCCGCTCTTGTCCGCGTCGCCGATCCACAGCTCGTTGGGCACCAGGCTCCGCAGCAGCCCCAGGGCCAGCGCGCCGGCCTCGCGCCCCACCTCGGCCTCCTGGTACTCGTAGACCACGTGGTAGTGGCCGCGCTCCCCGGCGCCGCGGGTCTTGCCGAAGGTCACGGGCACGCCCGCGAGGTTCTGCAGCTCGAGCGCGACGTGCTCCAGCACATGGCCGAGCCAGGTCCCCTCGCCCTCGCGCAGCCGCCGGATGAAGCCGCCGGGCTCACCGTAGGAGCAGCCGTGCTCTTGCAGGCTGGGCACCGCCGCCACCAGACCGTCGACGAAGCCGGGGATCTTGGCCGAGGGCCAGTCCTCGAGCGGCCCGAGGTCGATGGTCATGCGCAGCACGCGGAAGTTCGCGTAGAGGTTCGGTCCCAGGTAAACGCGGGTGTCGCGGACCTTCATGGCGTACTCCGTGCCGAGGGCGGTCTGTGTCTGCGTGTGCCGTCAGCGGGGCCTGCGGGTCAGGCCGCGGCGTGCGGGCGACGCGGGCGGAGGCTCAGCGCTCGCTGGGGCGCTCCAAGGGGGCCGGTGCGGCCTTGCGGGTGTCGAGATTGTACGTCGCGCCGTCCGAAAGCACATGCAGTCGGACCCCGATGAGGTCCACGGCGTCGCCCTCGCGGGAGTCGGCCATGGCCGAGTACTCGAGATCGGCCACGTCGACCACGGTGATCGCGCCGGCGCCGACGATCTCCACCTGCCGGTCCGCCCGGATGAACGCCGCGGTGTCCTCGTCGAGGCCAAAGCCGATGACGAAGGGGTTGTAGGCGAGCGCGGTCATCAGCCGCCCGAGGCGGTCGCGCTGACGAAAGTGCTGGTCGATGATGACGCGGTTGGTCAGGCCCAGCCCCGCCGCCATGGACACCCGCCCGGCGCGGGGCGTCGCGCCGGAGCGGCCGTAGGCGATCATGTGCTCGGAGACAAAAGCCGCCCCGGCCGAGGTGCCCGCCACGGCCATGCCGGCCGCGTTCTGCCGGCGGATGGCGCGGGCGACGGGCGTGCCGCCGAGCACGGTGGACAAGCGCAGCTGGTTGCCGCCCGTCATGAACGCGCCGGTGGCCTGCTCGATGAGCGCCAGCCACTCGGCGTTGTCGGTGTCCTTGCGCTCGCGGTAGTCGAGCACGTCGACCTGCTTGACCCCGAGCATGTGGAAGATCTCCTTGTAGCGCGGGCCCGTGGTGTCGAGCTGGCTCGCGGTGGGGATGACCACGATGCGCGCGTCTTCGCCGCCGCAGATGTCGACGAAGCGCTGCAAGATCCTGCGATCGTTGACTTTGTCTTCGGCACCCCCGATGGGGATGATGTAGCCGCGAGAACCGGGCGTGGGCTGAGGGCTGGGCACGAGGGCTCCTGAGTCAGATGCGGGTGTGCGGGGTGGCGGCCGCGCGCCTGGGCGCGGCCACCGGACCGTGCGCGTGAACCATGCACGCCGCGCCCACGTAACACAGCGCTCGCGTGCGGGAAAGGAGGAGGCGCCTGCACTGGAGAGGCGTCACTTCGTAGCGAAGCTCCAGCGAGTCACCAACTTGTTGCCAGTCTGACCCGCCGTGGAGTTGCCGGCCGTGAAGCCCACGTACGCCGGCTTGCCCCCGAGCCCGGCCCAGACATCCCACGTGGCCTGCACGATGGCGCCGCTCGGCTTCTTGGAGCCGCCAGGCGCGACGTAGACCGCGACCTTCTTTGTCGCCTGCGTGTACGTGACCCAGAAGCTCTGCAGCTTCAGCGTCTGGTTCTTCGCGAGCGCGCCGACCTTCTGGCCGAGCAGCTTGCCGTTGCCGTAGAGCTGCACGGTCGCCGGGTGCGCGGAGCCGGCCGAGTAGCCGCCAGTCACGCGCACGACCAGGGCCGGGTTCAGCTTGGCCGTGCCGGCGTCGCCGTTGCCGCCGGCCGACTGCTTGGTGCCGCCGACGGCCTGCAGCACCAGCCCGTAGCCCGGCGTGTAGCCCTCGATGGACACGTGCCACTCGAAGTCCGTGTTCGCGGGCGCTGGCTTGGTGAACCACGCGGAGCCGTTGTGGAGGTCGCCCTTGGCGACGATGCGCAGCCGATTGCCGGCCAGCGCGGCCGTGCCGAGCAACGAGAGCTGCGACGCGTCGCAGAAGGTCGGATAGTCGAGCAGCGCCAGCGGCGCGCCCACCGTCACCGGGAAGCTGAAGTTCGTCGACGCCCCCGGCACCGACGCTGTCGCCACCGCCGTCGTTCCCCCCGTGGCCGGCAGCGTGAACATCGCCGCGGCCTGCCCGGCGCTGTTAGTGGTCGACGTCGGCGCGCTGAAGGTGCCCCCGTTGGTCGACGACCAGCTCACGGTGACCCCCGACGCCGCAGCGCCCCCGGTCTTGGTGACCTTGACCAGCAGCCGCTGCGACAGGGTCTGCCCCGGCGGTCCCTGCTGACCCGTGCCGCAGATCTTGGCGACGGAGAGCCCGGCGTCGCAGTCTTCGTCGGTGGTCGCGTCGCAGTCCTCGTTGCCGCCGCCGCAGCCGTCGACGGTTGCTGGCGTGACCGCCCCCGTACACGCGCCGGGCTTGCCGTCGGCGCCGCAGGTCGTGGTCCCGGCCTTGCACACGCCCACGCCCAGGGTCCCAGCGGCGCCGTCGTAGCAGGGCACCTGCGTGCCGGCCGCCACCGGCTTGTGGGCGCAGGCCTGACCGACGCAGCCGTCGCTCGTGCAGGGGTCGCCGTCGTCACACGCCTCGGCCTTGGCCGCCTTGCACACGCCGGCCTGGCAGGTCGACGCGCCGAAGCAGCCGGAGGGCGCCGCGCACACGGCGCCGTCGGGCAGCGACGTGGTCTTGCAGGCGCCCGACTTCGGGTCGCACGCGCTCACCGTGCAGGGGTTGCCGTCCGACTTGCACACCACCCCAGTCCCGGGCTTGGGCGCGCACACGGGCACCTGGACCCCGAGCGCGCAGCGCAGGTCGCCGACGCAGGCGTTGCCGCCCTCGAACTTGGCGCAGTCGCTGTCTGTCGCGCAGGCACACTGCGCCGCCACGGCGCCCGTGCCGCAGACACCACCCGCGCAGGTCTCCCCGGTGGTGCACGGCGCGCCGTCGTCGCAGGGGGTGCCCGCAGGCTTGAGCACCAACTTGCAGGCCCCGGTCTTGGCCTGACAGGCGTTCGCGCGGCAGGGCGTGTTGTCCACGCTCGGACAGGTCACCACGGTCGCTGGGCTGACCTTGCACTGCTTGACGACCTGGTCGCAGTAGAGCGTGCCGTTGCACAGGTCGCCGTCTTCCTTGCCGGCGCAGTCCGAGTCCTGCGCGCACTCGCACAGGCTGTTGGCGGAGCTGCAGCTGCCGCCCTTGCAGGTCTCGTCGGCGGTGCAGGGGTTGCCGTCGTCGCACGCCTTGCCCTCGCTCACAGGCACCTTGGCGCAGACCCCCTTGGTGGGCTGACACAGGGTCGCGCGGCACGCGGTGTCGCCCACCGAGGGGCACACGACCGCGGTCGCCGGGTTGTGCACGCACTTGTTGAGCGCCTTGTTGCAGAAGGGCGTGCCGTTGCACAGGTCGCCGTCGTCGACGCAGTCAGCGTCGTCCTGACAGTCGCAGGTGAAGGTGCCGGCCACGCACACGCCCTTGGCGCAGACGTCGCCCGTGGTGCAGTCGTCACCGTCGTCGCACACCGCCTTGCCGACCACGGGTGCGAGGGCGCACAGCCCGGTCGGTGGGTCGCAGGCGGCCTTGGCACAGGCGGTGTCCTTGCCGGTGGCGCACACGACGACGGTCGCAGGGTTGGTGGCGCACTTGCCGGTGCTCTGGTCGCAGTAGCTCAGGCCGTTGCACCGGTCGCCGTCGTCCGGGCAGTCCTGGTCCTTGGTGCAGGGACACGCGCTCGCGTCGCCCGCACACACGCCGTATTGGCAGGCGTCTTGGAGCGAACAGTCGCGGCCGTCGTCACACGGCGTGCCCTTGGCGGCGGGCTTGGGGCGGCACTGCCCGTCGACCGGGTCGCACACCGAGGTCACGCAGGGGTCGCCCGTCGGCGCACAGGTCACGGGCGAGACCTTGCACACACCAAAGCCGCACACACCCGGGTGACAGGCGTCACCCTGCTGGCACACGGCGTCGTCGGGCGCCGCCAGCAGCACGCAGGCCCCAGACGTGCAGCCCCAGAGCTGGCACGACGGCGGCGCCGAGAAGGCGGCGCAGTCGGTGGGCGACACGCACTGCGCGCCGACGCCGGGGTGCACGCCTCCTGCTGCCGAGCCGCTCGGCCCACAGGCCCAGAGCAGGCAGCTCGCCGCGAGCGCGGTGAGCAGGGGGCGCCACGCCGGGCGCGGTCGCTCGCCGTGAGTCGAGGTCATGGAAGGCTCCCAAGGGGGACAGCAAGCTATCATGAGCCCGCGCGTCGGTGCCCAACCTTTGGCGGGGCGCCGCGGCCACGCCCGCGCACGGCTCAGCCCCTGGCTTCGAAGAGGCCGTGGGCCACCGGCGCGCGGTCCCGCACCATCCACCGTCCGCCCGCGACGACGTCGCGCACGGC
>JAUIAC010000295.1 GCA_030425545.1 bacterium | reverse complement strand
ATCAGCCTGCTGGCCGGTGACGCCCCTGACCCCACAGGCTACGGCCGGGTGATCTTGAACGGCGCGCGGCGCATCAGCGCGGTCGTGGAGCACAAGGACGCGTCGCCGTCCCAGCGGCAGGTGGCGCTGGTCAACGCCGGCATGATGGCGGTGCGGGCCGACTTCCTCCGCGGCGCCCTCGGCCGACTCGACGACAACAACGCCCAGGGCGAGCTCTACCTGACGGATCTGCTCGCGATCGCGGCCCAGGACGGCGAGCCTGGCGCGGTCCACGTGGCCTCCGACTGGGCGGAGCTCCAGGGTGTGAACACGCGCGCTCAGTGCGCGCAAGCGACCGACACGCTGCGGGCGCGGGTGTTGCGCGGGCTCATGGACGCGGGCGTGGCGGTGGAGCGGCCCGAGCTGACCTGGGTCGAAGCGGGCGTGCGCGTCGGCGCCGACGCGACGCTCAGCGGCGGCGTGGAGCTGCGCGGCGACACGGTCATCGGCGCGGGGACGCGGGTCGACCGGGGCTGCGTGCTGACCGACACCGTGGTGGGCGCCAACGCCCACCTGAAGCCCTACACGGTCGCGGATCAGGCGCGCATCGGCGACCACGCCGCCGTGGGCCCCTTCGCCCACCTGCGGCCCGGCACGGAGCTCGGCGCGCGGGTGAAGGTCGGGAACTTCGTGGAGACCAAGAAGGCCAAGCTCCACGAGGGCGCCAAGGCCAGCCACCTGAGCTACCTCGGGGACTGCGACATCGGCGCGGGCAGCAACGTCGGCGCGGGTACGATCACGTGCAACTACGACGGCAAGAACAAGCACCGCACGGTCTTGGGCGAAGGCGTGTTCATCGGCAGCGACACGCAGCTGGTGGCGCCGGTCACCCTCGGCGACGGCGCCTACGTCGGCGCGGGCACGACGGTGACGGAGGACGTGCCGGCCGGCGCCCTCGCCATCTCTCGGACCCGGCAGACGAACATCGAGGGCTGGGTCGCCAAGAAGGCCGCCAAGGCCGCGGCCAAGGCCGCCGCCGAGGGCTGAGCGACAGCGCAGTCCACGGTCGCCCGCTCCGCGCGCAGGCCAGAGACCGCATGATCCTCGGCGACGCCCGTGGCCACCAAGTCAGCCATGGGTTACACGCGACCTGTCCCCAACGAGGCCAGCTTCAACACCGACCTTCGGCTGAGCGGCCGCAACGGAGCGCAACATGTGTGGGATCATCGGCTACATCGGCGAGCAAGAGGCCGCTGACATCATCGTCGACGGGCTCCGCCGCCTGGAGTACCGCGGCTACGACTCGGCCGGCGTCGCGATCAACAACGACGGCATCCACCTGCGGCGCGCGGTGGGCAAGCTGCGCAACCTGGCCAAGAGCCTGGACGCAGAGCCGCTGAACGGCACCCTGGGCATCGGCCACACCCGCTGGGCGACCCACGGGCGACCCACGGAGCCCAACGCCCACCCGCACGTGGTCGGGCGCGTGGCCGTGGTCCACAACGGCATCATCGAGAACCACCTGGCCTTGCGCTCGCAGCTCGAGTCGGAGGGGCACACCTTCTCGTCGGAGACCGACACCGAGATCTTCAGCCACCTGATCGACCGCACCCTTCAAGG
Source organism: bacterium (assembly GCA_030425545.1). Lineage (GTDB taxonomy): Bacteria > Myxococcota_A > UBA9042 > UBA9042 > UBA9042 > UBA9042. The sequence continues at coordinate 5,672 of JAUIAC010000295.1, read as the reverse complement.
CGGCACGACCCTCGCCGAGGCGGTGCGCGCCGCGACGCAGGCCGTCCACGGCGCGTACGCCATCGCCGTGCTCGACGTCGAGAACCCCGACGAGGTCGTCGTCGCCAAGCAGCAGAGCCCGCTGATCCTCGGGGTCGGCCAGGGCGAGACCTTCTGCGCCTCCGACATCCCCGCCATCCTCAGCCACACGCGCGACGTCGTCTTCCTCGAGGACGGCGACATGGCGGTGCTGACCCGCGCCGGCTTCACCATCAGCCGCTTCGAGTCCGGGGAGCCCGTGGAGCGCGCGGTCACGCGGGTGCAATGGAGCGCGGTCGCGGCCGAGAAGGGCGGCTACAAGCACTTCATGCTCAAGGAGATCCACGAGCAGTCGCGGGCGATCACCGACACGATCCGAGGGCGCGTGAGCCTCGAGCAGGGCGAGGTCTTCATCGAGGAGCTCGGCTTCACCGCGGAGGACCTCAAGGAGCTCCGCCGCATCGTCATCATCGCCTGTGGCACCAGCTGGCACGCCGGCCTGGTGGGCAAGCACTACCTCGAGCAGGCCACCCGCATCCCGGTCGAGGTCGACCTGGCCAGCGAGTTTCGTTACCGCGACCCCATCGTCGACGCGCACACCCTGGTGCTCGCCATCTCCCAGTCCGGTGAGACCGCGGACACGCTCGCCGCGCTGAAAGAGGCGCAGCGCCGAGGTGCGCGCGGCGCGGCCGTGGTCAACGTCATCGGCAGCTCCATCGCGCGGGCGGCCGGCAACGTGCTCTACACCCACGCCGGCCCGGAGATCGGGGTCGCGAGCACCAAGGCCTTCACCACGCAGATGACGGCGCTCTACCTCATCGCCGTCCGCCTCGGCCGCCTCTTGGGCACGCTCGACACGACGCAGGCACGCGAGCTGCTCGCGGCGCTGGTCGAGGTCCCTGGAGAGGTGAGCCGCGCCATCGAGCTCAACGCCGACGTGCGCGAGACCGCCTACCGCTACCTCGAGGCCACGAGCGCGCTCTACCTCGGCCGCGGCCTGCTGCACCCGATCGCGCTCGAGGGCGCGCTCAAGCTCAAGGAGATCAGCTACATCCACGCTGAGGGCTACGCCGCGGGCGAGATGAAGCACGGCCCCATCGCCCTGATCGACGAGCACACCCCGACCGTGATCGCGGCGCCCCGCGGCCCGAGCTACGAGAAGACCTGCTCGAACCTGCAGGAGATCGCCGCCCGCCACGGCCCGGTGATCGCGGTCGGCGACGAAGACGACACCGACCTGCGCGGCCTGGCCGACGCGTACCTGCCCGTTCCGCCGACCACGCCGTGGACGGCCCCGCTGGTCACCGTGATCCCGCTGCAGCTGCTGGCGTACCACCTGGCCGATCTCAAGGGCACGGACATCGATCAGCCGCGCAACCTGGCCAAGAGCGTCACGGTCGAGTGAGCCGCGGCACCCGCCCCAAAGCCCAGTCGCCCTGGTTCAATAGGTGTCGAGGTCGTCGTCGTCCGCGCGGTTCCTGCGCGCTTCGTTGACCACCTCGGCGGCCGCGTCGGCGGCCACCTCCGCAGCCACGCGGGCCGTGCTCGCGGCCGCGTCGGCGACGCTCTGCACCATGTTCGTGATCGAGCGACGGCCCAGCTTGCGCCGACCGCGCGGTCCCTCGTCGCCCACGTCGTCCACGGGCGCGTAGCCGCCAGAGTCAGGCCGTGGCGTGGCCACCGGCACCACCGGCTCCGGCTCCGGCGTCGGCTCGGGCTCGGCGCCCTCCGACTCCGGCTCAGCGTCCGGGTCGCCCTTGCCGCGACGCCAGCGCCGCTTCTTGCCCTCTTCAGCCACCTTCGGCTTGGCGCCGCCGCGCACGTTCGCGCGGAGCGTACCGTCCTCGTTGGGGATGAAGCGGACCTCCATGCGGATCTCGAAGGACACCGAGGTCAGGATTTTGGCCAGCTCCTCGCCCACGTCGAGGTGCTCGAGGAAGGTGCGCAGCTCTCGGCCGACGATGGCCACGGCCTCGTTGCGCGCCCCGTCGACCTGCTCGAGCGTGTTGGCGATGAGCTCTTTCGGCACCACCGCCCCCACCAGCGCGCGGACGCCCTCGTCGGTGCTCAGCATCTTCTGCAGCCGCGCCGTGAGGTTCTTGCGGAGGTTCTCGGGCGCGGGCTCGCCCTCGGGCGGTCGCGCGCCCTCTTCCGTCTCGTCGTGGCCCGACATGGCAGCCTCCAGCGCCGCACGCGCGGCAGACCGAAGCAGGATCGAGGGCACGACGCGACGCGTCAAGCGCGGCCCCTCCCTACCCGCGGCGCTCGCTCAGCGGGGCTGTCCGACCCCAGCCCGGGTCTCGTCCGCCGTGGCCGCGTTGCGCGCCTGAGTCGCCGTGGCTAGTCTCAGCGCCGACCGTGTCCCCATTTTGCGACGGCACCGAAGGAGACCAACGCCATGCTGCTCGAAGCCACCAAGCGTGACCCCTTCAAGATCAACGGCGTCGTCGTCGGCGTTGTGATCGACAACAACGACCCCAAGGGCCACTACCGCGTCAAGGTGAAGTTCCCGTGGGTGTCGGAGTCCGGCGACTACGCCAGCAGCGTCAAGGACGACGAGGACTTCCGGTCCACGTGGTGCCGCCTGACCTCGTTCATGGCCGGCTCGAAGGACGGCGCGGACTTCCGCGGCGCCTTCTTCCTGCCGGAGGTCGACGACGAGGTGCTGCTCGCGTTCGAGCACGGCGACCTGCGTCGCCCCTACGTCATCGGCTCGCTGTGGAACGGGGTCGACAAGCCCATCCATGACAACGACAGCCAGGGCGGCGAGAACAACTTCCGCTCGATCCGCTCGCGCGACGGCCACATGCTGCAGTTCGTCGACGACAACAAGGGCGATCAGCGCATCATCTTGCAGAACCTGGTCCCCGCCGATCAGACCGTCGCGGCGCCCAAGGAGCGGGACGGTCACTGGATCTGCCTGGACCAGTCGGGCTCGGTGGACCAGATCGAGATCTACGATCACACCCAAGAGCACTACATCCTCATCGACACCAAGAACAAGAAGATCACCATCGAGTGCGTCACCGGCGACATGGACATCCTGGTGGAGAAGACCATCACGATGAAGTGCACCGACCTGAAGATCGAGGCGTCGAACAACATCCAGGCCAAGGCGGGCAACAACGTCGAGATCGAGGCGGGCAGCACCATGAAGCTGAAGGCTGGCGCGCTCATCGAAGAGAAGGCCGGCAAGATCACGCTCAACTGAGCGACGCCGAACAACGCGCGGCCCGTCAGAGTGATCTGGCGGGCCGCGTCGCTTTTGCGGGGGCCGAGCCCACGCCTGGGTACGGGTTTACAGCGCCTGCCCAGGGCGGGAGGATACCGGCCCTATGGCTGACCTACGAAAAGGGTACTGGATCGAGCTGCTGCCCGCGGAGCGCGCGGACGGTCAGCTCGCGATCACCTTCGTGGCGCGGCGCACGTTCACCATCCCCGAAGACGACGCGTCGATTCAGCCCCTCGAAGACGAGGAGCAGCCCCCTTTTCTCGAGCAGGACCGCTTCGACGAGGGGGACGTCACCACGGCGCCCCCCACGCTCGAGGCCGAGCTGGTGCCGGAGAAGGCCCGCTGCGACGTGCTCCTGGTGGGCAAGACCTACGCGCCCAGCGGTCAGCCGGAGCCGGAGTGGGAGTGCGCGATCCGGGTCGGCACGGTGCTGCGGCGCCTCAAGGTGCTGGGCCCCCGCACGTGTCACTACACCCGGCCGAAGAAGCGGCAGGGCAAGCTGATCCCGCAGCCGCCGACCTTCACCGCGCCCGCGCCGGTGAAAGAGGTGCCGCTCTCGCTGACGTTGGCCTACGGCGGCGAGACCTGGGTGATCCCGGACGCGGAGACCCTCGCGCTGCAGCGCCAGATCAACGAGATCATCGACGCAGAGCAGGCCGAGGTGAAGGCGCAGAAGGCCGAGGCCAAGGCCGCCAAGCAGGCCGCCGCCGAGAAGGCGAAGAAGGAGGCCGAGGAGCAGGCCTTCCTCGACGCGCCGGTGGGCGGCGTCGACGACGCGGACGAGAAGCTGCTGCGCGCCCGCGGCCAGTTTGGCTACGACAAAGACGGTGTGCGCATGTGGGGTGAAGCCACGAGCCAGCGCGGCACCGCGGTCATGGACCTCGACGCGTTCGCCGAGTGGCAGGCGGCACAGGAAGCGGCCGAGAGCGCGCCGGCCAAGCCCAAGCCCAAGGGCCCGCCGCTGCGGCTGAACGCGGAGGGCGAGGCGCTCGAGATCGACGACGGGGTCGAGATCCTCGACGAGGCCAAGCTGGCCGAGGAGCTCGCGGCCAGCGCCGCAGATCAAGCCGAGCTGAAGGCCGCTCAAGCCGCAGCAGCCGAGGCGCGGCGGCGCGAAGGCGTGGTTCAGAACGACGGCACGCGCGTCATGGCCGCGATGAGCGACGAAGACGACCCGGAGGCGTGGGACGACAGCCTCAAAGACCAGCTGAAGGAAGAGGACGCCGACCGCCTCGCCGCGTTGAAGGCCGAGCACGAGGCGCGGAAGAAGGAGCTCGAGGAGAAGCTCGCCGAGTTCCCCAAGCTGCCCTGCCCCACCAACCCCTTCGGCAAGGGCTTCATCGTCAGCCCGGTGCAGCAGCTGCTCGAGGGGCTCGAGCTGCCGCAGCTCGAGGATCCGGACGCGCCGCTGACGCCGCAGGACCTGGTGCAGGACATCATGGCGCTCGACCGCGTTCCGCTGCCCGCCGGGTTCACGACGTGGCCGAAGCAGGCGCACCCGCGCATCGGCCTCGCGGGGGACTACCCCTCGGACATGAAGGACTACGAGCAGGTGCTCGAGGACCACAAGCGCGCCCTGGATCTCGAAGACGAGGACGACGTGCGGGTGCTGCGCGAGCTCGACCGGCGCCCCGTTCCAGGGATGATGCAGCCGGGCTGGTTCAACAGCGCCGCGCCGACCCTGCAGCTCGACGCGCTCGCCGGCGACGAGGAGGTCACGCTCACCAACCTGACCAAGGACGGCACGCTCTACTTCAAGCTGCCCGCCCGCGCCCTCGAGGCGGAGCTGGACCGGGGTCGTGGGGTGGAGCGCACCGATCTGACGCTGGACACCCTGGTGATCGAGCCGGACGCGCGCACTGTGACGATGCTGTGGCGCGCGCACTTCCCCTTCGAGACCTGGGACGAGCTGGAGACGTACCCGCAGCTGGTCGGCTGGGTGTTGGACCTGGACGTGGCGGACCGTCGGCGGCGGGACTGGGAGGCGCAGGTCGCGGCTCAGCGGGGCGAGGGCACGCAGATGCTCGACATCTCGCAGCTCGACGACGAAGACACCGCGTACTGGAAGACGATCTCCAACGAGCGCAAAGCCAAGGAAGCTGCGGCCATGGCGGCAGCCGAGGGCACGGCCGCGCTGGACATCGAGCGCATGGGCCTCTACCGCCAGGTCGACGACGACGACTGGGTCAAGCAGGCGAGCGACGGCACGGTGGATCTCGACGGCGAGGCCAAGAAGCGAAAGGAAGAAGAGGCCTGGCTCGAAGAGAAGACCAAGGCCGTGAAGGCGCTCGAGGCGCAGGAGAAGGAAGAGGCCACGCGCCGCGAAGAGGTGGCCGCCGCGGTGAAGGACGGCAAGAAGGTGCCGCCGAAGGACGCAGACAAGACGCCAGCCCAGCTCAAGAAGGCCAAGGCTGCCCGTGCC
>JAUIAC010000294.1 GCA_030425545.1 bacterium | reverse complement strand
GCGACTGAGCACGAGAGCGCGCCAAACGTGTCGCTGCGCGCGACCGCGACCCCAGAGCCAGGGACGAGCGCGTTGAAGCCCGCGGTGATCACGCCGCCGTCTGCCAACACGACCCCTGCCCCAGCGTGCAGGTCGGGGGCCTCGGCGCCCTGGCCACGTGTCTTGCCGCTATACACCAGCGCGCCGTCAGCCGTGCGCAGCCGCCGAGCGGTGCGCCCCTGCTTGCTTCGATGTCCCCACACGAGCAGCTCGTCGCCCCCTGGGCCGCTTCCCAGCGCGGCAACCGGCAGGGCGTGCCGCGACGTCGACCAACTTGTCTCGCTGTCCATGCGTCGCCAGAGCGCGCGTCCCTCGGCATCATTGAGCTGCACCAGCCCGTGGAGCAAGGGGGCCTGACCCGTCTTCGCGAAGTGAGCGCCAGCCAGCGCGATGTGGCCGTCGGTCGTGACTCGGACGCGCGCCCCGAAGTCATGCCGACCGCCGATGTGGGAGACGCGCTCCCACAGCAGCTTGCCGCCGCCGTCGACGACCGCCCACCACATGTCGTCGTCTGCTGGACCCTTGCGGGTGCCGACCACTGCGATGCGCGTGCCAGCCTTGGTCTGGAGCACTGCGGCGTCATTGAGGCGCTCATGGGACGAGCCGCCGAGGAGCGCGACCTGGGTCTGGAAGCCCAGCGAGCTCACCCACACCAACCAACCGTCCACGGTCTTGCTCGGCCCGCCGTCGGTCGAGCCGACCGCCACAAAACCCTCGGCGAGACGTGTGGCTCCATAGATGCGCTCGTGGCTCAGATCGCCGTAGCGGAACAGCCAACGTCGCTTGCCGTCCTTGGCTGCCAGGGCGACCGCGAAGCCGTCCTCAACGCCCTTGGCCCCGACCGTGGTGTGACCGAAGGCGACGACGCCCTCTGCGTCGGTGACCACCGCGCGAACCTCGTCCGCGCCCGTCTTGGCGCCGCCGTCGCCGACCAGGCGATCCCAAATCTTGGCTCCGGTGGATCCGACCCGGACCACACGGGCCCGTGGCGGGGCGGAGGGCTTGGGGGCGACAGGACCAGCGAAGCCATAGAGGTTGTATTGCCCGTGCACTGGCTTGAGCGTGGCTGCCACGACCGCGCCGCCGCCAGGCCAGGCTGCGACCGCGGTGGTGGACGCGGGAACGGCCTTGTAGCTGGCGCTGGTCGTCGCGCCGAGGTCCGTGAGCCACAGCTTCCCTGGCGCGCCCTTGGCGCACGTGCCGCCTGTGCACACCGCCCCGACCGTGCAGGCCACGCCGTCGTCGCAGGGCGCCTTGTTGGCGGCGTAGGTGCAACCGGTCTGGTTGGTCTCAGTCACCGTGCCCGGCTGGCAGTCGTCGTCCGTGCACGGGTTGCTGTCGTCGCAAGCGCCCGGGTTCGCCGTCGCGACACAGCCCTTGGCGCTGTCACAGGCGTCCTGCGTGCAGGCGACCCCGTCGTCGCAGGTCACCTGCGTGCCCACACACCCGGTCTTCGCGCAGGCGTCGCCCTTGGTGCAGGCGTCGCCGTCGTCGCAGTCGTCACCTGTGGGCTTGGGCGTCTCGACGCAGCCCAGCCCAGCCTTGCACGAACCCACGGCGCAGGGCTTGTCCGAGGTGCAGTCGGTCGGGGCCTTGGGCGTGCACTTGCCGCCCTTGCAGGCGTCCCCCGAGGTGCACGGGTCGCCGTCGTCGCAGAGCGCGCCGTGGTTCAGGTGCACGCAGCCGCCCTTGGCGCCGCAGAGGTCGTCGGTGCAGGGGTTCTTGTCGTCACAGCTCGCCGGCGCCAGGCCCAGGCACTTGCCGGCGGCGCTGCACACCAGCCCGCCCCAGGCGGTCGCGCGAGCCAGCAAGGGGCGCCAGCTTGAAGGGTTGCCGACCTGCACCGCCGACAGCCCCGCCGCCACGAGCGCGCCGTCACTGTCCTCCACCAGCGCCAGGAGCGCGCCGCCCACGGGGCTGGTCAGGGTCTGCTGCCAGGCCACCGAGCCGAGCGGACCCAAGCCGGCGAGCAGCGCGGTGGGCTTGTCCCAGTTTCCCGTGTGGCCAGCCACGGCGACGCCGCCGCCGGGCCGAGGCACCACCGCGAAGAGCGCGCCGGTGACCGCGAGCTCGCGCGTCCAACGGACCTGGCCGTCGTCGTCGAGGCGCACGACGACGGGCTTGACCGAGACCGCGGCGCTGGCCCCCACGGCCACGGTGTCGAGCCCCACGGGGACGACGCCGTCGAGCCGGTTCATGGGCAGCGCGGCAGAGCTCCACTGGCCCCCGCCGGCGCCGCTCAAGCCGTAGACACGACACGTGTGGGGCTGGCCCGAGGGGTTGTAGCGCTCGGTGCCCACCACGTGCCCGCCGCCCGGCCGCACGGCGTGCCCACCGATCCGCGAGACCTGTCCCAGGCCGAAGCCCACCTCGCTGAGGGGCTTACCGTCGACGTTGACCCGCGCGAGGAAGCCCTGCTGCTGGCCCTGCTGCGCGGTCCGCGTGCCCACCAACCACGCGCCGCCGGCGCCGTCGCTCCCCGCGGCCTGCACCCGCTCGTGGACCGACGCCGATCCCCAGGTCACGTCCCCGAGGAGCTGCGCGCCGTCGGCGGAGAGCGTCAGCACCCGCCCGCCCAGATCCGTGCCCTTGCGCCAGGTGCCCGCGACCACGACAGCGCCCTTGTCGCTCGGCCAGACGGCCACCGGCTTGACGTCGATCTGCTGGCTGTCCTGCGGCAGCTCGCGGGTCCAGCGCTCCTGACCGGCCTGGCTCAGCCGCGTCACCGCCCACCCCAGCGTGCCCGCCTGCGCGGTCCCGCGCGTGCCCGCCAGCACCACGTCGTGCTGCGGCCACACCGCCACCGCCTGCGCCACGCCGACCGTCACCGGCCCTGGCAACCTGTGGGCGTAGAGCGGCGCGCCTGCGCCTGCCTCGCAGCCCTTCGCGCCGCAGTGGTCCCCCAGCGTGCAGGGGTCACCGTCGTCGCACAGCGTCGACGCCGGCGCCGCAGCGACGACGCACTGAAAGCTCTTGGCCCCGGTCGAGACGCAGCTCGCCACCTCGCAGGCCTTGGTCGGCAACACGCAGGTCACCGGCTTGCCGCCGCCACAGACGCCTTGCGTACAGACCTCGCCGACGGTGCAGCCGTCGCCGTCACCGTCGCAGGCCTTGCCGTTCAGGGGCGCCGCGTCGAACGAGCAGACCCCGGTCTTGGCCGCGCACTGGTCCACGGTGCAGCTGTTGCCGTCTTTGCAGTTGGCGCTCTTGTGCACACAGCCCACCTTGGGGTCGCAGCTGTCGGTGGTGCACAGGTCGTTGTCGTCGCACGAGGTGCTCTGCCCGGTACAGACGCCGCCCTTGCACGCGTCCGGCTTCGTGCAGACATCGCCGTCGTCGCACGGCGCCCCATTGGTCGCGGGCTTGAGGCTGCACTTGCCCGTCTTCGGGTCGCACTGACTCTTGGCGCAGGCGCTGTCGTTCGCAGGCGAGCAGAACACCTTCGACGCCGGGTTCGGCACGCACTTGGGTGCCTTGGCGTCGCTCTTGTCGCAGTAGGGCACGCCGTTGCACAGGTCGCCGTCGTCTTGCTTGAGGCAGTCGGCGTCCTTGGCGCAGGCGCAGACAAAGGTGCCGCCGCCGCAGAGCCCCCCGAAGCAGAAGCTGCTCTTGGTGCAGGGGTCACCGTCGTCGCACTTGGTGCCCCCCTGCACGGTCAGCGGCGCGCACTTGCCTGTCTTGGGCTGGCAGGTGTTCTTGACGCAGGCCGTGTCGTCGACGGTCGGGCAGGTGACCACGGAGCTCGGGTTGGCCTGGCAGGTGCCCAGCTGCGCGTTGCAGAAGAGCGTGCCGTTGCACAGGTCGCCGTCGTCCTGGCTGGCGCAGTCGCCGTCGGTCTTGCAGGCGCAGAGGTCCTTGCCGCCAGCGCACACGCCGCCCGCGCAGACGTCCCCCACGGTGCAGTCGTCGCCGTCTTCGCAAGGGGCCTTGAGCTTGCTCACGGCGCCCTTGGGCAAGGCGACGCGCCGGCAGACCTGCCCAGCGCAGATCTCCTCGGTGAGCTCGACGGCGAAGAGGCTGCACGCGCCCGTGGTCTTGACGCAGGCCGCCTTCTTGCACGCTGTGTCACCGCCACTGCCGCACACCACCGCCTTGCCGCCGTTGTTCTGACACTGCCCGGTCGACTTGTCGCAATAGGGCGCACCGTCGCACTTGTCGGCGTTGTCTTTGTCGGCGCAGTCGGCGTCGGTCTTGCACGGACACACCTCGGTGCCAGCCTTGCACGCGCCGAGCACACACAGGTCGCCCGAGGTGCAGGGGTCCCCGTCTTCGCAAGGCGTCGCGGTCTTGACCGGGGTCGGCTTGCACGCCCCGCTGTCGGGCTGACAGGTGTTCTTCACGCAGGCCGTGTCCGCCGTTGACGTGCACGTGATCACGGTCGCCGGGTTGGTGACGCACTTGCCCACTTTCACGTCGCAGTAGAGCACGCCCGTACAGGGGTCACCGTCCTCCTGCGCCGCGCAGTCGCTGTCCTTGGCGCAGCCGCAGGTGTCGGTGCCGCCGGTGCAGACGCCCCCATTGCAGGTGTCGTTCTGGGTGCAGCTGTCGCCGTCGTCGCACGGTGGTGCTGCGCCGGGCTTTGCCTGGGTCACGGCCACGCAGCCGACCCCGTCGACGCAGAGCTCTCCGACGCTCTCAGCGGGGCTCTGGGTGCAGCCACCGGTCGCCACGTCGCACGCGCCGACGACGCAGGGGGCGCCCTTGCCCGTGGGGCACTGGACCACGTTGGCAGGGTTGACGCGACAGATGTAGGGGAAGGTCTTGGTGTCACAGTAGCGGGCGCCGAGGCACGGGGCGCTGCCCGCGGCGCAGTCGGCGTCCTGTGTGCATGCGCACCACGACGCGTCGCCGCCCACGCAGGCGCCCTGCTGGCAGGCGCTGTCGACGGTGCAGGCGTCACCGTCGACACAGGGCGTCCCGTTGGCCACCGGCGCAGTCTCACAGGCACCGGTCTTGGGCGCGCAGGCCACCACGGTGCAGACGTCCTTTGAGGCAGGGCACGAGACGCGGGTGCTCGGGTCGACCACGCAGCGCGACGTCGGGCCGCTGGTGTCGCAGCGCAGGGTGCCGTTGCAGAGGTCGCCGTCTTCGAGCGCGGCGCAGTCGCTGTCCTTCTCACAGGCGCACACGAACACGCCAGCGACACAAGCGCCCCCCTGGCAGCGGTCACCCACCGTGCACGGGTCGCCGTCGTCGCACGCCGCGCCCGGAACGCAGCCGTCGGCGGCGTCCGAGGTCACCGCGTCGACCGGCCCGCCCAGGCCGCCGTCCGCCACGCCGGCCGTGACGTCGGTGACGGCGCCAGTCGCTGGATCGGCGGCGTCGTCGCAGGCGGCCAGCGCCGTGAGCAAGCACAACAAACACGCGAGTCGCTGGTTCAGCCTCATGGCGGCGCTCCGTCTCCAATCGCGCAGGTCGCGCGCCGCGGCCGCTGCCAGGCGGTCGGGCGCGAACGAAGCGTCACGCGGGGTCGGGCCTCAGTCTAGCCGCGACCGCGGCGGACGCCAGCGTCAGCTCGGAAGGCGCCGAGCGCGCCCAGGGCGGTGACCGCCTGCGACCCGGCCGCAGCGGCGTGCTCCGCCAGCGCCGCCAGCTGTGCGGGGCTCAGCGCGGCGATGTCGGCGACGCCGTCGGTGTGCGCGCAGAGCCAGGCCAGGGTCGCGCCCATGAACGCGTCTCCCGCCCCGGTGGTGTCGACCACCGGCGCGTCGCCGGGCTGGTGGGTCACGCGGTGGCTCGGCGTCGCCAGGGTGAAGGGCCGACCCCCGTCGGTCAGCAGCACCAGGGTGGCGCCCAGCTCGAGCAGCGCGTCGACATAGCCCGCCGCGGGCACCCCGTCGAAGAGCACCGCGGCCTCCTCCAGGCTCGCCTTGACGATGTCGGCCTGCAGCACGGCGTTGCGCGCCCGCTGGTAGAGCACGGCCGGGTCGGCGTACATCTTGGGGCGCAGGTTGACGTCGATGGACACGGGGACGCCGGCCTCGCGGGCCAAGGCCACCGCGCGTCGGTTGGTGGTCGCCACCGGGTCGGTGCGCAGCGTGACGGTGCCGTGATGCAGCACCCCCGCGGCGCGGATGGCCTCCACCGGCAGCTCGTCGGGGCGCATCTGCTCGTCGGCGGAGCCCTCGCGCCAGGGATGGAAGTGACGCTCGCCGTCGGTGTCGACCTCGATCAAGATCAAGCCCGTGCGGGTGCCCGGCTTGCGCAACACGAACTGGGTGCCCACGCCGCGCTCCCGCAGCAGGGCCTCGACCCGGTCGCTGATGGGGTCGGGCCCCACGGCGCTCAGCAGCTCCACCGGCCAGCCCTGCCAGGCGACCTGGGCGGCGACGTTGGCCGGAGCCCCGCCGATGTGGGGCACGAACATCGGCGCGTCGCGCAGCCGCACGCCGGGCTCCGGCGGGAACATGTCGCAGAGCACCTCGCCGAAGACGAGGACCGGTTTGCGCGCGTTGGTCAAGGTGGCTCCACAGAGGTGCGGCGTCACCCTAACCACAGGGGGTCGCTTGGGGCCAGGGTCAGCGCGATATCAGGGGGGTCGCGCCGGTCCGCGGACGCGGCGCGCCCCGTCCCGGTCAGGGCGTGTTGGGCCCTGCGGCGCTCGGCGCCCTGCGCAGCGTCACAGCTGAGCCGTCCTTGCGAATCCAGCTGTTACGACCGCCCGACACGACCCGCGCGAGCCCGGCGACGAAGGCCGTGGCCTGCTCGAAACGGGCCGGGATCGCCCACGCGCCGGCGCGATCGACGTAGCCCTGTGGGCGCCGGACGCGGCCCGCCGGAGCCCTCGCACCAGGGGGCGCGGCGGGGGTCGGCGGCGAGGCCACCGCCAGACCGCCGGCGAAGTCGCCCAGCGCGCCCAGGGTCGGCGCGACGACGATGCGGCCCTGCAGGTCGACAGCCCCCCATCCCTTGGGTCCACGGACGGCGGCGCGGCCCTCGTGGAAGGCCCGCACCTGCAGCCACAGCGGCGGGATGACCAGCCCGCCCGCCGCGTCGATGAAGCCCCAGCGCCCCTGCACGGAGACGCCCGCGCGGCCCTCGGAGAAGTCGTCGGCGTGCTCGAAGTCCCGACCGAAGCGCCGAGCGCCGGTGCGGTCGACGAAGTAGAGGCGCTCGCCGGCCTGCACCCGCGCGGCCCCGGCTGAGAAGTGCCACACGTCGTCGAACTGCGGCGCGATGACCCACCGCCCCGTGGGGTCGACAAAGCCCCAGCGACCGCCCTTGCCGGCGGG
>JAUIAC010000293.1 GCA_030425545.1 bacterium | reverse complement strand
CGCCAAAGGCGCGGCCGCTCCCCGCGTCGACCAGCACGGTGTCCACCTTCCAGCCGCAGCACTGTCGCTGGCTCCAGCGCAGCTGCTTGAGGACCGGCGGGCGGTTGATCTTGACCTTGCGCTGCTGCCCGGGGCCGACCCAGGTCGCCTCGCGCTCCGTCACCCGCACCAGCTCGGTCGACTGCTGGATGAAGGGGTTGCTGGTGAAGCGGTCTTTGCGGTCGCGCTCCCGCAGCGCGTGCCAGTCGCGCCCCGGCTGCCCCGGAGCGCCTCCAGCCAGCGAGAGCCCGGAGCGCTGCAGCACCACGCGCCGCGCGCCGTAGCCGATGTTGGGCGACATGAAGTGGGCGGTCGTGCGGGCGTCGCCCTGGCACTGCTCCGTGTCGACCACCACCACTGTGGCGCCGTTGCGGCTGCGGCCGCCGAAGCGCACCCGCCCGCGGGGAGCCGGCAGGTCCTTGGGCAGCTCGGGGAAGGCCGACATGGCCTCCTGCGGGCGCATGACGAAGGCCCCGGTGAGGGCGAGGGTGAAGCCGGCGCGACGCGCCAGGTCGAAGCGGCGCAGGGCCCCGCGGGACGACCAGGTGAGGGCGCGGAGCTGCCCGGGCGGCAGGTCGAGCAGGCGCAACTCCCGCACGTAGGCGAGCCAGACGAGGTCGGCGTCGCGCAGGGCGAGCCACCAGGCGGGCGTGCCTGCGTGGGCGTGATCGAGCGTGCGGACCAGGGGCATCATGCCGGAGAACATGCGCTGCTGGAGCGCCTGCGCGCGGACGAGCACGCGGCCCTCCGGCCGGTCGCCGGGCGCCGAGCGCGCGGGCAGCGAGGGGGCTGTGGTCGCCAGCGTGACCGCCACCACGAGCCGCCGAACGAGGGCCGGGCCATGACGGCGAAGGAGTCGTAGCAGCGATGAGAGCGTGTCGTTCATAGGTCGTACGATGGCGGTGTGAATCCAGCTCCGCCCGGCCAGATCTTCGCATGCCACCTGGGGGCTCGCGAGAATTCTGTCGGTCCCTCCCGCTCCGCTCGACGTGTCGCTCAGCTCGCCGGGGGAAATAGCGGACATTTTGTCGCTGGAGCGCACGGACCACCGCACCTGGGCCGGCGACTGGGGTGTGGTAGACACGTGCCCAAACGACGACATACGGAGGCCCCATGAAGCGCTTTCACCTCTTCGAGCTCGAGGACTTCGCGTGGTTTCCGCACGGGCTGCGGGTGCGCATGACCCGGTTCATCGTCGCCCTGCACCGGCTGATGCGAACTCCGGAGTCCATCGCGCCGCTGCTGGAGCGCGCGCTCGCGCGGACCGAAACGCAGGAGGTGACGGACCTGTGCTCGGGCAGCTGCGGCCCGATGTTGCAGGTGATGCCCAGAGTCTGGGCGCGCCCCGGACTCGACCAGGTGCGGCTCACGCTCACGGACCTCTTCCCTCAGCTCGGCGAGGCCAAGGACGTGGCGGCGCGCGGCGATGCCCGGCTGCGCTACCTGACCACACCGGTCGACGCGACGTCCCCGGGTGAGCACGCGCGCGGCGTGCGCACGATGATGTGCAGCCTGCACCACATGCCGCCGCCGCTCGCGCGCAAGATCCTCGCTGACGCGCACCGCGCCAAGGCGCCCTTTCTGGCCTACGAGATCAGCGACAACAGCCTTCCGACCGCGCTGTGGTGGCTCGCGATTCCGAACAACTTCGTGCTGACCCTGCTGCTGACGCCGTGGATTCGACCGATGACCTGGCAGCAGCTGGCGCTCACCTACGTGGTCCCCGTGCTGCCGGCCTGCGTCGCCTGGGACGGCGCGGTGAGCAACGGCCGGACCTACACCCCCGACGATCTGCGGGAGCTCCTGGCCGGGCTGGAGAGCGACGACTACACCTGGGAGATCGGCAAGACCGGCGGCTTCGGGCCGGCGCGGCAGCTCTATCTGCTCGGGCTGCCGAAGGCGGCGTAGGCGGAGGGCGAGCGCGCCCACGGTTTGGGACCACGGGAGAAGCGCGCGGGTGAGCGACGGACTGTACGCCCCTACAAGCCGAGGATCTCCAGCCCGACCCAGGCCGGACGGCCCCAGACGAAGGGCCAAGCCAGCGCGCCGGGCCAGGTCGCGAACGCGCCTGCCGCCACCAGGAGGCCCACCCACACACGCTCGCGGCGCCGCAGACCGCTCCACGCAGCGACCGTGGCGACCGCCAGCACGGGCAGCCACGGTACCCAGTAGCGCGGCCCCCAGCACAGCTCGCCCAGGCTGCCATGGGCCATGTGCAGCGGCAGCCAGAGCGCGAGGGCCCAGCCCAGCTCTCTGAGGCCCGCCCCCGGACCGGGCTCCCCTTCGCGTGACGTCCGTGACCCCGGGCCGCGCAGCCCCTGCAGCAGCCAGGCGCCACCGACGAGGGTCCATGGCGCGAAGGGCAGCAGCCCGTTGTAGGGGGACGTCAGCGTGGCGATGACGTGCTGCGGCGCGCTGACCCACCGCCACCCGAGCTGGCCGCTGATCAGCGGCACACCGGCCAGGTTCAGGTTGAACGCCAGCAGCGCGCACCCTGTGACGAACGACGCAGCCAAGGCGTGGCCTGCGGCGGAGCGGCGACCGGCGCGCCCGTGCGCGATCAGCGCGCCAAAGAGCAGCAGTACGAAGGGCGGCTTGATCCACATGGCAGCGCCCCAGGCCAGCGTCGCGGCCCACACCCAAAGCGCTTGCGCGCGTGTCGCGCGGCGCGCGCGCACGTGGGCCCACGCACCCACGACCAAGCTGAGCCCGGCCAGGGGCTCGGAGAAGAGGCTGCGGCCGTAGGGCGTCCACGGGCTGAGCAGGAGCATCCCCGCGGCGGCCAGGGCGCCCAGCCAGCCCAGCCCCAGCTCGAGCGCGAGCAGCGCGGTGACCACCACCGCTGCGGCCGCGATGCCGGCCTGGACCATGGCAGCGCGGGCCTCCACGAGGCCGTCCGTCGCCGTGTGGGCCGCCCCCACCGCGTGCCCTGGTTGTGGCCACGGGGCAAGGGCGGCAGCGACGACCGCGGCGAACGCGGGCGGATGCGCGGGCGCCTCGACGCGCGTGTCCGTCTCGGGCAGCGCCGCTGACACGCGCGGGTAACCGTGACAGCCGGGTGTGTGGCACGGCTGCCGGCGGCGCCAGTCGTACACCCGTGCCCACAGCTCGGCCTCGCCCGACGCCGGGTCGTAGAGCGTCGTGTGGTGATCGAGCGGCACGCCACGAAACCGCCGCCCGGCCTGCCAGCCACCTCGCCGCGCGGCGGCGTAGTCGTCTGCGAGGCTGAGATCTCCGTCTTCCAGCAGGCTGTGCACCATGATCAGATAGTGCGGCTCGTCGCCCGTGACTGCCTGAGGTGCGGTGGGGTGCAGACCGCGGCCCGGCAGCAGCGTGTGGCCCGCGAGCGTCCAGAACCCAAGGGCCAGACCTACCCAGGCCACCGCCGTCCAGGCCAGCGTCGCAAACGTGTGGGTCGCCAGCCGCGCGCTCGCCGGCCCGCTCGGAGCCGCTCCGCGCAGGTCGGGAGGCTGGACCGGCGGCCGCGCGTCAGAGCTTGGCATGCCGCTGTTCTCCTCCGTCGTCATCTCCGCGATAGTCGGCGCACGCGGGCGGCGCGGCAACCCGGTCGGTGGACCCGCGCGGCTGTCCTGCGGCACGCTGTGCGCCGCGCCACCTCAACGTCGCCCACGCACCCGCTGGCAACGACCGGCGCCCGCAGCCCAAGAACCCCAGCCCCCGCTAGGAGAGCCCCGCGCCATGGCGTCTGTTCTTGCCCTACCCCGCATCACCCTCGCCGCCGTCGGTGCGCGGGTGATCTGGTGGTTCGGCTACGTGCTGCAGATCGCGACGCTCATCGGCCACGGGCTGTGGCGGCTGACCTTCGGCTACGGTCAGATGCGCTCGGTCACCCGCGGCGTGCTCGTTCGCCAGGTGCTCTTCACCGCGGTGGAGGCCCTGCCATTCACCGGCATGATCGCCGCCATCGTGGGCGCGAGTGTCATGGTGCAGGCGCAGATGCACCTGTCGGGCAGCCCGGACATGGTCGGCAAGCTGCTCGTGCTGGTGGTCATCCGCGAGCTGGGACCGCTGGTGACCGCCTTCATCCTCATCGGCCGCAGCGGCACGGCCATGGTCGTGGAGATGGGAAACATGCGCGTCGGCGGCGAGATCGACGCGCTCGACCACGCGGGCATCGATCCCTTTGAGTACCTGGTGGTCCCCCGCCTCTTCGGCATGGCGGTGAGCCTGGTGGGGGTGGCGGTGTTCTTCATCTCCGTCGCCGTCACCACGGGGCTGATCTCGGGCGCGCTCCTCGTCGCCACGGAGACCAACGCGCTCGAGTTCATCGACCTCCTGGCGAGGCAGCTGTCTTGGCTCGACTTCCTCGCCTTCTTCGCCAAGACCTTCTTTCCTGGCCTGATGATCGCGGGCATCGCCTGCTACGAGGGCATGAGCGCAGGCCCCCACGTCACGGACGTGCCCCGCGCGGCCACCCGTGGCACGGTGCGCGCCATCAGCGCCCTCTTCATCTGGAACGTCGCGGTCTCGGCGATGCTCTACCTCGCGTAGCCCACGGATGCTGTGAACGACACCCCACCCGACACGACCGCGGCGGCCGCCGCGACTGAGCTGCTGCGCTACGACCACGTCACGGTCCACGTCGCCCGGTTGGACGGCCCGCTCTTCGCGCCCCTCAGCTTCGCCATCCATCCCGGCGACAAGCTGGTGATCTCCGCGCCGTCGCGCATGGGCAAGAGCCCGGCGCTGCGGGCCGCCATCGGCGCCCAGCCGGGCACGCAGGGCGCTGTCTTCTGCCTCGGCGAGCGTGTGAGCGCGCTCTCGCCGCACGCGCTGCTGAGCCTGCGCCGGCGCGTCGGCTTCGTGCCCGCCACCGGCGGCCTGCTGTCGAACCTCAACCTCTACGCCAACCTGACCTTGCTGCTGCGCTATCACGACGAGGTGCCGCAGGAGGAGATCGACCGGCGCGCCGCCCAGGTCTGCGACGAGCTCGGGCTGGGCGATCTGACGGGGCGTCCGCTGGCGTCTGCAAACCACCAGGAACGGCACCTCATCGCCATCGCGCGGGCCTGGTTGCCGCGCCCGCCGCTGTTGATCCTGGACGACCCGGACTTCGGTCTCGACGACGAGACGGCCTCCGCCCTGTGGGAGCGGCTGGCCGCGTTGCGCGCGGCGCATCAGGTCGCCATGCTCGTCGCCACAAGTCGCCCCCGGCTGGCCCTGCGCCACGGGGGCCGCCACCTGCCGCTGCGCCCGAGCGAGGCCCCATGAGCCAGCCCTTCAAGCTGCGCTATCAGAACGAGATTGTGGGTGGCTTCGTCCTCAGCGGCGTCGCTGCGCTGGTGGTCGTGCTCGCGTTCATGGCGCGAAGCAAGCAGTGGTTCGAGGAGACCTTCACCTGCAGCGTGCGCTTCGACTCCGGCAACGTGGCGTTGATCAGCGACGACATGGAGGTGCGCATCCGCAGTCAGGTGGTCGGTCACGTGCTCTCGTCGCGCTATGACGGCAAGAGTCGGCTGATCGCGACCCTGGCCCTCGGCACCCGCTACCGCAAGGCGGTGCACTCCGACTCCGAAGCGGTGCTCTACACGCCGCTCGCCGGGCTGCCGGGCGAGCCCTTCATCGAGCTCAAGGGCGGCCGAGACCCCACGCCCGTGTCGGTGGGCGGCGTGCTCAAGGGGCGCGCGGCGGAGGACCTGGTGCAGCTGGCGACGGACGTGCTCACGGACGCGCGCGCGACCCTGCGCCCGACGCTCAAGGAGGTCGAGAAGCTGACGCGGCGGCTCAACGGCATGCTGGACACCATGGCGCCCGAAGAGGACCTGCCCAAGCTGACCAAGCGCCTCGACAAGCTGCTGACCCGGGTCGACACCGTGTTGGCCAACGTCGACAAGCTCGCAGACGGAGCGGGGCGCGTGCTCACGCAGGTGGAGTCCGGCAAGGGCCTGGTCGCCCGCGCGCTCAATGACCCGCGCATGGTCCGCGAGGTGGTCGAGCTGCTGGTGAAGGTGCGCGGCGCGGCCGACAGCATGCAGCGGACCTTGCAGACCGCGGACCGGGTCGCCCTGGGCGCAGACCGGCTCATCGGCAAGACCGACCGGCTGGTGGGCAAGGCGGGCGGCGCCGTGGACCAGCTGCCAGGCCTGGTGAAGATGGGCAAGTCGACCCTGCAGGATCTCGCCCAGATCACCGCTCAGCTGCGCAAGATCGCGCCCAAGGTCCCGGGGCTCATGGGTCAGGTAGACGACGTGCTCTTGGAGACGCGCGCCATCATCAGCGCGGCTGAGCGGCACTGGCTGCTGGCTGGCACGCTGCGCCCGTCCAAGGCGCCCAAGGCGCTGCCGGGCCGCGGGCTGCGCGACACCCCCGCGTCACCCAACGAGACCGAGCTGCGACGCCTGCTGGGCGCGGACGCCGCTGAGGCCGCCCCGGGCGGGGCGCCGGCTGGTCCGCCCGGGAGCGCCAAGGCCTCGTCAGCCGGGGGCACGCCATGAACGTGAGACGCGCGCTGCGCTGGGTCTCGACGGTGTGTGGTCTGGCGCTGGCGCTCAGCTCCATCGGCTGCGGCAACGCGCCGCCGGCGACGCGCGACACGCTCGCGCTGCGCCACGCCGAAGACGGCGATCACGCCTGGCGCACCGGCCGCTACGGCGCCGCTGCCAAGCGATACGAGCGGGCGATTCACCACGCCCGAGCGCGAGACGATCAGGCCCTGGTCGCGTCGCTGCTCGCTCGCCAGGCCGCCGCCCTGGCCGCTGCAGGCGGGTGCAAGCTCGCGCTGCCACGCCTCGCAGAGAGCGCCACGCTGCACGCGCAGCTCGGGCGCGAGTCCTCCGCGGTGTGGCTCTTGCAGGGCCGCTGCCTCGCGGCGCTGGGTCAACCGACCGCCGCGGCCGCTGCGCTCCGCCGGGCTCAGCGCTCGGGCAAGGGCTGCGCGCAGCTCGAGGCGCTCGCGGGTCTGGGCGCCCTGGCGGCGGCGCGCGACGACCTCACTGCGGCGGCGAAACACTACGACGCCGCTGGTCGCGTCGCGTGCACGGACCCCGGCGCCAAAGCGCAGCTGGCCTACAACCGGGGACGACTGTCACAGCGCCGCGCGCTGCACAGCGGCGCCGTCTCACAGCTGCAGGCAGCCGTGCGCGGCTACCGCGCAGCCCATGACGAAGGGGGCCTCGCCGACGCGCTGCACGCGCTCGGCGCCAGCTACGCGGCCTCCAAGCAAGGGGCCGCAGCAGCCGACGCCTACCGCCGCGCCGGCCACGCCGCCTGGACCGCTGGGCGCGCCCGCGCTGCCGCGCACGCCTTCGCCCT
>JAUIAC010000292.1 GCA_030425545.1 bacterium | reverse complement strand
CTGCGCCGACCGACGCGGGCGGCACCAGCGGGGGCAGCGGCGACACGGGCAGCGGGGCCGACGTGGGCGGAGAGGACGCGGCCGCCGCCGACGCCGCTGCAGCCGACACCGGTGCAGCCGACGTCGGTGCAGCCGACGCCGGTGCGGCCGATGCCGGTGCGGCCGACGCCACAGCCCCCGACGCGTCGGACGCCGCCAGCTCGGACGCGACGCCCTCCGACGCGGCGCCGAACGACGCCGGTAACCAGCCCCCCACGACCTGCGTGAAGAACAAGAGCTTCTGCTGGGACGGCGATGTCTGGATGTGCAACGTCAAGGGCGAGCCCATCGGCAAGTCGGCCACCTGCAAGGACGGCAAGGTCTGCGCGGTGGTCTCCGGGGTCGCCCTCTGCGCGACGCCCAAGCCCGACGCTGGGCCGACCGACGTAGGCGCGGCCGACTCGGGGACGGTCGACGCCGGCCCCCCAGACACCGGCATCTCGGACACCGGCATCTCGGACGCGGGCACGACGGACTCGGGGACAACCGACGCCAGCGGCCCGACCAGCTGCCCGCCCAACAAGAGCTTCTGCTACGGCGACGAGATCTGGCTGTGCAACGTCAAGGGCGAGCCCATCGCCAAGAGCAAGACCTGCACCGGCGGCACCACCTGCGTGGTGAAGTCGGGCGTACCGCAGTGCGCGGCGCCGGTGACCGACGCCGGCGCCACGGACACGGGCGTCGCAGACGCAGGCTCTGCCGACGTCGGGACGGCCGACACCGGTGGTCCGAGCTCGTGCCCAGCCAACAAGAACTTCTGCTATGGCGACGAGATCTGGACGTGCAACGTCAAGGGCGAGCCCATCGCCAAGACCAAGACCTGCACCGGCGGCACCACCTGCGTGGTGAAGTTCGGCGTGCCGCAGTGCGCGGCGCCGGTGACCGACGCCGGTCCCACCGACGCGGGCTCGTCGGACACGAGCGCGACGGACGCGGGAACGTCCGACACCAGCAACAGCACCTGCACGCCCAACAAGAACTACTGCTACGGCGGCGACGTGTGGGGCTGCAACGCCGCCGGTACGCCCACCGGCAAGAAGACGAGCTGCGGCGCGGGGACCACCTGCGGCGTCCAAGCGGGTGTGGCCACTTGCGTCCAGGACCCGGTCGACGCCGGCCCGACAGACACCGGAGCCACCGACGCAGGCACGACCGACGCAGGTACGTCAGACTCAGGCACAACCGATACGGGCGCCCCGAAGACCTGCACCAAGGGCAAGACCTTCTGCGACGGCACCACCGTCCGCTACTGCAAGAGCGACGGCACCTGGGGCAGCGTGAAGACCCAGTGCAAGAGCGGCTTTGTCTGCGGCATCGAAGGCGGCGCGGCGGTGTGCATCGCCGGCAAGATGGACTGCAGCGCCAGCCCCTGTACCTGCGTGCCCACGGTGCCTGACGCCTGCGTGGCCACGACCGACTCGTCCGTGAGCTTCGGCAAGGTCTACAGCACCAAGAAGAAGACCGACTGCTACCAGCCCGCCACGCTCCAGGCGTGCCCCAAGGGCAACTCCTGCGTCGCGGGGGTGTGCACGAGCTCGGTGGTGGACCCCAAGGCGCCCTACTACAACGACTCCTGCGACCTGGAGAAGCACCTCGCCGCCAAGACCAACCTGGCGGCCGACTGCCGCTGCTTCTACAACCAGGGCATCAAAGACGGCGTGCCCGTGTGCTACCGGCCCTTCGACGCCTTCAAGGCCGGCAAGACGGTCTCCACCGGCCCCAGCGTCGGCGGGCTGCCCACGGTCTCCATCGCCGGCGGCACCTACGACGCCAAGGCCGACGAGCTCATCTGGGCGGTCAGCTGGGGCAGCAGCACGGCGCGCAAGGGCCTGCTGCTGGGGGTCGACGTCAAGACCGGCAAGCGGCGGGTCCTCTCCGGCGCCTACCAAGGGAGCGGCGCGAGCGCCACGACCGGCAGCGGACCGGCGCTGACGTGGCCGACCGAGGTGCGCTTTGGCCCGGACGGCAAGCTCTACGTGCTCAACAACACCGCCGCCGCCAAGCCCGAGGTCATCGCTGTGGACCCGGCCACCGGCAACCGCACGCTGCGCTGGCGCGGCGGCGACAAGGCCTTCGGGCAGTGCGCCTCGCCGACCGCAGGCAAGTCGGTGCAGTACACGTCGGGCGGCTTCGCGGTCGACAGCGACGGGTCCATGCTCATCGGCTTCGCCAACCCGGTCTCCGACGGTCGCGGCATCGCCCGCGTCAGCGCAGACGCCAAGGGCTGCGCGGTGGTGACAGCGGTCGGCAGCGCGGGCGGCAAGATCGACAAGGGCACCGGCGGCAAGCTGGGCGGCTTCGTCCAGGGCTTCGCGACGCACGGCGGCAAGATCCAGGCGCTGACGACGCAGCCCAAGACCCTGTGGGAGATCGACCCGAAGACCGGCAACCGCACCGCCCTGGTCGGCGGTGGCACGGGCACCAGCCTGGGCGAGCGACACGTGTCGTGGGACGCCAAGCGCAAGCTCTTCTGGATCGCCGGGATCAAGGACTCGGTGACGGTCTACGCCTTCGACCCGGTCACCAAGAAGCTGACGCACGCGCAGAAGACCTGCGGCGGCAGCAGCTTCGTGAAGGTGTGCTGGGCGGGGCCGATCAACATCAACACGCTGAACTACGGCGGCATGGTGGTGCACCCGAGCAACGGGCGGCTCTACTTCGGCCAGGACACCATGGCCATCGTCGAGGTGGAGCCGGAGTCGGGCAACAGCGTGCTGCTCTCGTTGTGAGGGGCGGCAGCGGCCACCGCGGCGTGGACAGGGAAGGGAGCGACAGGGGCCACACGAGCGTCGCGCAGCGATGATCCCGCGCTGCGTGCGCCGCAACCTACTGACAGACCCATGACGCCTGTCAGGAGCCCCCGTGAGCCGCCTCCACGCCTCGCCCCCGGCCACGCTGCCGACGCCCTCGGGCACCATCGGATTCCTCAACGACCAGATCGTGGTGCGCGACCCCAGTGGCGGGCTGAGCACCAACGAGTCGTTCGTGACCTTCTTGGTGGCCTTTCGCCGACGGTACGCGCGAGTGGTGCTCTACTCGCGCGTGTTCTCCGCGCCCGCGGCCCACGCCGTGCCGCTCGACCTCCCCGGCGTGGACGTGGTCGAGCTACCGCCCTACCCGCGCATCGCCAGCCTGTACACGACGCCCGCGCGCTGGTGGCCGGACATCGAGCGCGTGCTGACCGGGCCGCGCGGGCTGCACACGCTCGACGCGCTCTGGCTCAACTGCGGCCACCCGGTGAGCGTGCGAGCCCTGAGGCTGCTGCGCGGCCGCCCGGCGCCGCGGCTGGTGGCCGCGCTGCGGGGCGACTACGAGACCGACGCGCGGCTGCGCAAGGGCAGCTCGGCCTGGGGGCGCCGTGGCGCGGCGCTGATGCAGACGGCCACGCTGCGCCTCTTCGCGCTGCGGGCCCGACGCCGCGGGGTGACCGTGCTGGCCTATGGCGACGCCGCGGTGCGGCGCGCGCGCAGGCTGGGCATGCAGGCGGCGGCCTTCGAGACGACCCTGGTGCGCGAGGCCGACATGCGCGCGCCGCCGCCGGCGGACCCCGCGCTGGCCGTGGACCTGATCGCCGTGGGTCGGCTGGTGACAGAGAAGGGGCTCGACCGCCTCGTCGCCGCGCTGCCCGCGATCCACGCGGCCGACGGCCGCCCCGCGACGCTGGCGCTGGTGGGCGACGGCCCGCTGCGGCAGACGCTCACGGCCCAGGTGGGCGCCCTCGGGCTGAGCGACCGGGTGCGCTTCGACGGCTACGTCGCGCCCGGCGGGGACCTGCTGACGCGGCTGCGGTCGGCGACAGCGCTGGCCCTGCCCTCCCGCACCGAGGGGCAGCCGGCGGTGGCGCTCGAGGCCATGGCCATGGGCGTGCCGATCGTCGCGGCTGGCGTCGGCGGCCTGCCGGAGCTCTGTGGCGAGGGGCGCGGCACGCTGGTGTCGCGCGAAGACCATGGCTTCGTGGAGCGCTTCGCCGCCGCGTGCACCGCGCTGCTGAAGGAGCCGGCGCGACGGGCGCGCCAGGTGGCGGCCGGTCTGGAGCGGGCGCGCACCGTGACCCTGGAGCGTCAGGTGGACCGAGCGGTCGCCCTGCTCAACGCCCAGGGCCCGCGGACCTGAGCCCGCCAGGCGGCCTCAGCCCCAGAGCCAGGCCAGGCTGACAGCGACGTACACCGCGCCGCCCAGGGCCATGACCAAAGGCAGCCGCTCCTGGAAGAGCGCCCGACGCAGGGGCCCTCCGTACACCATCTGGCGCACCCGATAGCCCGCCCGCGGCCCAAGCAGCCGGGTCGGGATCAGCCTGAGGTCCGCGAGCAGGTGCTCCCACGCGGCGCGATGCGGCTGCAGGCGCGCCAGCAGCGCCTCGCCAGACGTCCCCCGAGACACCCCGAAGCGCGGCAGCCGCAGCGGGTCGTGCGACGCGCAGGCGCCGCCCTTGTCCGCGCCTGTGCTGGTGACGTAGCCGGCCTCGCCGACGAGCCGCACCACCCGCCGGTCCCCCCCAGCCCGCGGGATGCAGAAGTGGCGCACCGGCGCCCCCAGCCAGCGCTCCAGCTGGTCCTTGGACGCGCTCAGCTCCCAGCGCACGTCGGCGTCGCTCATCTCCGAGAGCAGGCCGTGACTCATGGTGTGCGAGGCCACCGTGTGCCCCTCGGCGTGCAGCGCGCGCAGCTGCTCCGGGGTCATGAAGCCGTCGAGCCCCTGCACCAGCTCCCGCGTGTGCGCGTCGGGACGCACCGCGATGTAGAACACCCCCTTCATGCCGTGGCGCCGCAGCACCGGGCGCGCGAGCTGCCAGCAGCTGCGGTAGCCGTCGTCGAAGGTCAACACCACGGGCTTGCCGGCTGGCTTGAAGGTGCCCGCGAAGTAGGCCTGCAGCTCGTCGAGGTCCACGGCGACATAGCCGGCGTCGGCGAGCGCCTGGCACTGGGCGTCCAGCTCGCTGTCGAGCGCGACCCACACCCGCTCGGGATCGTGCACCCGCCCCGACGCGACGTCGTCCGCCGCCAGGAAGCGGTGGTACATCAAGATCGGGACCCGGGTCGGATCGAGCTCCTGTCGGAGCAGCCGCGCGGCCCACAGGGCCACCGCGAACGCGGGCAGCCCGAGCGTCAGGAGCGCCCACATCAGCAACCTCCCAGGGTCGGGTGCGGCCCCGTGTCCTCGAAGCTCCCGGTCTCCGGTGCAGCCACGTCGTCCGAGCTCGGCGTCGGGTCGCGGTCGGGGACCCAGGCCATGCGGCGGTCGCCCCGCAGCACGGCGAGGCTGGCCAGCCCGCTGGCGATGACACCGAGCAGGCCGTAGGCGATGAGGCTGAGCTGACGCCAGCGGCCACGGGGCGCCGCGCTGGCGCTGAGCGAGCGCCAGCACTGCACGGCCAGCAGCGACAAGGCGGCCAGCCCGGTCGCCGCCGAGAGCGCCAGCAGCTCGGGTCCCTGGGCCACCAGGAGGCACCCACCCACCGCGCCGAGCAGCGTCGGCAACCAGAGCGTCCACCGGGTCGCCTTGAGCACGGCGAGCCGCAGCAGAAAGGCCGGCTGGCGCGCGCGCCACGCCCGACGCGACACCTTGGGCAGCGAGAGCAGGCTCAGGCGGATGATGCGCGTGCGCGCCTTCAGCTCGGCGTCCCGCGACACGCGCGGCGCCTCCCACGCCACCGCGCCGCCCACGTACGCGGTGCGCAGCCCGCGCTCAGCGGCCAGGAGCGGGACCTGCAGGTCGCTGTTGAGCGTCGGGTCGTAGCCCTCGAGGCAGCCACGCCACACCGCGGAGCAGGCGCCGCTCGTGGACACCTGCAGGCCCGCCTCGCGCCCCGACGCGCGCTGGGCGACCACGTAGCGCTGGTAGCCCGCGAACGCAGCGGCGGCGCCGCCCTCGGCGGGCTCGTAGCACACGCGGCCCGAGGCGGCGCCGACGCCAGGGCGCTGCAAGGCCGACACCAGGCGCGCGAGCGTGTCGGGCTGCCACCGCGTCGTGGCGTCGGTGAGCGCGACGATGTCGCCCTCGGCGATGTCGAACGCTCGAGCGAGCGCCGCCTCCTTGCCGATGCTCTGCAGCAGGGGCAGCAGCTTCACCTGGACCCCCTCCGGCCCCCGCTCCCGCGCCGCGCGCACCTCGGCCACGGTGGCGTCGGTCGATCCGTCGCTCACCACCACCACCTCGAGGCCGCCCGCGGGTCGCTCGAGGTCGAAGAGGTTGTCGATGCGGGCGCCGATGGCCGCCTCCTCGTCGCGCGCCGCGATGACCACGCTCACGCTCGGTCTCGCCACGTCGGCCCCGGCGCGCGGGTCCCCCCCGCGGGCACGTATCGACCCCAGCCTCAGGCTGAGCTTGGGGCCCAGCGCCATGACCGCGAGCCAGAAGAACGGAACAGAACACATCGCAACGGCGACCCACATCTCACACCTCCCACGACCGCGCCCACGTCCCCAAAACCGCGCGAGATCGCGCGGCTGGACGACCCAACCCACCGGGCCTGAACGTGTGCTGCTGTCATGGGATAGGTGGCGTGCCGAGGCGAGCGAGATCACCGCACCGTCGAATCCACTCACTCGCTCACACTCTTCATAGACTTCACAGACTTCGCCGTGTGTGCCGTAAGCGCAGTGTGCGCAGCGGGCGCGGGGCGGTCTGGGCGAGGAGGCGCATCGCGCCAGCGAAGTCCAGGACGCACGACTGGCGGTAGCGCGGGTGGCGGCGACAGGCCGCGCCGACGACCCGCAGTCGCGCGTTCAGCAGGGTGCGGCGGTGCCCACGGGAGGGCACGTCGTCGTCCACCAGCAGCGAGATCAACACGCCGCGCGCGTCGTGTCGGCCATAGTCGACGTTCTCGGCCAACATGTCGGCCCTGCGGCCCAGCGCGGGGCTGCCGTCACGCTACTTTCCGCCCGTTGCGACCTTGGCCTCGAAGGCGATGACCGCCCCAGCCGGCAAGATCAGGTCGAAGGCCACGCGCCGACCGTCGATGGACTTGGTGCTGCTGGTGTTGTCGGTGAAGGACGCGATGTTGTCGCCGAACTCGAGCGAGAAGCGGCGCGCCGGCAGCTTGCCGACCGTGATGCGGCCCTTGTACACGCCGTCGGCGTAGGTCAGCTCGCTGAGCCGGGTGTGGTGACGGCCACGCCAGAAGTCGGCCACCTCGTAGATGGGGGCGATGAGCAGCCCCAGCGCCTTGGCCCGGCGGATGGTCCAGCGCACGGCGTCGATCTTGACGTCGATGTTGTCGACCCCAGCGCCGATGCCGAACGAGGGGTGCACCAGCTGCACGCTCCACGCGCCGTTG
>JAUIAC010000291.1 GCA_030425545.1 bacterium | reverse complement strand
GAGGTCTTGGCGAGCAGCCGCACGACCTCGACGGTGGAGTTGCGGATCTGGACACCCAGCTCGTTGGACAAGACGCCAAAGAGCTTGACCCCCGCCGGACGCCCCGCCTCGATGAGCGTGCGGAGGGCGTCGGTGCGGAAGCGGAGCGCCGCTGTCTTCTCCAGCGACCGCGCCTGCATGTGGTAGTCGTTGCCGCCGAGCGCCGCGTCGAGCCCCGCGGCCTCACCGTCTTCGAGGACGCGCACGCCGTGAAAGATGCCGGGGCCCACTCGCGCGCGGATCTCCACCCTGCCCTGCAGGATGATGTAGAGGTGCGTCCCCGCTTGTCCGGGTTCGTAGAGCACCGTTCCGCCGGGGCACCGCACGATCTCGGCGATCTCGGCCAGCACGCCGCGCTCGCGCTCGTGCAGGTCTCGCAGCATCGGGACGTCACCGAGGAGCCGCAGCACGTCACGCATCGAGCGCTGCACACGCTCCATGTTCTCAGGCAGCGCGTGGTAGGCGCTCGATCGCCGACCGGTATCGACGACGTTGCTCGTTCGCCGCCGGTCTCGCCGCTCGTCTTTGCTCACCCGCCGGTCTGCCATGACACGCTCCCCTGGATTCAGCCGACGGCGCCTGCGTGCAGGTGCTCGACCTCGCCTGGGAAGGACACGAAGAGCACGCAGCCCGACGTGGTGCGCGGCGCGTGCTGGGTGCCGGGCGAGACGAAGGCATAGGAGCCGCGCCGCACCCGCTCGTCACCGATGAGCAGCTCACCGTCCACCACCAGGACGTCCTGTCCGGCGAGCGCCCGGTACTCGGGATAGGTCGTGTCCGGACACATGTGGATCATCACCGCGCCAGACTTGGTGACGTGGTCATAGCGAAGCGACTTGAAGGAGACGCCCTCGCGCGGGTGGCAGCTCCAAGCCATGTCTTCGGCGTCGATGTGGTAGCTGTGGCTCATCTCTACTCCGGCGCGCAAGCCTGGACGGGGCCAGGGCTGGGTTCAGGGTGGCCCGCATGGGATCAGCCCAGACAAGGCCGACTGCACCCCAGGGCCAACGCCCACACAGGTCGGCGCTTCACAGGTCGGTCCACCCCAGGTCGGTCCACCCCAGGTCGGTCCACGAGGTGAGCCAGCCCGCGTGGGACTCCGGCTCAGGAGAACGACGACCCACAACCACACGTGCGCGTGGCGGACGGGTTGTCGAAGTGGAACCCGGAGAAATCCAGGCTCTCCACGTAGTCGACCGTGGTGCCTTCGAGGTAGCAGGCGCTCATGGCGTCCACGAACACCTTGAGCCCATGTTGCTCGATGACATCGTCATCCTCGCGTGCATTGTCTTCGAAGTCCATGTCGTAGGTGAAGCCCGCGCAACCACCACCCACCACCATGACGCGCACGCCGTGGTCGGTGAACTCTTGCTGCGTCGCCATCTCCTGGATCTTGGACACCGCGCTCTCGGTGAAGTGGACCATCGTGTCGCCTCCGGGCGCGTCGCGCCGCTGTTGTGGAGAGCATAGGTGCAACCCACCACTTGTCCAACCGCAGCGCGTCACCGAGCGTCCGTCGTGCGGCGCTACGCGCTGTCATTTCCCGCGTCGTGTCGGCGACTTGTCGCCGGACATGAGCCGCAGCGTCACCGTCTGACCGTCGTCAAGTCCGCGCAGCCTGGGCGGCGTCATCAGCGGTGGGGCCTGCCCTTCCACGCGGAGCGTGCCGAGCTCCACGGTGACGGCCTCGGGATATCGGCTGCGGTAGAACTCCGCCACGGCGTTCATGCCCACGCCCACCAGCTCACAGCTCGCGCCGTAGCGCCCGCGCTGTGTGACGCGGCACGCCGCGGGGACCCGCCACCCTTGGACCGGTGCGTCGGCCTCGCACAGCAGCCCTGCGGGACACCAGACGCCGGCCACAGGGGCGCGCGCGGGCCGCGGCGCGCTTGGGAGAGCCGGAGCCGGCCGCGGAGTCTCGCACCCGGCCGTCCAGGCCAAGATCACGACCACGACCGCGACGCCGAGGCGCTGACAGGCCGGCGAAGGTCCACGGGGAGGCGGCGCTCCGCTGCAGCCAGCGCGAGCCGTCGGCCGCGTCAGTCGAAGAGCAGATCCCATCCCGTAATCACCGTCGTCGAGCGCGGCGTAGCGGTGCCGCGCGTGATGGTCCCCACGTTGGGCTGCTTGCCGCTGGACGGCTTCTGATACTTGCCCTGCGTCCCCGACGCGACCCCAGCGTTGACCTCGTACGTGGGCTTGCTCGCCGCTGCAGCGCTCTTCTTCGCCAGGATGAGGCAGGTGAAGTCGGAGGGCGCGCACCCGGCCACGCAGGCGGGGACCTCCATGATCTCGATGGGCGAGGGGATCTCGCTGCCGACGATGAGGTCGGTGAGGGTGTTGGCGTTGGCCGCGCCCGACGAGGGGTTGGGGAACGCGCCCAGGATGCTCTGTGGGTCCGAAGGCGCGGTCCGTCGGGTGTAGTGGGCCCCCCAGACCCGGGCCGTGCCGCTGCCACAGAGCCCGCCTGGCGTCTGCGTGTACGACGCCCAGTAGGCGTTGCGGCTGAACACCGTGGGCGGGCCGATGTAGCGGGTATCGTCCGGCAGCAGCTTGAGCCACAGCGACTCAGCCTCAATCTTGGACGCCACGCCGTTGGCGGCCAGCGTCGCCTTCTCCTTCAGCGCGAACACGATGTGGCGACGCGCCAGCGCAGCCTCGTCCTCCGAGTTGCCGGTGCCGTAGACGATCACCACGCCGCCGTCGCGGTCGGTGGACAGGCTCGGCGGCGAGAGCACCGGGACGCGCTTGTTGCTCTTGATGCCCACCCGATAGGTCGCCGGCACGTCGGCGTGCGAGTAGGCGTCGTGGAAGAAGGTCAGCTTCCACTTCGCCGGGTTGGAGTCCGAGATGTCGACGCGCCAGACGACGCCCTTCGAGTCCCCGACAAAGCAGCGCGAGACCACGCTCCCGGGGGAGGTCTGGAAGCAAGAGGGCGCGGTCCAGTAGTAGCCGAGGTCCTTGTCCTTGTCGTTGACCAGCACCGTCGACCCCGTCAGGTCGATGTCCTTCGTCGTCAGCTTGCGGATCAGGTCGCCGTTGGCCATGTCGACGACCCAGATCGCCCGCTCCCCGGTGCCGTCGACCCCCTGATTCTGGATCTTCGAGTCGAGCGGCGGCTTGCCCCCGGCGAGGATGGCGACGGCCTTGCGCGTCGTGACGCCCTTATGCTTGACGAACGCGGTCGCGAGGACGGGCTTGGCCGTGGACCGCCCCAACCCCTCGTAGGTCTTCACGTTCAGGCACGCAGGACCGGACGTGCCACCGAGCACTCCGCTGCCGAAGCAGTGGAAGTGAGGGGCGATCTCCCAGAGCAGCCGCGGGTCGTCCGGCACAGTGACGTCCAGGGCGAAGTAGCCCGAACCCGCCTCGCCAGCACCAGCGACCACCACGGCGCGCCACTTGTCCGAGAGCGCGCCCACGGAGTTGGCGTTGCGGTCGAGCTGGACGTGGCCCGTGACCACATCGCCGCCGAGGAACGACCGGTCTGCGTCAGCGACGAGGCGGAGCTGGCGGATGCGCTGCAGGTTGAACAGGGGCATCCACGCGAAGACCTCGTCGCCGGCGACCGCCTTGTCGATGGTGGTGATCTTGCTGTCACGGTCGGTGCGGAAGCCGTGCAACACGCCCTCGTGGGTGCTGGCGAACACCATGGTGGGGCGCCCCTCGGAGCCAGGGCGGACCGAGGAGCTGTACGTCGCCGACGCAGGCACGGCGCGCGCCGCATAGGCCCGGAAAGAGGCCTCACCAAAGGCCACCTGGCTCGCCGGAGTCAGCACAGCCATGCCCGCCCGCCCGACGGCGCCGAGCTTTCGATTTGCGCGGCATGAGCCGGAGTCGGCGCGGACCTGACCGAGCACGTCCACACCGTAGGCGATGCGCTCGACCGGGTTTGCCAGGTTGAACGTGTTGGGCAAGGTCACGCAGTTGTTGCTCAAGTCGAGCACGAGCTTGGGCGCCAGGCCCGTCTTGGGGATGAGCATGTCGTCGGGCGACACCGACGTGGCGTTGAGCACGCGCCGCTTGCCCCCCACGTGGGTGTACTGACGCCGCGGCCGGCTGCGGTTGTTCATCATCCAGCCGAAGTCGATGACGTTGCAGACCTGGGCGCGGTTGGGCGTCTTGGCGTTGACACACTTGTCGGTGCAGCCGAAGAGCCGCTCCTCGATGACGCCCCAGGTCTGCATGGGCTCGGTCAGGTCGAAGTTGCTCTTGGCGTGGACCGAGTGCTGCACGTCGGAGTCGATGCCGGTGGCGCTGGTGGCCACGGTGGGCGTGAGCACCTGACCGTCGGTGCCGGCGGCCTGTAGGACCGTCTTCAGCTTGGCGTTGAGGTCCGCGGCGGTGTCGAGCCGCCACGCGTTGCTGGTGCCGCCCGCCGCTGCGACCTCGTCGAGAAAGGTGAGGTCGGCCTTCGGCACCGCCGCGCTTCCGGGCACGACAACGTAGAGCGCGATGCCCTTGGTCCACAGGTCTGCTGCCGCCTGGACGGCTGCGCTGCGCCCGTCGCTCGCGCCCGTGTGCAGGTTCGCCCCGCCGTCGGTGAACAGGATCGCCATGCGCGTGCGGCAGGTGTAGTAGGGGTCGCCGGCCGAGGGGTCCGCGTCCTTGGTCTGAAAGTGCGGGTCTTGATGCGTGCCCGGGCCAAAGTAGGCCGACAGGTCCTCGATCAACGACGCGAGCGGGGTGCCGCCCACCGGCTTGACCGCGCTGAGGTTGGTCTTCATGACCGCGATGCTGTTGAGCCGCGCTGTGGAGTTGTCTGGCCGCGGCACGGGGACGCTCGACGTTCCCGAAGCAAAGGGGTCCTGCGCTCCCAGGTTGATGTCGCCCCAGTAGGAGCCGAACACGTCGCCGAACGAGAACGCGCCGGAGGCGTCATTGGCCGACTTCATCACGCTGTCGGGGACGAGCAGCCCAAACTTGGCCGCGTCCGCGAACTTGCTCAACGCGCCGTCGCTGCCGTGGCCGCCGACCGGGGCGTAGTGCGCGCCTGGCCCCTCGGCAGGGCACTTCTGCCCGACACCCACCTCGAGGATCGGACGCCGCTCGGTCCACGGCGCGCCCGGACCGTGAAAGGCGATGTCGACCACTTCGGTCAGGTCGTCGCCGCGCCCGCTACAGTCGGCCTTGTACCAGGCCTTCTGCGTGACCACGCCGAAGAAGAAGGTCTTCTGCCCCGCCTTGGCGGCCGTGCGCATCGCCTTCAGCTCGTCGCTGTCGAGGGTGAACACCGTCTTGCCGTCCGCGACGTTGTTGAGCTTGGTCGGCCCGCTGACAGCGTGGGTTTTCAGCTGACGCATGGCGTCGCAGACCATGATCTTGCCGTTCAGGTTCGCCGGGTTGGTGCTGAACTTGACCAGAAACGCCCACACGTCGGTGTTGTTGACGACGCTCTTGTCTTTGGTCGTCAGCGTCAGGTCGCCCTCGACCCAGTCCTTGCTCGTGTCGACGTGGTCGACGTCGTACACGAAGTAGGGCACGGCCGCGTCGCCGTTCTTGACCAGCAGGCGGAGCTGCGTGGCAGGGTTGGGGATCGATCCCGAGTAGCTCTTGATGCCGAGCGGCGTGGCGGTGGCCTGAGAGTCCTTGGCGGCGGTTCGACTCGAGATGGTGTGGTCGACGCCACCGATGCAGGACTTGGCCCCCACGAGCTGCTTGGGAGGGTTGGCGCTGTCGGCGTGGGCCGGCAGGGACTCCTTGGTGCAGCCGTAGCTGCCAATGGTCCCCAGCAACATCTGGAGCGTGGCGGTCCACCGGGTGGCGGCGGGGCTGGGGGCGGCGCAGTCCGGCGCAGCGCCCTTGTCGATCGACAGCTGCATGGACTCTGACGTGTCCACGGCGACGACCACCTCTGGCAGCACTGGCGCGGCCGCGTTCGCGCGCGACACCGGCAGGCTCGCGAGGGCGACGCCGAGCGTCGCCAGGGCGAGCCGGGCCAGCCGCGAAGGGTCCGCGGCGCGGTGGCGGAGCGAAGAGCGACCCTGATCCCCCGATCTGGTCACCCCGGTGCCCCGCCACCGCGCCAAGCGGAGTGCTCGTCGAAGCGACGGTTGACGACCCTGATCCCCCAATCTGGCCGCCACGGTGCCGCTTCGCCGCGCTTGGAAAAGACGCACACCAGCCGTGCGCACCCGCGCACTCGGCTGTGATGTGTGGGTCTCTGTCTCGTTCATCGTGTCCTCGTGGTTCGGATCGATTGCCGTCTCGACGCTGGGCGCCGCGCCGCGCGTCAGTTGTTGCACCGGACGGGTCCGATGACGACCTGTGCGGCGAGCCCCGCCTCTCCGGCCAGCGCCCGCTCGCGCTCTGTCTTCGCCGCTGGGTCGCCGATGCGGCCGCGGGTCACCATGCGGTAGCTCTGAAAGCAGTACTTGCCGCTCTCGTAGCCGGCGACCGCCGTCGACAGCTGTGGCGGCTCGACCGTGATGGTGAAGCCCGGCTTGCCCATGCTGTTGAGCTCTCGGCCGAAGCTGCCGGTCCCGGCCTGACCGAGGTCCAGCAAGGTGTCGCCGAAGTCGTCCTGGGTGATCGTGTTGCTCTTGCCCGCCGCGTAGTCGTCAAAGCGGGATCCCATGGTGCCCGCCATGCCCACGGCTCCCATGGTCGCCGCTTCGGCGATGCGAAAGACCGCCCGCTCCACGCGGTGCGCGCCCGCGTCGCGGATGTCGTTCGTGGTCTGCATCACCGCGGCGCTGCCGAGCAGGGTGAGCATCGTCATCATCAACATGGTCATGATCAGGACCATGCCCCGCCGGTCGGACTCCCCCCGCCACCGTCGCGCCGCTTGCGCCGCGTCCCGCCGGAGCCGGTCGACAGCGCGCTGCCACAGGCCCGACGCCGCTGGGGTCGCGGGCGCTTGGGGAGCTCGGTCGGTGTGTCGCTGCTGCATCACAGGTTCCTCGCGACCATGGTGGGCATCGCGACCCGACCCGCGACCGTGTGCACCCGGCAGGCTGCAACCGTGTCGCTGTTGAGCTTGTAGGTCACCAGCGGAGACTGCACGTGGGTGCGTGGGTCATGGGTCACGCCGCTCACCTCTTCTGCCGTGCGCAAGCTCAAGACGACGTTCAGCGCGCGCAGGCGCTCCGGCAGCATGTTCCCGGACTTGCCCAGATAGCCGCTGCCGTTCGCCAGCACCAGACCGGACTTCTGGAAGTCGGGCATGTTGGTCGGGCCGACCTTGTCCGGGTCGGCGTTGGTGTCGAAGATGGCGTCGTAGATGCCGAGCTCGACCACGTTCTCCGCCAAGGGCAGCGCGCCGGCGACCTTGATGCCGTCTGTCTCCAGACGTTCGCGGACCAGCAGCGTCCGCAGCGGCTTGTTCTTGGCGTCG
>JAUIAC010000290.1 GCA_030425545.1 bacterium | reverse complement strand
CAGGTCAGCCCGTCCATGCGGTCGACGACCAGCTTGAAGCCCATGACGAAGTCACCCAGGCTCAGCTTCACCGCCGTGACGCCCTTGCCAGCGCCAGCGAGCACGTTGACCTCGCTCACCGGGAAGCAGCTCGCGCGGCTCTCGCGCGTCACCAGGCTGACGACCTCTTCGCCGTCGCTCACGTACACCCCGGTGACAGCGTCGCCGATGGCAAACTTCGAGTTCAAACGGAGATAGGTGCGCCCCGTCTTGGTCGAGGGCTCCGTGAAGCTGTCCAAGGGCATGCGCGCGCAGCGCCCGCCGCGGGTCACAGCGAGGACGTAAGGAGGCTTGGGATCGTCGGCCGAGACCGTCGCGAGGAAGCCCGCGCTCAGCGCCGGCCACACCCGCTTGTCGCTGGTGGCCACGCCGACGATGCGCTCGCCGTCGGCCATGTCGAAGCGGCTCGAGAGCACCTCGCCGTAGCCGGTCGTCTGCGGCACGTCGGCCACTCGCACCGTCCAGGCCTTGCCTCGATCGCCGAAGAGCACGAGCGTCTCGCGGCTCGAGCAGGGCACCACCCAGCCCACGGCGTCGCCCTCGCGGACGCGGATGGCGTCGAGGTCGGTGTAGCTCTTCTGCCGCTTGATCCAGCCCTCGCGGGTGACGATGACAAAGGCGTCCTCGGCGATGATGTAGACCTCCTCGCTGAAGTCCTCCATCTCCACCGGGCCGACGACCTTGGTGCGACGCCGGTCGCCGTAGGCCTCCTTCAGCTCGGACAGCTCGGAGCGCACGAGGTCCCAGAGGGCCGTCTCCGAGTCCAGCAACGCCCGCAGCCGCGAGGCCTCGGCGCGCTTCTCCGCCAGCTCAGCGCGAATGGCCTCGATCTCCATCTTCGCGAGCCGGTAGAGCTTGGTCTCGAGGATGGCCTCGGCCTGCTCCCAGTCGAGCTCGAAGCGCTCCATCAGCCGGTCGCGCGCGTCGGCCTTGCCGGTGGACGCGCGAATCAGCCGAATCGCCTCGTCGAGGGCGTCGAAGATGATCTCGAAGCCCTCGAGGAGGTGGATGCGACGGAGCAGCTGTTCGAGGTCGAACTGGATGCGGCGGGTCGTGACCTCGTAGCGAAAGTCGAGGAAGTGCCGAAGCATCGCGCCGATGTCGAGGCGCTCGGGCTTGGCCAGCTGCGGGTCGTCGGTGGGGACGAGCGCGGTGAGGTTGACCGAGAACCGGCCCTGCAGCGCCGTGCGCTTGTAGAGGTAGGCCATGGCAGCGTCGGCGTTCGCGCCCCGCTTGAGCTCGAGCACGATGCGCACGTCGTCCGTGGACTCGTCCCGGATGTCCACCAGCTGCGGCACCTTGCCGGTGCGGATGTGGTCGGCGATGTCTGCGATGAGGTTCGACTTGTTGAGCGCATAGGGGATCGACGACAGGACGACCAGCTTCTTGCGCCCGTCCTCCTCGACGCTGTACTGGCCACGGACCTCGAAGGAGCCGCGGCCGGCCTTGTAGATCTCGCGCACGCTCTCGCGGTCGTTCAGCAGCTCGCCGCCGGTCGGGAAGTCCGGGCCCTTGATGTACTTGGGCACGAGCTGGTCGATGGTCAGCTCGCGGTTGTCGATGAGGGCGATGCAGGCGCTGACCACCTCGCGAAGGTTGTGGGGTGGGATCGACGTGGCCATGCCCACGGCGATGCCGGTGGCGCCGTTGATCAGCAGGTTGGGGGCCTGCGCCGGCAGCACCACGGGCTCGAAGATGGTGCCGTCGTAGTTCGGCCGGTAGTCGACCGTCTTCTTCTTCAGCTCGTCGGCGAGCTCCACTGCCAGGTGGCGCAGCCGGGCCTCGGTGTAGCGCATGGCCGCTGCGCCGTCGCCGTCGACGCTGCCGAAGTTGCCCTGGCCGTCGACCAGCGGATAGCGCAGCGAGAAGTCCTGCGCCATGCGGACCATGGCGTCGTAGATGCTCTGGTCACCGTGGGGGTGATACTTGGCCATCACCTCGCCGACCACGGCTGCGCTCTTGCGGTACTTCGAGTCGGGGAGCAGCCGCAGGTTCTGGAACATCGCGTAGAGGATGCGCCGCTGCACCGGCTTCAGCCCGTCGCGCACGTCCGGGAGCGCGCGCGAGGTGATCACGCTGAGCGCGTAGTTCAGGTAGCGCGCGCGTGCGGTCTCGTGCAGCAGGATGTCTGTGATGGCTTCTGGCATGGCGTCCGCGGAGGGGTTGGGGGCTGCGCGTGGCCGCGCAGGAGGGGGCTTGGGGGGCGCCGGGCTGATCCCGCAGGGAGCAGGCGACCCGGGCGCACGCGTAGCACGGATAGCACCGCCGGGGAGCGGGCGGCAAGGCGCAGCGGCGATCAGACATCGTCAGGGTCCGCGTCTGCGATCGTCGCCGCGCTGGCGGGGCTCAGGTTGACAGATAATACGCCGGATCCGCGGCTGCCGACGCCCCGCGTCCGAGACGCGCAAGCCGCGGGGCGGGTCCGTGCCTGGCTCGGCAGCGTTGTCCGTACGCAGCAGGCTGTAGACCAGCGTGTCGACGCGCGCGCCGTGCTCGATGCGCTCCTCTCGCAGCTGCGCGTCGAGCTGATATCCCAGCCGCTTGGGGATGGCCGCCGAGCGCGTGTTTCCGGACGAACAGCGGATCTCGACGCGGTGAAAGCCCATGGCAAAGCAGGCGCGCTGGACCCCTCGGACCGCCTCGGTGACGAGCCCCTGACCCTCGTAGGCCTGGGCGATCCAGTAGCCGAGCTCCACCAGGCCCTGGTCCCAGGCGACGCGGGCCGTGCCGACGGAGCCGACAAAGGCGTAGGTGTCGCGCTCGAACACCAGCCAGTGGAACTGCTCGTGGGCCTCCCACCACCCCACGACCCGGTCCAGAAACGCCTGCTCGTCGCCGGCGGTGCGGATGTTGGGCACCCACGGGAGCCAGCGGTGCAGCCGATCGCGCTCGGCGTCGATGACCGCGAAGGCCTGGACGGCGTCGTCTTGTGGCCGCGGCTGACGGACCACGAGGCGCTCCGTGACGATGCGCGTTGGGGCGGGGTGCGGCGCCGGGGCGGCGGCGACCGCGGCGTGGGGGGCCGGCGGCGACCCGTCGGCCCCCGATCGCTCGCTCATGACGCGCTCCGCAGCCGCCAGCTCAGCCAGCCCTGACTGACCAGCCCCACGGCCGCGATACCGGCCGCCACCGGCACCACAAGCGCCCCGTCGGCCACGCCGGTCAGCGCGAGGGCGGCGGTGATGGCCATGAGCCCGACGCGCGCGCCGTCCGCGGGCAGCGACCAGGCCTTGCCCTCCATGAGCCCGCAGAGCGTCGTGTGCCCCAGGATCAGCGTCGCGCCGCCGGCGGCGATCGTGGTCCACGCCAGCTTCGGTTCGTGGAGCAGGAAGGGGCCCGCCAGCGTCGCCATGAGGCCGTAGTGCAGCGCCACATACGCGCGAACACCCGGCCGCTGCGCCGGCTGATATTTGGCGTAGTCGGCGTCGGTGCGCTTGGGTCCCTCGGGCACCGCCACCCCCTCTGGAAACCAGGCGGGGTGCCCGAGCCACGCCCGGAGCGTGTCGCCCAGCCCGTGACCCTGGCTCGCGCGCCAGCGGATGTCGTCGAGGATCCGCAGGTTGGCCCAGACCGGGTTGGTGCTGCGCAAGGGCAGGGTGGTCCCGTACAGCGGCGGCTCGCGCTCCGGGGTGAACGTCCCGAAGATCCGGTCCCACACGATGAGCACGCCGCCGTAGTTCTTGTCCAAGTAGGGGCCCTGCACGGCGTGGTGCACGCGGTGGTGGGAGGGCGTGTTGAACACCCACTCCAAGGGGCCGAGCGTGCGCACGACCTCTGTGTGGACCCAGAACTGAAAGAAGCGGTTGAAGCCGTAGGAGACGAGGTACACCTCCAGCGACACGC
Organism: bacterium; assembly: GCA_030425545.1. Taxonomy (GTDB): domain Bacteria; phylum Myxococcota_A; class UBA9042; order UBA9042; family UBA9042; genus UBA9042. The sequence continues at coordinate 3,513 of JAUIAC010000290.1, read as the reverse complement.
CGAGCAGCGCCAGCGGGGCGTAGAAGAGAAACCACGTCAGCGGCTCGAACGCTGGCTGTCGCAGCGCCACGGCGAGGTTGAAGTCCTCGCTCTGGTGGTGAACGCCGTGGACGGCCCAGAGCACGTGCACCACATGGCTCGCGCGGTGCCACCAGTAGAAGAGCAGGTCGACCCCGACCAGGCCGATGACCCACGGCTGCCAAGCCCCTGGGGGCCAGTCGACGACGCGGGCGTGGCTGTAGAGCCACACGTAGGCGGGGATCAACGCCGCGTGAAAGAGCAGCTCCAGCCCCTGGAACACGCCACCGGTGCCGACGTCGGCCAGCGCGGTGGCCGGGTGGTAGAGCCCGCGGCGCCGCGTGAGCCACCACTCCAGGACGATCGCGCCCAAGAACACGGGCAACATCAGCGCCGCGGGGTTGATCGGGCCGTCGGGCATGACACCTCCTACATCGCCCGCAACATAGCGGAACTGGCGTTCCATGACAGCCGCCGCGGAGACTTGCTTCAGGCGACTGTGAGAGGGGCGGCGAAGCGACCTCGACCGGAGTGGACCCGGCTTCGCTCCCCCGGCCACAACTCCTGCTACACCCCCCGTTCCCCGGCCCAACTCCCTGTGGCACCCTCCGGGCCCGCAGCGCGAGCGGCGCACGGGCGAGACGGCGGCTCTCCGATCCGCGCACACTCAGACGGTCGACCCGGAAGGCTGTGACTTGACGGACGAGAGGTTGCCTTTCGTATAGCAGTCGAAGAAAAGTGGATGTTTGTCTAGAAGGAGCCCCCATGCAGCCTCACGAGGTCAAGACCGTCGACGACGCGCGCCGCATCGTCACCAAGGACGCCCACACCCACGTGAAGGTCGGCATCTTCGATGTCGATGGCATCCTGCGCGGCAAGTACATGTCCAAGGCCAAGTTCCTCAGCTCGCTCGACGGCGGCTTCGGCTTCTGCGACGTGGTCATCGGCTGGGACAGCGACGATCAGCTCTACGACAACAGCAAGATCACGGGCTGGCACACGGCCTACCCCGACGCGCCGGTGAAGATCCTCCCAGAGACCTGCCGCCGACTGCCCTTCGAGGACGGGGTGCTCTTCTTCCTCTCCGAGTTCGACGGCTACGCCGAGGCGGTCTGCCCGCGGGGGACCCTGGGTCGCGTGGTCGAGAAGGCGCGATCCATGGGCTTCGAGCCGATGAGCGCGTGTGAGTTCGAGTTCTTCGTGTTCGACGAGACGCCCTACAGCGTCCGGGAGAAGGGCTACCAGAACCTGCGCCCGATCACCCCTGGCAACTTCGGCTACTCGATGTTGCGCGCCAGCGTGTGGAGCGAGTTCTATCACGCGCTGCTCGAGCTCAGCGAAGACATGCGCTTCTCGATCGAGGGCCTCCACACGGAGACCGGGCCAGGCGTGCTCGAGGCAGCCATCGGCGTCACCGACACCATGGAGTCCGGCGATCGCGCCGCGCTGTTCAAGACCTTCACCAAGGTGCTCGCCCAGCGTCACGAGATGATGGCGACCTTCATGGCCAAGTGGTCCGGGGACTACCCGGGGCAGAGCGGGCACATCCACATGAGCCTCAAGGGCGCGGACGGCCAGCCGGTGTTCCACGATCCCCAGGGCGAGCACGGCCAGTCGACCACCGCGCGCCACTTCTTGGGCGGGCTGCAGCGGCTGATGCCCGGGCTCCTCGCCATGATCTCGCCCACGGTGAACAGCTACCGGCGGCTGATCCCGGGCGCCTGGGCGCCAACGGCGGCGACCTGGTCGGTGGAGAACCGCACGACGGCGCTGCGCGTGATCCCGGGCTCGGCCAAGAGCCAGCGGGTCGAGTACCGCATCGCGGCTGCTGACATGAACCCCTACATCTCCCTGGCGGCGGTGCTCGGGTCGGGTCTCTACGGCATCGAGCATGAGATCGAGCCCTCGCCCATGATCGTCGGCAACGCGTACGAGCAGACCCCGCCGCCCGAGCAGCAGCTGCCGCAGACCCTGATGGAGGCCGCCGACCGACTCGACAACAGCGCCGTGGCCCGTGAGCTCTTCGGCGACACTTTTGTCGAGCACTACGCTGCCAGCCGCCGCTGGGAGGAGCGCGAGTTCCGCAAGGCGATCACGGACTGGGAGCTCAAGCGCTACTTCGAGATCATCTAGCCCCGTCGAAGCCGACGGAAACCGCCCCTGCCAGTCAGGGATCCGCCGCGCGAGCGCCCTGCGCTCGCCGGCGCCTTGGAGGTGTCGAGTGCTGACCACCATCTCACCGATCGACGGCAGTGTGTACGTCGAGCGCCCCCTGGCCACGCCGGCTCAGCTGGACGCGACCCTGGCCGCAGCCAGCGGCGCGTTCACGTCGTGGCGGCGCACACCGCTCGACGAGCGCATCGCCGCTGTCACCCGCTTCGTCGACGCGTTTGTGGCCAAAGGAGACGTGCTCGCCGACGAGCTGACCTGGCAGATCGGCCGGCCTCGCAGCCAGACCCCGGGTGAGATCCGCGGCTTCGAAGAGCGCGCGCGGCACCTGCTGGCCGTCGCCACGGAGGCCCTGGCGGAGGTGCCTGTGGCCGAGAAGCCGGGCTTTCAGCGGACGATCCGGCGCGAGCCGCTCGGTGTCGTGCTCGCGCTGGCGGCGTGGAACTACCCCTACCTCATCAGCGTCAACGCCGTGGTGCCTGCGCTGCTCGCGGGCAACACCGTCGTGCTCAAGCAGAGCGACCAGACGCCCCTCTGCGCCGAGCGCTTCACCGAGGCGGCGCACGAGGCGGGGCTCCCAGAGGGCGTCTTTCAGCACCTGCACATGAGCCACGACCTGGTGGCACAGGCGGTCCAGGACGCTCGCGTGGCGCACGTGGCGTTCACCGGCAGCGTCGCCGGTGGCCGGGCGGTGCACGCCGCTACAGCGGGGCGCTTTGTCGCCGTGGGACTGGAGCTGGGCGGCAAGGACCCGGCCTATGTGCGGGCGGACGCGGACTTCGACTTCGCGGTGGAGAACCTGGTCGACGGCGCCTTCTTCAACAGCGGACAGAGCTGCTGCGGGGTCGAACGAATCTATGTCGACCACACGCTCTACGACCGCTTCGTCGAGGCCTATGTGGCGCAGGTCAAGGGCTACGTTCTGGGGGATCCGCGCGACCCGTCGACCAACCTCGGTCCCGTGGTTCGGGCGCGCAACGCCGTGGCGATTCAGGCCCAGGTCGACGCTGCGCTGGCCGCCGGCGCGCAGGGCCTCATCGACCCGGCCCATTTCCCTCGCCACGCGCCGGGAACCCCCTATCTCGCGCCGCAGGTGCTGGTCGACGTCGACCACACCATGGCCGTCATGCGGGAGGAGACCTTCGGGCCCGTGGTCGGCATCATGCCCGTTCGCGGCGACGAAGAGGCGCTGAGGTTGATGAACGACAGCCCCTATGGCCTGACGGCGAGCCTCTGGTCGTCCGACCTCGAAGCAGGTTGGCGGCTCGGCGCGCAGCTCGAGACCGGCACGGTCTTTCAGAACCGCTGTGACTACCTTGATCCGGC